>CADCOJ010000061.1 GCA_902803075.1 Oscillospiraceae bacterium | reverse complement strand
GGTCGGGTGGTAAAATTTGACCGCTCCGGTGCCGTCCTGCAGGCCCATTTTGAGGAAGGAATCGGTCTCGGTGCCGTGCGCCTCGCGGTTGACAAAATTGCCCCACCGGCCGCAGAACTGTCCAATGATGACGGCCATGGCCGCAAGGTCCAGCAGGACGGTCGTCCGGAGCTTCCGCACCAGACTGAACACGACCACCGCCAGCGCGCCGCCGATGATGCCGCCGTAAATCGCAAGGCCGCCCTCCCAGATGTAGAGCACGGAGATGGGATCGTCGCGGAACAGATCCCAATAGAAGATGCAGTAATATGCCCGCGCACAGATGACGCCGAAGGGGACGACCCACAAGACAAGGTCCAACGCCTCATCCTGCGTGACGCCGAACTCCGGCGCACGGTGGGTCATATAGAGCACGGCCAGCAAAAAGCCCGCGGCGATGATGATGCCATACCAGTAGATGTCCTTGCCGAACACCGTAAACGCTACGGGATCGGGGTCAAACGTCAGGCCGAGATTTGGAAATGTAATGGGCGATAACAGAAACATGATGCGCCTCCTGTCGTTTGCGGCTGTGCGCCGCGGCCGGTTTGGTTCTGCCCTATTATACCCCATGGCGCGGAAAAAGTAAAATACATCTTGTTATTCCGGCCGGATTCATGTAAACTGTAAGGAAAGAACGAATTGAGAAACCGCCTGCCGTTTGCAGGCGAGGAGGCACTCCATGCAGTGGACTGAACTGACCATCCATACCGCCGCGCAGGCCATCGACCTGGTCTGCGACCGGCTGACCGCGCTGGGCTATGACAGCTTTATCGTGGACGACGAGGCGCAGTTTGAGGAATTTCTCGAAACCAGCCGCCCGTACTGGGACTATGTGGACGACAAGCTGCGCGAAAGCATGCGCGGCCTGTCCCAGATCCGGCTGTATCTGCAGAACGGTCCGGACGTTCCGGACACCGTCAGTACGCTCAAGAGCCGTCTGGAGGAGCTCCGGCAGCAGTATCCGGCCATAGACTTCGGCACGCTGGACATTGATCTGGCCGGTGTGCGCGATGAAGACTGGGAAAACAGCTGGAAGCAGTATTATCAGCCGCTGCCCATCGGCAGGCGGCTGCTTGTCGTGCCGCAGTGGCTCCGTCCGGAGAATCCGGAGGGCCGCGTGGAGGTGCTGCTCGACCCCGGCATGATCTTCGGGACAGGCTCCCACGCCTCCACGCAGATGTGTATGCGTGAGCTTGAACGCGCCGTGCAGGGCGGAGAGCGGGTGCTCGACCGCGGCAGCGGCAGCGGGATCCTCTCCATCACAGCGCTGCAGCTCGGCGCCGCGCACGCCACCGGCGTGGACATCGACCCCAAGGCGGAGGAGATCGCCCGCCGGAACGCGGAGATCAACCGCCTCGGTGCCGACCGCTTCACCGCGCTGACCGGCGACGTCACCAGGGACGAAGCGATGATGCAGATGCTTGCGTCGTCCGGCTGGGACATCGTGCTGGCCAATATCGTGGCCGACGTCATCATCCCGCTGTGCCGCGTGGTGCCGGAATTCCTGCAGGAACAGAGCATCTTCGTCTGCTCCGGCATTCTGGACACCCGCCTTTCCGATGTGATCCGCGCCATTGAAGGCGCCGGGATGCAGGTGCTTTCCACCGAGCGCCAGGACGACTGGTGCCGGGTCACGGCCGCGCTGCAGCAGGCGTAACGGAGGCGTCCGATGCGTTTCTTTTCTTACCGCAACAAGCGTCTGCTCCGGCGCATCGCCTGGATCGCCCTCGCCGTGCTGGGTGCGCTGGCGCTGCTCATCATCGCACGGATCAGCTATCTCGGGCGCTTTGTCGTCTATTCCGACGGCCATGCCTATTTTGACATGGATCAGCGTCTGCGCCGCACGCAGCAGCCGCCGGAAACTCACGCGGACGAGACCTACAACTACGAGACCGTCTTCTCCGACGGCGCAGACACCGAACGGCCCGACCCCGCCGGCGTGCAGCTGCACGGGTATTATATCTCCACGACCATGCTTGCCGCGGGCGTCGATGAGGTCCGGCAGGCACTGGCGGAAGCAGACGGCTACAACGCCGTGCTCATTGACGTCAAGAGCCCGCTGGGCAATTTCTATTATTCCACGAGTCTTGTCGGTGCGCAGACCGCCGACGCAGACATCAAGGCCTGCGACGCGCTGATCCGCGCGCTGACGGCGCGGCAGGATCTGATCGTTGTTGCGCGCGTGCCCGCGTTCTCCGACCCGAACTACATCGAGCAGCACTATGCCGCGGCGCTTTCCATCCGCGGAGGCGCGCTGTGGATGGATGAGCGCCGGTGCTACTGGATGCGCCCGGACGACGCAGGCGTGCAATCCTATCTGACCGCCATTGCGCTGGAGCTGCAGACGCTCGGCTTCGACGAGGTGCTCTTCGACAACTTCTATGTGCCGGACGACCCTTCCATCGTGTGGGACAGCTCCATTGAGACGCCGCAGGCTGCGACAGCGGAATGCGCCGCCGCACTGCAGGCCAATCTTTCGGTCACGGGACTGCGTCTTGCCCTTGGCACCACCGACCCGGCTGTTGCCGAAAACGCTTCGCGCGTTTTTGTCACCACGGAGCGCGCCAACTCCGTCATGGACGTAACGGAGGCCCTTTCCGAGGTGCTCCCGGATCCGGACGCCGGCATCGTGTTCGTCACGACCTCCCATGACACGCGCTTCGACGATCACGGGCTGATCCGCCCGCTGTTCGGAGAGGATTGAACAAATGTCAAACGCCCCGATGCGGGACCGAATGGTCCGCATCGGGGCGTTTCCGGTTTCTGTTACTGGATCAGGCCGCAGACAAGGTCTGTATATTCGCCCGGGTTCTCGATGGGCAGGTCCGCCATCAGCAGGCCCTGCGTATAGAGGATACGGACGATCTTCTTTGCCTTCTCTTCGTCCTGGGCCACGGCGATCTGCAGCGTGTTGAACAGCGGATGCTCCGCATTCAGCTCCATCACGCGCTCGGCCTTCATGTCGGAGTCAGGGTTCAAGCGCTTGAAATACTTCTCCATCTCAAAGGTCATGCCCTCCGCGGGAACGATGCTGACCGGGTGACTGCCAAGGTTCTCGCTCAGACGCACCTCCTTAACGCTCTCGCCCAGCGTCTGACGGACAAAGTCCAGCGTCTGCTTCGATTTTTCGCTCTTCTCCTCGGCGGCCTTCTTTTCCTCGTCGGTGGCAAGACCCAGGTCGTCCGCCATGACCGAGCGGAATTCCTTTTCCTTGTATTTTAGAAGCGTCTGCGGGATAAAGCCGTCCACCTCGTCCGTCATGAACAGCACGTCATACCCCTTTTCCCGCAGCTTTTCCATCTGCGGAAGCTGCGCCAGGCGGTTCCGGTTCTCGCCGTTGGCGTAGTAGATATACTTCTGCTCCTCCGGCATGGCCGCGACATACTCGGCAAAGGAGGTCAGCTTTTCGTTCTTGCTCGACCAGTAGAGGATCAGGTCCTGCATGACGTCTTTCTTCGCGCCGTAATCAGCGAGCGTGCCGTATTTGATCTGCATGCCGAACGCCTGGTAGAACTTCTCATACTTCTCGCGGTCGGACTCCATCAGCTTGGAGAGCTCCTGCTTGATCTTCTTTTCCAGGTTTCCGGCGATGAACTTGAGCTGGCGGTCATGCTGGAGCATCTCACGCGAAATGTTGAGGCTCAGATCCTGCGAATCGACCACGCCGCGGACGAACCGGAAGCAGTCCGGCAGCAGATCCGCGCAGTTTTCCATAATCATAACGCCGGAGGAATACAGCTGCAGGCCCTTTTTGAAGTCCTTGGTGTAGAAATCATACGGCGCGCGCGCCGGGATATAGAGCAGCGCCTGGTACGTGACTGCCCCCTCCACGTCGGCATGGATCACGGCAAGCGGATCTTCAAAGTCGAAGAACTTTTCCTTGTAGAAGTTGTTGTACTCCTCGTCGGTGACATCCTTCTTCTTGCGGTGCCAGATCGGAACCATGGAGTTGAGCGTTTCAGTCTCGCGGTAGGTCTCGTACTCGGGTTTTTCCTCCTTTTCCGTCCCCTCCTTCATGCGGGTCTTCTCCACCTCCATGCGGATGGGGTACCGGATATAATCGGAGTATTTCCTGACCAGCTGCTGCAGCTCCCATGTGCGCAGGAAGCGGCTGTACTGCTCGTCCTCGGTGTCGGCCTTGATTTTGAGGATAACGTCGGTGCCGGCCGTCTTCTTTGTAGTCGGGGCGATGGTATAGCCGTCGGCGCCGTCGGACTGCCACATATAAGCCTCGTCCGAGCCATATTTCTTCGAGATCACAGTCACCTGATCGGCGACCATAAATGCGGAATAGAAGCCCACGCCGAACTGGCCGATGATGTCCAGGTCCTCCGGCTTTTTTTCGTCCAGCCCCTGCTTGAACTGGAAGCTGCCGGACCTGGCGATGGTGCCGAGATTGCTCTCAAGCTCCTGCTGGTCCATGCCGATGCCGTTGTCGCGCACCATGAGCGTGCGGTTCTTCTCATCGGGCACGAGCTCGATCTGGAAATCGCTGCGGTTCAGGCCGACATGCTCATCCGTCAGCGCAAGATAGGCCAGCTTGTCGATGGCGTCGGACGCATTGGAAATCAGCTCACGCAGGAAGATCTCCTGATGGGTATAGATGGAATTGATCATCAGATCAAGCAGGCGCTTCGACTCCGCCTTGAATTGCTTTTTCGCCATAATGTCACGTCCTTTGCAGATTAGCACTCTCTTCTTTTGAGTGCTAAACGTATTATAGTACACTTTCCGCGTTTTGCAACCCCTTTTCCAAAAATTCAGAAACTGTTCACAACCGCACTTTGCAGAACGCCGGAAGTATGGTATGATGAAAAAAAGTCCATCCGGAAGGAGCAGCTTATGATCACCATTTCCAATCTCGGCATGCAGTTCGGCGGGTTTGTCCTGTTCAAAAATGTGGATCTGCAGTTTTTGCCCGGCAACTGCTACGGCGTCATCGGCGCAAACGGCGCGGGAAAGTCGACATTCCTCAAGATCCTCTCCGGCGCGCTGGAGCCGACCTCCGGCTCGTTCAGCATCAAGCAGGGTGCCAGGATGTCCATCCTGAAGCAGGATCAGTTTCAGTATGACGCGTTCACCGTCCTTGACACCGTCATCATGGGCAACCAGCACCTCTACGACGTGATGAAGGAAAAGGACGCGCTCTACGAAAAGCCGGACTTCAGCGAGGAAGACGGCCTGCGCGCATCGGAGCTTGAGGCGGAATTTGCGGAGATGGACGGCTGGGAGGCAGAGTCCGACGCCAGCCGGCTTCTGCAGGGGCTCGGTATCCCCGTGGAGCTTCACACGGAGCTCATGGCCAACACGGATCCGCGGCTCAAGGTCAAGGTGCTCCTGGCGCAGGCGCTGTTCGGCAAACCGGACATCATCCTTCTGGATGAACCGACCAACAACCTTGACATTGAAGCCATCCGCTGGCTTGAAGATTTCATCCTTGACTATGAACAGACCGGACTGATCCTTGTGGTCAGCCATGACCGCCACTTCCTCAACACTGTCTGCACGCACATTGTGGATATCGACTACGGCAAGATCAAGCTGTACGTCGGCAACTACGACTTCTGGTATGAATCCTCCCAGCTCATCCAGCAGCTCATCCGCAACAAAAATAAGCGTGCGGAAGAGAAGATCGCGGAGCTGCAGACCTTTATTGCACGCTTTGCCGCCAACAAGGCCAAAAGCCGCCAGGCCACCTCGCGCAGGCGTCTGCTGGACAAGCTCACCGTGGAGGAGATGCCGGCCTCGTCGCGTCGGTATCCGTTCGTCGGCTTTGAGCGCGAGCGCGAGGTCGGCAAGGACATCCTCTTCGTCACGGACGTCTCCAAGACGATCGAAGGCGTGAAGCTGCTGGACAAGGTCTCCTTCATTGTCGGGAAAAATGAAAAGATCGCATTTGTCGGCGAAAACGAGCTTGCACAGACGACGCTCTTCCGCATTCTCATGGGCGAGCTTGAGCCGGATGAGGGCAGCGTCAAATGGGGCCAGACCGTCACCACGAGCTATCTGCCGAAGGACAACACCGAATACTTTGCGGACTGCTCTGACTCACTGGTCGACTGGATCCGTCAGTACTCGGCAAAAAAGGACGACGTCTATCTGCGCGGCTTTCTTGGGCGGATGCTCTTTTCCGGCGACGAGGTGTTCAAGAGCGTGAACGTCCTCTCCGGCGGAGAGAAGGTGCGCTGCATGCTCTCGAAGATGATGCTCTCCGGCGCGAACGTGCTGCTGCTCGATCAGCCGACAAACCATCTGGACATGGAGGCCATCCAGGCGGTCAACAAGGGTCTGACCGCCTTCCCGGGCAATATCCTGCTCGCTTCCCATGACCATGAGCTGCTTTCCACGACCTGCAACCGCATCATTGAGTTTCTGCCCGGCGGGCGCATCATCGACCGGCTCGGGACCTATGACGAATATGTTGAGTGGCGCCTGGCCCACAAGGACGTCTGAACACGGTTTCTCCCGGAAAAAACACTGCGCCCCTGCCGGGCGGCAGGAGCGCGTGAAGGGATGGGAATGTCCTTTGCGTCCGACCGGGGCGTCATTCAGCCGCTCTGGCCGTCTGAAGCGCCTGCTCGGCATGGCGTGCCGGCGCATCCCCGGATGGTTTCGCCTGCATTGCCTTTCAGAGCGGAACGAAGCGCTTTTCCAACCGGAATTTTGTCCCGCCGCACGCGCGGCAGCGGCAGCCGCGCCGGCCGCGTTCCAGTGCCTGGACCACCGGCCCGCGCCGCAGATACTCGGACTCGGCCCCGCAGCGCAGGCATGTCACCACATATACGCCGCGCTGGCGAACGATCCGTGCGCAGTTCCGCTCCGCCGCCGCACATGGCTCTGCCAGCCGCTCCTCCGGACAGCCGATCCGACGGCAGACGGCGCGCCATGCGTCGTCATGCGCGTGCCGCTTCCCGGTCAGCAGAGCGACGGCCGCGTGGGCATATTCGTGGCGCGCCGTCTCCAGAAGCGCCGTGTCATCCTCCTTCAGAAAGGCTGCCAGGCGAATGGCCGTGGGCGTGTCGCCGCGGAAGGTGCAGGCGCCGTAACGGCGCACCATACGCGCGGAAAATGAGACCGGGATGTGCGATGTGTCGACGCCGAGCAGGCGGTCGAGCCGTGCATACTCCTCCCGGATCATCTGTTCTGTCCACATGTCCATGCCTCCTTTCCCGGTATCATACCATACCGCGTCCTTTTTTTCCACCGCGCCGCCGTCCGTTAAGAATTCTTTATAGTTCGTTTACAATCTGTTCACCAACCGCTCCGGCGCTTCCGTTATCATAAGATCACAAAGGATGCTGCTCCGCGGGAGCTCCTGCGGAGGGACGACAGTGATCTTTTGGATTCTTCACCTCCCATTCTTTCCTCTCTTTTTCTTTCTCTTTTCTCAAAAGAAAACGCCAGCCGGAAACCGGCTGGCGTTTTCGTGCGTCTGTATACAGGGCCGCCCTGCACCGGATGGCGCAGGGCGGTCAATTTCGGTCAGTCGTTGGAACCGGGCTCACTTTCGGCAGAATAGACTGCCTTGAGGTAATCCGCGCTCATATAGGCGCGCTTATCGTTGTAGAGCACCTCGTACCAGCCGTCGTCGCTCTTGGCGATGACCGCAACGGCGGTGTTCTCCTGCAGCGTGGCCAGGCGCGTGCTGTTGGTCGAGGGCTGGGAGCGGACGTTGAGGCCTGTGGTCGTCGCCATGCAGGTCGGCATGGCGGCAAAGGAGGCGGTCACTTCGTCGCTGCGCGCGGGCATATCGCCCACGAGGTTGTTGGCAAGGATTGCCGCCACCGTGCAGGCATTACGCGTGGTGAGCACGGCAAAGCCGTCGTCGCAGTGGACGGAGGCCGCCCAGGTGTTGTCCTTCCACTCCAGCGAAAGCTCATAGGACTTGCCGTCAAGATCGGCAGTGTAGGTGTAGTCGGCAGGCTTGCCGGTGCGCTTGAAGTTGGACTGCAGCAGGATGGAGGAAAGCGACAGCGCATCGTTTTCGATCAGCGTAACGGGATCGCCGCTGCCGCTGCGCACCGTTGCGTTGGCCGTGGGCTCGGGCTCGGTGTCCTCGGGGACGGTGACCATGAACTTGGAGCCGTCGTCGTTGAACTGGAAGATCAGCTGCTGCGCGCTGCCCTTCGGGACAAGCGTGAAGCCCATCTCGCTGGTGGAGACATTATAGAGGTTGGACTCCTCATAGAACGCGCGGAACATGCCGGCGATCGTCTGGCCCTCAGGCATCTTATCACAGCCGCAGGAATAGGGCGTGCCCAGCTCGATGCGCCCGAACATGGAGTCGCGCAGCGCGGCGTCCGTGATGAGATGCAGCGGCAGGAGCGTATCGAACGCGCCCGTGGGAAGGCTGACTTCGCGGTGTTCGCCCATGAAGATATACCAATTTTTGGTCTGGCCGGGATCGCGCTGGTAAAGGCACCAACTGTCCGTTCCGGCGTCGTTCTTGCGCGTAAAGACCCAGCATACGCCATAGCTGTTGGAATAGCTTGTCCCGGTAACGCCGTCGTTGTTCTTGGTGACGAGCTTGGCCATGCTGCCGAGCTTTTTGCCTGTTTCAAACTGATAGCCGCCGTAGGATACGAAATCACCGTTGTTCAGCTCGGCATTGACAGGAAGCGTGATGACGGTCCCGGTGGAGAACGCCTTGGCCTCGATGCCCTCGCTCGGCTTTTTGGAGCAGCCCCTGGCGATCAGGACAATGATAAGGACCAGGAGCACGATCGCCGCAATGGCGACAAGCATCGGCAGACGTCTGCGTACCCACGAGCTTTGCCTTCTTTTCATATACTTACCTCCATTTTTTAAACGGAATATGCAAAAAACGGTCCAGTGGACGCCCGGAAGTGCATGCGCACTGTATATTCAGTCTGAGTATAGCACACTTTTTTTCAAATAGCAATTCTTCTCAAAAAAATAAGATTTTCCCTTTGCGCACTTGCGCACGGCGCGCAGGGCTGATATGATGGGACAAACCACACTGCCCTGCGGAGGAGCTTCCCATGCGCTTTCCATGCCTTGTCTTTGACCATGACGACACCGTCGTCAACTCGACCGCCGTCATCCACTATCCGTCGTTCCTGGCCTATCTCAAGACCGTCCGCCCGGAGGCGCGGTACACGCTGGATGAATACTTCTACAAAAACTTTGAGCCCGGCATCATCGGCCTGTTCCGGGATGAGCTGGGCCTGACGGACCAGCAGCTTGAGGAGGAATTCCGTTTTTGGCAGGACTATGTGCGCACCCGTGTCCCCTCCCCTTATCCCGGCATCCGGGAGATCCTGCAGCGCCACCGGGACCGGGGCGGCGTGATCGCCGTGGTCTCCCATTCGATGCGTGATACCATCGAGCGCGACTACCGTGAAAACGGCCTGCCCATGCCCGATCTGATCTTCGGCTGGGAGCTGCCGCCCGAGCAGCGCAAACCGAACGCATGGCCGCTGCAGCGCATCCTCGAAACCTTCGGGCTGCGCGCACAGGATGCGCTGGTCATTGACGATCTCAAGCCCGGCTATGACATGGCCCGCGCCTGCGGCGCGTCCTTTGCGGCCGCCGGCTGGGCCCACGACGTGCCGCAGATCGAAGCCTTTATGCGGAAAAACTGCGATTTCTACTGCAAGCACGTGCAGGATCTTGCGCATCTTCTGTGCGAAGATGACTGAGCGTGTGTTCTGGCCGCGCCGTTTTTTGTCTGAGGCGACAAATTCCGCATGCAAACGGCGCGTTTTTTTGTCTTTTTGACTGATTGACTTTAGCAGCAAAACGGATTAAAGTATTACACAAATAACGAACACTTCTGATGAAAGGGTGAGTCTCATGGCATGCTCCGCTTCCCGTATCTCCGGCCGTTCCATGGGACAGTCTTTCGTGTTCCTCTTTACGGGCTGCGTTTATGCAGGCCGCTTTTTTGCATTTCGTTATTCGGGCGATCCGCCGCTTGCTGCATGACCGGACCACATTCTTTTCCATGAAAACGAATGCGGCTTCGCTTTGCAGGCGGAGCCGCGTTTTTGGTTTTACCGCATCCCATGCCAAATCAGAAAGGACCGATCCATCATGAAAAAAACCGTATGCCTGTTCCTCGCGCTGAGCATGCTCCTTGCGCTCGCCGCATGCGCAAAGCAGAACGCTTCCGCCGTACAGACGGAGGAAAAGACCTTCCGCGTCGGCATCTGTCAGCTCGTCCAGCATCCGGCTCTCGACGCTGCGACGCAGGGCTTCCGCGACCGGCTGACAGAGCTTCTGGGTGAGCGCGTCACCTTTGACGAGCAGAACGCACAGGGCGACTCCGCCATCTGCACCACGATCTGCAACCAGTTCGTGGCCGACAAAGTCGATCTCATCCTGGCCAACGCGACGCCCGCCCTGCAGGCTGCCGCCTCCGCGACTTCCGCGATCCCCATCCTTGGCACGTCCATCACCGATTACGCCACGGCGCTCGACCTGACGGACTTCCAGGGCGCCACGGGGCTCAATGTCTCCGGCACATCCGACCTTGCGCCGCTTGACCAACAGGCGGCCATGATCTCCGAGCTGTTCCCGGAGGCGAAAAAAGTCGGCATTCTCTACTGCTCGTCCGAACCCAACTCGTTCTACCAGGCAGGCGTCGTACGCAGCCATCTGGAAGCGGCCGGCATCGCCTGCACGGACTACACCTTTGCCGACTCCAACGACATTGCCTCCGTCGTCACGACGGCCTGCGGCGCAGAGGATGTGCTCTACATCCCCACGGACAACAAGGCGGCTGACAATGTGGAGCTGATCCGCAACGTCGTTGTTCCGGCCAACATGCCGGTCGTCGCCGGTGAGGAGGGCATCTGCTCCGGCTGCGGTGTCGCCACGCTGACCATCAGCTACTATGACATCGGCAAAGCCGCCGGCGAGATGGCCTACCGGATCCTGGCCGAGGACGCGGACATCTCCTCCATGGAGATCGGCTTCGCTCCGGAGGTCACAAAGAAATACAACGCCGACATCTGTGCATCCCTCGGCATCTCCATCCCTGAGGATTACGCCGCCATCGGCTGACCGTTCCGCGCCGGGGGCCGGCTCCTCTGGTCACTGAGGAGCCGGCCGACCGGTCAATCCATTCCGGGAGGTTCATCCATGCAGATTCTGCATTACTTCGCTTCTCTGGACCCGGCGACGCTGCTGCGCGTGCTGCCGGGCAATCTTGCGCAGGGACTGATCTGGGGCCTGCTGGCCCTGGGTGTGTTCATCACCTATAAGCTGCTCGACTTTGCCGACCTGACCGTGGACGGCTCGTTTGCCACCGGCGGGGCAGTGTGCGTCATGCTGATCCTCTCCGGCATGCCGGTTTGGGCGGCGATCGCAGGGGCAACGGCTGCGGGCTGCCTGACCGGGCTGGTGACAGGGCTTCTTCACACACGGCTCGGCATCCCCGGCATCCTCGCCTCGATCCTGACGCAGATCGCGCTCTACTCCGTCAATCTCAACATCATGGGCAAAGCCAACCAGGCTGTCAGCGTGGACAAGTATCCGCTGCTGCTCTCCTCGCGCAGCAACGGGCTCGCCATTGCGGTGGGCGCTGCGTTCGCCGCCGTGGTGATCGCAGGGCTTTACTGGTATTTCGGCACCGAGCAGGGCTGTGCCATCCGCGCCACCGGCTCCTGCCCCAGCATGGCCAAGGCGCAGGGCATCAACACGAACTCCATGAAGCTCATCGGCCTCACGCTTTCCAACGGGCTGGTCGGCCTGTCCGGCGCGCTCACCGCGCAGTACCAGGGCTTTGCCGATATCAACATGGGCCGCGGCGCCATTGTCATCGGTCTGGCGGCAGTCATCATCGGGGACGTGCTCTGCAAGGCCCTGCTCCGGAAGCGCAGCTTCGCCTCAAAGATGCTTTTCGTGGTGATCGGCAGCATTCTTTACTACGTTTTCATCGGTATCGTCCTCTGGCTGCGGATGCCGACGAATGACATGAAGCTCTTCACTGCCATCATCGTCGCGGCATTCCTTGCCGTGCCTTATCTCAAGTCCCGCCGACAGACGTCGTTTGCCCGCGCGGCACGGAAGGCAGGTGGACGAAATGCTTGATCTGACGGATGTGAGAAAGACCTTCCACCCCGGGACCGTCAACGAAAAGCGTGCGCTCGACGGCGTCACGCTTCATCTCGACGACGGTGATTTCATCACCATCATCGGCTCGAACGGTGCGGGCAAGTCCACCCTGCTCAACGCCATCGCCGGGACCTGGCCAATCGACAGCGGCAGCATCGTCATCGACGGCCGGGATGTGACCGGCCTGCCGGACTACAAGCGCGCGTCCCTGCTCGGGCGCGTGTTCCAGGACCCCATGAGCGGAACGGCCGCGGACATGCAGATCGAGGAGAATCTCGCTCTTGCCGCACGCCGCGGCAGACGGCGCGGCCTGCGCTGGCAGATCACAAAAGCGGAGCGAG
>CADCOJ010000060.1 GCA_902803075.1 Oscillospiraceae bacterium | reverse complement strand
GGGCCGCGGACGGTTTTTTGCCCGCAGGCGGGTCCCTGCAGGCGGCGCAGCGGCCGCCGATGTCTCACGGACGGCGGCCGGAGCAGCACGCCTCAGCGCGGCAGACGGGATGCGGCAGCCGCGTCGCAGATCACGGTGACGTCCGGGTGCAGCTGCAGGATGGACGCCGGGACGGACGGAACCACCGGGCCGAAGAAGGCTTCGGCCAGGATCTCCGCCTTGTCCGCGCCGGTGACGATCATGACGATCTTCCGCGCGGCCATCACGGTCCCGATGCCCATGGAGATGGCGGCGGAGGGGACCTCGTCCAGCGAGGCGAAGAAGCGCTTGTTGGCGCTGCGCGTCATCTCGGTGAGCTCGATGCGGTGCGTGTGCACCGGGAACTCGCCGCACGGCTCATTGAAGCCGATGTGGCCGTCATGGCCGATGCCCAGCAGCTGCAGATCCACGCCGCCCCAGTCCTCGATCTGCCGCTCATAGGACGCGCACATGGCGGGGATATCCGCGGCAAGGCCGTCGGGGACGATGGTGTTTTCGGGGCGGATGTTGATATGGTCGAACAGGTTCTCCTGCATGAAGCGGCGGTAGCTCTGGGGATGGTCGGGGGCAAGACCCTGGTATTCATCCAGGTTGGCCGTGCGCACGCGGGAAAAATCCAGCGTGCCCGCTGCGTTCCGGGCGATCAGCTCCCGGTAGAGCGGCAGGGGCGTGGAGCCGGTGGCCAGGCCGATGACGCAGGCGGGCTTGGCATGGATCTGGGCTTCAAACAGATCGGCGGCAAGGCGTCCGGCTTCCTCCGGCGTTTGGGTGATGTTCCATTTGACATGCAGCATGGTTGTTTCTCCTTTTCTCTTCGATCCGTTCAGACAGAACGGGCTTGTTCGGCAATGCGGCGCATATCGTCCCATTTGCGGGTCATTTCCCGGACGAGACGGAACTGCGTGCGGCAGCGGTCCAGATTCTGGCCCTCGCGGTGGACCGCAAAATAGCGGTCGCCGTCGAGATAGTCGGTCAGGAAGCGCACGCCGCACTCCATGGTCATGGTCTTTGCACCCAGGGGCATGCAGTCCAGCTCTGCGGACGTGAGGCCGCGGCAGGAGGCAAGGAAGCCGCGCGTAAAGGTCTCATAGCGCCCCAGGTCGATGGTCATCGCGTCCAGATCGCGCGCGTCCTCCGCGGCGGTGGCCGCGCCGAAGCGGATGGAATCCCCGAAATCATACATGCTCAGGCCGGGCATCACGGTGTCCAGGTCGATGACGCAGACGGCTTTGCGCGTATGCGCGTCCAGAAGGACATTGTTGAGCTTGGTGTCGTTGTGCGTCACGCGCAGAGGGAGCTCCCCCTGCGTGCGCATGGTCTGCAGCACGGCCATCTCCCGCTCCAGGCTGAGCGCAAAGTCGATCTCCGCCTGCACGCCGGATGCGCGCCCGCATGCGTCGCGCGCAACGGCCTCCCGGAGCTGCCGGTAGCGGTCGGGGGTGTTGTGGAAATCCGGGATCGTCTCATGGAGCGTGGCGGCGGGGAAGTCCTGCAGGCGGCTCTGGAACGAGCCGAAGCCGACGGCGCTCTCATAAAAATCACGGTCGGACTCGGGCTGCTGCAGGCAGACGGTGTCCTCCACAAAGTCATACATACGGAAGCAGCCCCCCTGCGTGCGCAGCCAGCTGCCGCCGTCCTCCGCCGGGACCACGCGCATCGCCGCGCGCGGATCGTCCGAGCGTTCCCGCAGGAACGCCGTCACCCGGACGATGTTCTCCATCAGTCCGTCCACATCCGGGAACACATGCTCGTTGATCCGCTGGAGGATATAGCGCGCGCCGGCGTCGGTGACGACAAGGTATGTCTGGTTGATATGGCCCTGGCCGTACCGCTCGCACGAAACGGCCGTGCCCTGCAGCCGGAACCGGCGCAGGAGCGCGGAAAATTCCTCGTTCATTCTGATCGTTCCTTTCCGGCGGCCGGTCAGACGCCGGCTGCTCCCGATCCCACTCTATCACGTCGGATACGGTTTGCAAGCGGCGGACGTCAAGCAGGATAAGAAATGATAAATTTCAGCGAATTATTGGCGAAAGCACTTGCGGAATTTTGAAAATATGATAAGTTGATAACAGAAAAAAGAAGCAGGGGGGCAGAGGCATGGAGCTGCAGAATCTGACGGGCGCATCCCTGCGCGGCCGGGCGGAGATCCTGCCCGCGCCGCCGGAGCGCACGCGCGTGCCGGCGCAGAAGCGGCAGTTCACGGCCGGCGGCACGCTCACGCGCTTTGCGGTCCGGGGCGAGCTGACGCTGGAGTACGCGTCCGGGATGCCGGTTTTGATCCTCTATGGCGGAAAGGAGCCGGAGCTGTTTTATCTGGACCGGGTGGTCCGGCTGCCGGAGGGGACGCGCTTTTCCATCGCCCCGCTGGTGGACGGCTGCGAGGTGCTGTTCTTCGCCGCGGAGGAGCCTGCGGCGGAGGACACCGTGGACGCCGCGTTCCTGGCGGAGGGCGGCGGAGGGCTGGCGTTCGGCGCGGTCCATTCGTTTTTCTATCAGGAAAGCGCGCAGTCCTTTTATTTCCGCGGGGAGCGCCATGAGCCCTTTGAGCTCGTCTATGTGGACAGGGGGGAGCTGTACAACGTGGTCAACGGGCGCAGCTGCCGCGTCGGGCAGCAGTGCGCCATGCTTGTCGGCCCGAACGACTGGCACATGCAGTATTCCGAGGCGCCCGTCAGCTTCCTGACGGTCTCCTTTTCCGCCTCGGCGGGCTGCCTCCGGCCGATCTGCAACCGCCCCATGCAGCTGCCGCCGCGGGTGCGCGCGCTGATCGGGGAGATGCTCCGGGAGCATGAGCAGCCGGACGCTTTTGCCCGGGACATGCTCTGCGCGCTCATGCAGCTCGTGCTGGTGGCGCTGCTGCGGGCCGGGGAGGAGGACCGCAGCGCCCGGGCGCGCACGCTGCCCGCAACGGCTGCCGCCGGCAGCCGGATCGTGGACGACGCCGTGCAGTATATCGCCGGGCATATCCGCTCGGAGATCCGCCTGCAGGAGCTGGCCGCGGCGGTGCATGTGTCCGTTCCGCATCTGTGCAGCCTGTTCCGCACGCAGCTGGGCATGCCGCCGGGGCGCTATATCACAAAGATCCGCCTGGAGGAGTGCAAGGCGCGCATGCGCGAGGGCCGGGAGGCCATCGGGCAGATCGCCGCGGAGTTCGGCTTTTCCAGCGTGCAGCAGTTTTCCCGCCGGTTCCGAAGCGCCCTGGGCGTCACGCCGTCGGAGTATGTCCGTTCCCTGCGGGAGTGAAAACGACCCGGCCCGCCGGAAGGCGGGCCGGGTCGCTGTATGGCTGCGTGCTCAGGCGGGAGGCTGCGTCCGGAAGGTGACGGCGATGGCCGTGCCCTTGCCGGGCGTGCTGTTGAGCACGATGCGCGCCCCGTGGATCTGCGCGGCATGCTTCACGATGGAAAGGCCCAGGCCCGTGCCGCCGACGGCGCGGGAATGGCTCTTGTCCACGCGGTAGAACCGCTCAAAGACGCGCTGCTGGTGCTCATAGGGGATGCCGATGCCCGTGTCCGCCACGGAGAGCGTGCAGCTGCCGCCCACCTGCCAGACCGAGACGGTCACGCGGCCCTCCGGGACGTTGTATTTGACGGCGTTGTCGCAGAGGTTGAAGACCATCTCCCGCAGCAGCTGCGGCACGCCGCGGATCACGGCGTGCTGGCCGGCCTGCTCCAGCGTGACATGCTGCGCCTGCGCGGCGGGGCGCAGCGTTTCGATGACCTCGCCGCACAGCTCGTAGAGGTCCACGTCCGCAAAGGGAAAATCCCCGGCGCCCTCGTCCAGCCGGGAGAGCGCCAGGATATCGTCGATCAGGTCGATCATCCGGCGCGACTCGCGGTAGATGTCGCCGGAAAATTCACGCATGGTCTCCTGGGGCACCAGCCCCTCCTTCATGAGCTCGGCAAAGCCGCAGATGGAGGTAAGGGGCGTCTTGAGCTCATGGGAGACGTTGGCGGAGAACTCGCGCCGCAGCGCCTCGCGCTCCTCGCGGTCGGTGACGTCGGTCATAAGGAGCACCGCGCCGCGCACGCCCTGCGCGTCCGGCACGGGATTGGCCGTGACCTGCCATGTGCCGCCGCAGAGCGGGAGCACGCACTCGCCGCGGGCGCCGCCCAGGGCCGTCTCCGCCAGCGTGCGGATCTGCGCCGGGCAGCCGGGCGCGTCCAGCGTCTGCTCCGCGCCCTCCGCCAGGCCGGTCAGCCGGCGGGCGCTGCGGTTGCCGGAGAGGACGGCGCCTCCCGGGCCGACCAGCAGGAAGCCCTCGTGCATGGTTTCCGTAACGGCGTCAAGCTCGCTCTGGCGCGCGCTGAGCGCGGAAAGATGCGCGCGGATGTCGCGGTTCTGCTCCTGCAGGCGCGTGATGAGCGGGTGCAGCTCGGGATAGACCCGCCGCTCGTCGGGATCGTCGGGGTCGATGGCGTTGATGGGCGCGACGATGCGCCGCGCCAGGCGCAGCGACATCCCGGCGCAGAGCGCCAGCATGGCCAGCGTCATCAGGATGAACGAGCGCAGCATCATCCGCAGGATCGTCCCCAGCGACATCTGCCGCTCCGACAGGCGCAGCACGCTCCCGTCGGGCATGCGCAGCGCCCAGTAATCCATGGGGATGGCGGCGGAGACGCTCCGGCGGCTGTCCTCGCCGGTGCCCGCCGCCAGGGCCTCCTGCACCTCCGGGCGGGTCAGGTGGTTCTCCAGCGGCCTGCCGCCGAGACGGTTGTCGAACAGCACGGCGCCGTCCGGGCCGATCCAGGTGATGCGCTCGCCGGAGTCTATGGCGCGGATGGCCGCGTCGGGGTCGGTGAGGGCCATGGCGTCGCGGATGCGCAGCGCCTCCGCCTGCAGCGCCTGCATGGATTCCAGCCGCACGCCCGTATGGAGCGTCAGCAGGAACAGCGCCCCGCAGACCAGCAGGATCACAAGGCCCATCAGAAATACGTTCCGGAAAATCGTTTTTGTCATGTGCCGCCTCCGATCTTGTAGCCCACGCCGCGCACCGTCTCGATGCAGGCGCCGGAAGCCTGCAGCTTCGCGCGCAGCGAGCGGATATGGACGTCGAGCGTCCGGTTCTCGCGGTCGGCCTCCAGTCCCCATACGCGCTCGAGAAGCGTCTGCCGCGTGAGGACAAGCCCGCGGTTGCGCAGCAGCAGCGTCAGCAGCTCAAACTCCTTGTTGGTCAGCGTGACCGGGCGGCTGCCGTCATAGACCTCACGCCGCGCCGGGATCAGGCGCAGCGTTCCGGCCGTCAGCTCGGCGGGCGCCTCAGCGGGCGCGGCCCTGCGCAGCACGGCGCGCACGCGGGCGGCCAGCTCCAGCATGGAGAAGGGCTTGGAGATGAAATCGTCCGCGCCGAGGTCAAGACCGATCACCCGGTCATATTCCGAGGTCTTTGCCGTCAGAAGAATGACGGGCAGGCGGCGCGTGGCGGCGTCGGACCGCAGGCGCCGCAGGATGCTGAGCCCGTCCTGCTCCGGAAGCATGAGATCCAGCAGCAGCAGCTCCGGCGGCTGCTGCGCCATGGCGCGCCAGAACGCGCGGGGCCCGGCAAAGCCCTCGGCCGTGAAGCCCTGGCTCTGCAGGCCGTAGACGACGAGCTTACGGATGGCGTCGTCATCCTCAAGCAGATAGATCAAACCGTCCTCACCTCCGGTGTTTGTAATCCCAGTGTAAAGGAAACCGCGCCGTTTTGCAAGATTTAACATGGATTTCACACAAACGTGCCCGCATTTTTTATATGGATACGGTAGCATGTCCGCAGAAACACGGGAGGAATCTGCTTGTGAATATTTCCAATATCATTTCCCTGCTCAGCGGCATCGCGCTGTTCCTGTTCGGCATGGCGCTGATGGGCGACGGGCTCAAAAAGGTCGCCGGCAGCCGGATGGAGCTGATCCTCTACCGGCTGACGGGCAATCCGTTCAAGGGCTTCCTGCTCGGCACGGGCGTCACGGCGGTGATCCAGTCGTCGTCCGCCACATCCGTGATGGTCGTTGGCTTCGTCAACACCGGGATGATGAAGGTCCGCCAGGCCATCCCCATCGTGCTGGGCGCCATTCTCGGCACGTCCGTCACCGGATGGGTCATCGCCCTGTCGGACATCGGCTCGACCGGCGGCTGGACGGATCTGTTCTCCACCGCCACGCTGACGGGCATCATCTCCGTGGCGGGCATCATGCTGCGGATGTTTTCCAAAAACAGCAGCCACCGGCACGTGGGGGACATCCTCATGGGCTTTGCCGTTCTGATGTTCGGCATGTCCACCATGTCGGCGGCGGTCTCGCCGCTGCGCGGCGACGCGGGCTTCGTGCGGCTGCTGACACAGTTTTCCAATCCGCTCGTGGGCATCCTGGCCGGGGCGGCGTTCACCTGCGTGCTGCAGTCCGCCTCGGCGGCGGTCGGTATCCTGCAGGCGCTCTCGTCCACGGGCATCATCGACTTTGCCATGGCCCTGCCCATCCTCATGGGCATCGCCGTCGGCGCGGCGTTCCCCGTCCTGCTCTCCGCCATCGGCGCGGGCGTCGAGGGCCGCCGCACAGCCATGGTCTATCTGGTGGCGGAGGCCGCCGGGTGCGCCGTGTTCGGGGCGCTGTTCTATGGGATCGGCGCGTTCACGACGTATCCCTTCATGCAGAACGTCATGACCAGCGTCTCCATTGCGCTGGTGAACACGCTCTTCCGGCTGTTCAAGGTGATCCTGCTGGCGCCGTTCATCCCGCTGATCCACAAGGCGGTGTGCCTGCTGGTGCAGGAGAAGCCCGAGCAGGAGAAGCCCGTGCCGGAGGCCGTGCGGCTGGAGGAACGCTTCATCGAGCACCCGGCGCTGGCCATCGAGCAGAGCCGCCTGACCATCAACGACATGGCGCAGGAGGCGCGCAAAAACTTCGTGGAGGCCATCGCGCTGCTGCACGGCTTCACCGACGAGCGCTACAAGGCGGTGGCGGAGATGGAAAACTCCGTTGACCGCTATGAGGATAAGCTCGGCACCTATCTCATCAAGCTCACCGGCCGCGAGCTGACGCCGCGGCAGAACGAGGACGTCTCCAAATTCCTGCACACGATCTCGGATTTCGAGCGCATCTCCGACCACGCGCTCAACATTGCCGAGGCGGCCCGGGAGCTGCATGAGAAGTCCATGGCCTTTTCCGACGAGGCGGCGCATGAGCTGGGCGTGATGGAATCGGCGCTTTGCGAGATCCTGAACAACGCCGTGCAGGCGTTCGTCAACAACGACCTGCGCCTGGCCGCAAAGGTGGAGCCGCTGGAGGAGCTGATCGACGCGCTGTGCGACGAGATGAAGCTGCACCATGTGGACCGCCTGCAGAAGGGCCTCTGCACGCTCACGCAGGGCTTCGTGTTCAACGACCTGCTGACGAACTATGAGCGCGTGGCCGACCACTGCTCCAACATCGCCGTCGCGCTCATCGAGCTGGAATCCGACTCGTTCGACACGCACGAATATCTCAGCAGCGTCAAGGAGCTCAAGTCCGACGCCTTCGCGCGGACCTATGAGGACTATGGGCGCGTGTTCAAGCTGTAAGCGGGGAGGCTCGGAAGGATGGAAGGAACGGCCGGGGCTGTCACGGGGCGCTTTGCGCCCAGCCCCAGCGGCCGGATGCACCTGGGGAACCTGTTTTCCGCGCTGCTGGCATGGCTGGGCGTGCGCAGCCGGGGCGGGACGATGGTGCTGCGCATCGAGGATCTGGACCCCGCGCGCTGCCGGCCGGAATACGCGGAGCTGCTGAAGGAGGATCTGCGCTGGCTGGGGCTCGACTGGGACACGGAGCAGACGCCGCAGTCGCGCCGGGCGGAAGCGTACGGCGCGGCTTTCGCACGCCTGCAGGCGCAGGGGCTCGTCTACCCGTGCTACTGCTCGCGCGCGGAGCTGCACGCAGCCTCCGCGCCCCACGCGGCGGACGGCACGTTCGTCTATCCCGGCACCTGCCGCGCGCTCACCGACGCGCAGCGCGCGGCCATGGCGCGCATGCCCGCCTGGCGTGTGCGCGTGCCGGCGCAGACGGTGCGCTTCACGGACGGGCTGCAGGGACCCTGCGCGCAGGCGCTGGACGCCGCGTGCGGGGATTTTATCATCCGCCGCTCCGACGGCGTCTATGCGTATCAGCTCGCCGTTGTGACCGATGACGCCGCGGCCGGCGTGACGCAGGTCGTGCGCGGGCGCGACCTGCTGGGCTCCACGCCCCGGCAGATCTGGCTGCAGCGGACGCTCGGCCTGCCGACGCCGGACTATTTCCATGTGCCGCTGCTGCTGGCCCCGGACGGACGCCGCCTGAGCAAGCGCGAGCGGGATCTGGACATGGGCGCGCTGCGCGCGCGGTTCACGCCGGAGCGGCTGACCGGCCTTCTGGCGCAGCTGGCCGGGCTGCAGCCGGACGCTTCGCCCGTCCGGCCGGAGGAGCTGGCCGCGGGATTTGCCTGGAGCCGGGTGCGCCGGGACGACGTCACAGTCGGAGATTTGGACAAAATCTGACGCGCGGAGGACAGTTGTCCGCAAAAATGGAAGATTTTCGGATTTGTTCGATATGTTTTTATCGAATCTATTTACAAACGCAGGGACGTTTGCTATAATACGTAGCGGACGATCAGCGATCCATTATGCAGTCTATTACTGATGATTTGAAGGGATGAGCAAAGCTATGTTTAAAATCGTTCAAAAAAGGGAACTGAACTCCGCTGTCACCTACATGGAGATCGAGGCTCCGTTCGTTGCCCGCAAGGCAAAGGCCGGCCAGTTCATCATTTTCCGTGTGGATGAAAAGTCGGAGCGCGTTCCGCTCACGATCGCCGGCTACGACCGGGAAAAGGGTACTGTCGCCATCATCTTCCAGAAGGTCGGTCTTTCCACCGAGCTGCTCGGCATGAAGAATGAGGGCGACTATATTCTGGACTTCGTCGGCCCGCTCGGCAAGCCCACGGACGTCGAGGGCAAGAAGCGCGTCTGCGTGGTCGGCGGCGGCGTCGGCTGCGCCATCGCATATCCGTCCGCCAAGGCGTTCAAGGAAGCCGGCGTCGAGACCGACGTCATCATCGGCTTCCGCAACAAGGACATCGTCATCCTGGAGGACGAGTTCAAGGCCGCCTGCGACCATCTCTACCTCATGACGGACGACGGCTCCTACGGCGAGCACGGCTTCGTCACCGTCAAGCTCAAGGAGCTGCTTGAGGCCGGCAACCAGTACGATGAAGTGCTGGCCATCGGTCCGATCCCGATGATGAAGTTCGTCTCCAAGACCACCGAGCCCTTCGGCGTCAAGACGGTCGTCTCCCTCAACCCGATCATGGTCGACGGCACCGGCATGTGCGGCGGCTGCCGCGTGACGGTGGGCGGCGAAGTGAAATTCGCCTGCGTGGACGGCCCGGACTTCGACGGCCACCAGGTGGATTACGACGAGCTCATGAGCCGCAACGGCTCCTACCGCGAGCGTGAAGCGGAAGAGCGCCAGACCCATGTCTGCCGGCTGCAGAAAATGGGCGAAGAGCTGATTAAGTAAGGGGAGGACACGAACCATGCCGAATATGCAGATGACGAAAACTCCGATGCCGGAGCAGGACCCGAACGTCCGCAATCATAACTTTGAAGAAGTGACCCTGGGCTACACCGCCGAGATGGCTGTCAACGAGGCCAAGCGCTGCCTGCAGTGCAAGAAGCCGAAGTGCACCGAGGGCTGCCCGGTCAATATCCACATCCCGGAATTCATCCATAAGGTCGCGGAGGGCGATTTCGCCGCCGCTTATGAGATCATCACCACCACCAACGCCCTGCCCGCCCTGTCCGGCCGTGTCTGCCCGCAGGAGACGCAGTGCGAGGCGCAGTGCGTCCGCGGCGTCAAGGGCGAGCCCGTCGCCATCGGCCGCCTGGAGCGCTTCGTAGCCGACTGGTACCGCGAGAACGTCAACGCCATGCCCGCCAAGGCCGCGTCCAACGGCATCAAGGTCGCGGTGGTCGGCTCCGGCCCT
>CADCOJ010000059.1 GCA_902803075.1 Oscillospiraceae bacterium | reverse complement strand
CTGAACGGAACCGTGAAGATCCTCCCGAGCTGCGATACGCTGCAGGTGAAGGACTACAGCAAATTCAACATGGCGGGCTTCAATGAGGCGCATAAAAAGGCGCATCACGAAAAGCAGTTCCCGAAGGATCTGGAGGCTGCGAGAGAGATGGGCGCGGAGCTGGTGCGGCTCTGCCGAAGCGAGGCCTGACGGACTAATGAGGCGAACGCTTTCGACAGACAGATCGGAATATGTAGTGGCGATTCACGAATCGCCCGTTGTGGGATCAAAATGCGCACGAAATGAATGCTTGTAGGGGAGGGGCTTGCCCCGCCCGTCAGCCAAATGCCTGCGTACACGGGAGGGGCAAGCCCAGCCCCTACGAGTTCTATTCAACAGAATACGAAATTCCAGTTTATCGCGGCCTTAGGACAGAGGAGAATGCGTATGAAAGACGGAAAAAGACCGGACCCCGGTGTGGTCCATCCGATTGCAGGATATGAGAAAGAGATCTATGTGAAGCCGACGATCACGAACCGAAATATCATCGTCGGCGATTTTTCCTATATTGCCGATTCCGAGTTTGAAAGCCACGTTACACACTTTTATCCGTGGAGCAGGGACAAGCTCATCATCGGGAAGTTCTGCCAGATCGCGGCCGGCGTCGAGTTTGTGATGAACGACGCCAATCACCAGATGAACGCCGTCACGACTTTCCCGTTCTACACGCTGGAGGGCTGGGAGATGGAGCTGCCTGCTTCGTCGGATCTGCCGTTCAAGGGCGATACTGTGATCGGCAACGATGTATGGATCGGTCAAAACGCAGTGATTCTGCCCGGCGTTTCCATCGGCGACGGCGCGATCATCGGCGCGAACAGCGTTGTGGGCAGTGATGTTGCGCCCTATTCCATCGTGATCGGCAATCCTGCAAAAGAGCTGCGGAAACGCTTTGATGATGCGCTGATCGACCTGCTTCTCCGCTTTAAGTGGTGGGATAAGAGCATTGAAGAGATCCAGAGGCTGATCCCGATCCTGACCTGCAGTGATTTAGAGAAGGTCCGGAAAGAAATCGAGGTAAGGCTCCCGATGTAGAGTCTGTCGCGTGTGATTGACGAGCTGCGGCGTTATTCTGAAATCAACCAGCAGACAATACAACGGACGGCCGAAAGCGGAAAACATGATGGTTTAGGAGCTGCACAATGAGCTTAATGAAATCCAATTCGATCGAGATCGCTGCGTCGACAAAGAATCTGGAGACGGCAAAAGCCTTTGTCGGCAAACGGTTGAAGCGAAGCAATATCAGCAGGGAGGTCCGGTCGGAAACGCTGCTGGTATTGGATGCGCTGCTGCGCAATCTGCTCAGACAGGGCTTCGATCCGGACACGATCATAACGGTCAAGACCGGAAGCAGCTTCGGCGAGATCGATATCAGCCTCGGCTTTGAAGGGAAACCCTTTGTCGCCATCACGGACGAAGCCGGCTGCCCCACCGCGGAAGATCAGCTCCTGCGGGAATATGAGGATAAGTTCGACTACAGCTATCAGCACGGATATAATTTGGTTCATATCACGGTGAAGCGGAGCTTCCAAAACACCCTGCTTTTCAGTTTCGTGTCGCTCCTGATGGCGATTTTGGTCTATATCCCGATCAATGCGTACATGAGTATGGAAGATCAGATCCGGCTGGGAGAAGAGATCGTTTTTCCGCTCGTCAAGCAGTTTGCGAACGCAATGCTGATGATCGGCGCTCCGGTCACGTTTTTCTCCCTTTTGAAAAACCTGACGGACATTTACGTCATATCGGAAAAGAACTCCGTCGGCAGCAGACTGCAGGTAAAAACAATCATCACGTCCGTCATAACGGTGATCTTGGCCATCGTAGCCGGGTTTATCGTCGCTGACATATTGGATTCCCAGCTTGGTACTTTTTACGGAATCGGCGGTCTGGAAGGCAGACCGTCGCTGCAGGAGCTCATAGAATCCCTGGTGCCCTCCAGCATCTTTGAGCCGTTTGAAACGATCATGCCGTTCCCGCTGATTTTTGTGGCGCTGATCGTGACCTATGCATTCTGTACGGTCGGAAAATACTTCGATAAATTGAAAGCGGCTGTGGACGCCTGCTATACCCTGTTTTCCAGAATGCTGCATGCCGTCATGTTTGTGTTCCCGTTTTTCTGTTTTCTGGCGCTGATGTATCCGCTGCTGGGAAGCGGATACACCATCCTTTTGCAGATCCTGTATATCATTGTCTTGTCCGCAGCCAGTCTCGTCATCCTTGCGGCCTTTTATCTGGTCAGACTTCTGATCGGCGGCGTGAAGCTGCGTCCGTTTTTGAAGCATCTTCCGGGTTTGCTGAAGGAAAACTATACGATCGGCTCCGTCATCGATGCGGTTCCGTTCAACATCCGGTACTGTGTAAAGAACTATGGAATGGAACGCAGACGGATCGCGGACAAGTTCACCATTCTGGCACAGATCAATCTCGACGGCAACTGCTATCTCATCATGCTGATGGGGATGCTGTTCATCTTCATGATGGTCAGTCAGGCCTCTTGGTACCATGTCATCGTCATTGCGATCATGGTGGTATTCCTTTCTCTCGGAGCGCCGAACCAGCCGGGCTCGATCCTGATCGGCACATTGATCATCGCGCTGTTCCTGAAAGCGGATGTGCTGATCCCGACGGCGGTGTATCTGGAAGTGTTTTTCGG
>CADCOJ010000058.1 GCA_902803075.1 Oscillospiraceae bacterium | reverse complement strand
GTCAAACACGGCGCAGCGGGGTTGTAAAATGGAGCGCCGTGTGATAAACTATTCGGGACTGTTTGAAAGAACAAATCCTGTATCAACTGGGAGGAAACGGGCGTGGCGAACCTGAAAGAAGAAATCTCCAGACGAAGAACGTTTGCCATCATCAGCCATCCGGACGCCGGCAAGACGACGCTGACGGAAAAATTCCTGCTCTATGGCGGGGCCATCGCGCAGGCCGGCGCGGTCAAAGGCAAGAAAAATTCCCGCGCGGCCGTCTCCGACTGGATGGAGATCGAAAAGCAGCGCGGCATTTCGGTCACTTCATCGGTGATGCAGTTCCAGTATGAGGGTTTCTGCATCAATATCCTGGACACGCCGGGTCACCAGGATTTTTCCGAGGATACCTACCGTACGCTCATGGCTGCGGACTCCGCAGTCATGGTGATTGACGGCGCAAAGGGCGTCGAGCCGCAGACGCGCAAGCTCTTCAAGGTCTGCGCCATGCGCCATATCCCGATCTTTACATTCATCAATAAGATGGACCGCGAGACGCGCGACCCGTTCGACCTGTTGGATGAGCTGGAAAATGAGCTCGGCATCGAGACCTATGCCTGCAACTGGCCCATGGGCTCCGGCAAGGAGTTCGGCGGCGTGTACGACCGCCGGCAGGGGCAGCTGATCCTTTTTTCCGGCATCTCAGGCAAAAACCGTGCCGAAAAGGTCGAAGTTGACCTGTTTGCGGAGGAGACGGGCGAGCTGATCGGCCAGAGGCGCCACCGCCAGCTGATGGACGATGTGGAGCTCCTGGGCGCCGGCCGCGAATTTGATCTGGACGAGGTGCGTGCCGGCCGACTCTCACCGGTGTTCTTCGGCTCCGCGCTGACCAACTTTGGCGTCGAACCGTTCCTGGAGGAGTTCCTGCGCATGACGCCCCCGCCGCTGGCGCGCGAGGCAGACTGCGGGACGATCGACACCTTCAGTCCCGATTTTTCGGCGTTCGTGTTCAAGATCCAGGCCAACATGAACAAGGCGCACCGCGACCGGTTGGCCTTCATGCGCATCTGCTCGGGGAAATTCGAGCGCGACGCGGAATACTATCATGTGCAGGGCGAGAAGAAAATGCGCCTGAGCCAGCCGCAGCAGCTCATGGCCTCCGAGCGCGAGATCGTCGAGGAGGCCTATGCAGGCGACATCATCGGCGTGTTTGATCCCGGAATCTTTTCCATTGGTGACACCATCTGCGCGCCGGGGAAAAAGTTCCGCTTCGGCGGCATCCCGACTTTTGCGCCGGAGCATTTCTCCCGTGTCAGCCCGAAGGACTCCATGAAGCGCAAACAGTTCATCAAAGGCACGGAGCAGATCGCACAGGAAGGCGCGATCCAGATCTTCAAGGTCCCGAACTCCGGTATGGAGGAGGTCATCGTGGGCGTCGTCGGCACGCTGCAGTTCGATGTATTCCAGTACCGCATGCGGGCGGAATACGGCGTGGAGCTGCGGATGCAGACGCTGCCCTATGAGCAGCTGCGGTTCATCGTGAAGTGCCCTGTTGCGGACCCGAAGGATCTGAACCTTTCGTCCGATGCGGAGCTGCTTGAGGATTATCACGGCAGGAGCCTGCTCGTGTTTGCCTCGCAATGGTCGATCAATTTCATTCTCAAACGCAATCCCGGCCTTGAGTTGGCGGAGACTGCCCAGTGAGGCGGGAGCCCGCTTGACGCAGGGCGGGGGAAGGGTGTATGCTGACAGAAAGAAAGATGGCTGGAGGTGATCGGATGGAGGAACTGTGCAGCTGCTGCAGGCAGACCGAGCGCTCCGCGGAGGAGCGGAAAAAACTGCTTAACCGGCTCAACCGCATCGAGGGCCAGATCCGCGGCATCAAGGGCATGGTGGAGAAGGACGCCTACTGCGGCGACATCCTGATGCAGAGCGCTGCCGTCAATGCCGCCGTCAACTCCTTCAACAGGGAGCTGCTCGCCGCACACATGCACCGCTGCGTGGTGCGCGATATCCGCGACGGGAAGGATGAAGTCGTCGATGAGCTTGTCGGCATTCTGCAGAAACTGATGAAATGACATGCAGCCCGGGCGGTTCGGATCGAACCGCCCGGGCTGCATACTTTTTTGCCCCTGTGGGAAAGGTAACGCGGGGGTGATCGTATGCTGATCTCATTTCTGCGCGCTGTGATCCTGTATCTTGCGCTGATCCTGGCCATACGGCTCATGGGCAAGCGGCAGCTCGGCGAGATGGAGCCGATGGAGTTTGTCGTCACGATGTTGATCGCAAATCTTGCGTCCGTTCCCATGCAGGACACCGGGACACCGCTTCTGGCCGGGCTGATCCCGATCCTGGTGGTGCTGGCGGTGGAGCTGATCCTGTCCGTCGCCGTGTTCCGGAGTATTGCAGTCCGCAGGCTGTTCTGCGGAAAGCCCGTTATTCTGATGGAAAACGGCCGCATCCTGCAGGAGAATCTCAGGAGGACCCGTGTCAATCCGGACGAGCTGACGGAGTATCTGCGCATCCGCGGGATCACGGACCTGCACACCGTGCAGTATGCCATTCTGGAGACGAGCGGGTCGATCTCCACGTTCCTGTATCCAAAGTTTGAGCCTGCGCCTGCAAAGGATGCCGGTATATCGGTGGGGACGTTCCATCTGCCGGTCACAGTCATTTCCGGCGGCAAGCTCCTGCGGAAAAACCTTGCCCTGCTCGGGAAGGATGAGGCATGGCTGAAAAAGCTCCTCAGGAGCTACGGCCTGCGGACCGAGCAGGTCTTTCTTCTCACCTGCGAGCCGGGCGGAAAGCTCTATCTGGCTGTCAGGGAGGGTGTGTCATGAAGCACGCATGGATCGGCGCCGGGATCCTTCTGGCGGTGCTGGCGTTTTCCCTGTTTGCTTCCGGCAGGGTGAAGGACGCTGCGCTTCAGACGCGCGCGCTGCTGGAGCAGGCGGCGCAGCAGGCTGAGGGAGGAAGCACGGAGCAGGCGCTGGACATCCTGCGGGAGGCGGAAAAAACGTGGCAGTCCCATGAACGTTTTTTTGGAGCCGTTCTGCACCACGAGCAGATGGACGACGTGCTCACGCAAATCGCAGCGCTGGGCGAATACGGGCGGTTGGAGGATCTGGACGATTTTCTGAGCGGCTGCCGCGCGCTCATGGCGAAGCTTGCGCAGCTGTATGCCATGGAGCGGTTGACGCCGGAAAACCTGTTCTGATACAAACGCCGGGAAAGGAGCAGGCTCCCTTCCCGGCGCTCGGATGCAGATGGGTTCAGCGCTCCTGCAGGATCTTGTTGAGCTCCTGCATGAAGCTGTCGATGTCCTTGAACTGACGGTAGACCGAGGCAAAGCGCACATAAGCCACCTCGTCAAGCGGTTTGAGGCGATCCATCACCAAATCACCGATCCGCTCCGTGGAAACCTCCCGGTCGAGTGTATTCTGGATGGACTGCTCGATCTCATCGGCCGCGCTTTCAAGCGCGGCGAGCGGGACCGGGCGTTTTTCACATGCGCGCAGCATGCCGTTGAGGATCTTGTTGCGGTCGAACGCCTGGCGCGTGCCGTTCCGCTTGATGACGACGATAGGAAGGCTCTCCACTGTCTCATAGGTCGTGAAGCGCTTCTGGCACTGCAGGCATTCCCGGCGCCGGCGGATGCTCTCCGCGTCGTCAGAACGTCTGGAATCAACGACCTTGCTTTCCTGATAGCCACAGTAGGGGCACTTCATGGCGAAAACTCCTCTCTTCGGTGCATCTTGCGCATCGTTTGCAATTCTGCTATGATTGTAGCAGAATTTTCCCGGACTGTCTACCGTGAAGTTTCAAAGCCATTCCGCCACCACGTCATACAGGCCCTCCGGCGTGACGTCAAGTCTGGCCAGCTTGTCGATCAGAGAAAAAATGCGCGTGCCGAGCATCGTGATATACGGGATCCCGGAGTAGCTCTGGGTGCTCCCTGCGCGCGCAAGCACCTCCACGCCGTAGCACTCGGCGCAGCCGTCCAGTACGGTGTCGTTGATCAGATAGTATTCCAGACGCATGGTCTGTCCGGATTGTGTCCGGACCTGCTTCGTATGGATCAAGCTCTTGTTTCTCATGTTTTTCCCCTCCCGTCTCTATGAAAGCACATTTTTCGCGTGCGGGAAACAGAAAAAAACCGCACGATCCGACAACATGCGGCAGAGTTCTGTATGGATCTTACAAATCATACGCATACTTTTTAGAGAAATGCGACAAATCATGCAGGTTTTTTGTCGAACGATTCTTTGGACGGAGGTGTATCATGAAGCGCTCGGAACAGCTTGCGCACCTTACGCGGAAGATCGCCGCCATGCGGATCCCGGTTTATGCGGGCAATGCGTCGTTTTTCCTGGTGCTGTCGCTGTTTCCAATGGTGACGCTCCTGCTCGGCATGCTGCCGGTGACACCTCTCGGCGTGGAAGATCTGGTGGGGTTCCTTGCGAATTTCATGCCGCCGGAGCTGCTGCCGCTGCTTGAGGGGATGATCCGAACGCTTTATGCCATCCGTCCCGGGGCGGTCATCCCGGTGAGCGTGCTGGCGGCGCTCTGGTCGGCCTCCAGCGGAACGCTCGGCATCCTTTATGGACTCAATGCCGTGCTCGGCGTGCAGGAGACCAGGAGCTACCTCCGCCGGAGGCTGGTGTGCTCGCTGTATACGCTGGGCGTAATGCTGGCTGTGGTTCTGACGCTGCTGCTGAACGTGTGGGGGAAGGAACTGCTGGCGGTTCTGCACACGGGCGCGCCCCGGTCTGTGCAGACGCCTCCGGGTATTCTGCGCCAGCTGCACCTGTACTCGGCGGCGCTGCTGACACTGCTGTTCACGGGGATGTATCTGGCGCTGCCGAACGTGCGGCAGAGACTGCTGCATGTGGTGCCGGGCGCTGCTGCGGCTGCCTGTGCCTGGGTGGCGTTTTCCACGTTGTTTTCATTTTATGTCAACCAATTCGCGCATTCTTCCGCGCTCTACGGCAGCCTTACGGTAATCGTCCTGACGCTTCTGTGGCTGTTTGTATGTATGATGATCCTGTTTTACGGGGCGCTTCTGAACCGGCTGCTGTTCCGGAAAGACACAGATGTGTAGCGCGCAGAGCGCGGCGGAGCATTTGCGGAAACCGGGCTACACTTTTCCGCTTAAATGTGATATACTTGTTCGGAGACATACGAAAAACCGTTCGGAGGAGAGCCATGAAACAGGAACAAAGCACCGAGCGCCTGGATTATCAGAGCGGCCAACGCTCTGAAGAAGAGCGGCACTATACCCCGCGCCCACTGAAGCACATCATTCTTGCGTGGGTCCTGATCGCGGTGGTGCTGTTTGCGATCGGCGGGATGCTCTATTGGGAGATCTTCGGAAGGTTCTGAACCGGAGGCAGATATGCGGATCTTGGGAATCGACCCCGGCTATGCCACCACAGGCTTCGGCGTGCTGGATGCGCAGCGCGGCGCATTCCGCCTGCTCAACTACGGGACCATCACCACACCGACGACGCTGACCTTTCCGGAGCGTCTTGTCATGCTCTATGACGATATGACTGCGCTTCTGGATACGGTGAAGCCGGACGCCGTGGCAGTGGAGGAGCTTTTCTGGGGGCACAATGTCACAACGGGTATCGGCGTGAGCCATGGACGTGGCGTGATCCTGCTTGCCATCTGCAAGACGGGCGTGCCGCTTTTTGAATATACGCCAAATCAGGTCAAACAGGCTGTCGCCGGGTATGGCGGCGCGGACAAGCACCAGGTGATGGAGATGACAAGGCGCCTTCTCAAAATGGAGAAGGTGGCGCGCCCGGATGACGCGGCGGATGCCATCGCCATTGCACTGTGCCATGCCCGCAGCGCTACCTCGCTTCTGGCCGGGAAAGGACTGTAGGGATATGTTTTATTATCTGAGCGGGACGGTGGCGATGGTGGAGGCCAACCTTGCCGTGATCGACTGCGGCGGCGTCGGCTATGCCTGCCACACGACGAACTATACGCTTGCGCGCATCAAGACAGGCCAGCAGGCGAAGCTCTATACATACTGCAACATCAAGGAAGACGCTTTTGATATCTTCGGCTTTTCCACGCGCGAGGAAAAAGCGTGCTTTGAACAGCTGCTCGGCGTCACCGGCGTCGGGCCAAAGGCTGCGCTTGCGATCCTGTCGGTCGTCTCGCCGGAGCAGTTGACGCTGGCGGTCATGACGCAGGACGACAAGACCATCACCATGGCACAGGGCGTCGGGAAAAAGCTTGCCCAGCGCATCATTCTTGAGCTCAAGGACAAGCTTGCCGACAGCCAGCTTTCCCTGGGCGGCGCAGAGTTGAGCGGCAGCGCGGCGCCCGTCTCCGGCAGCAAGCGGGCCGAGGCGTCGGCCGCTCTGGCGGGGCTCGGATACTCGCAGGCGGAGATCGTCCCTGCGCTCAGCGGCATCGACCTGGAGCATCTTCCCATTGAGGAGATCATCCGGCAGGCGCTGCGCGCGATGGTCATGAAATCATAAAGGAGAGCGGACATGAGCCTTGACTTTTCTCAGGATTTTGAAGCGCCTATCGTCACCACCAGCCTGACGCCGCAGGACGAGGCTGAGGCCAGTCTCCGGCCGCGGACGCTTGCGGACTACACAGGGCAGGAGAAAGCAAAAGGAAACCTTTCGGTCTATATCGAGGCCGCGCGCCGGCGGAACGAGCCGCTTGACCATGTGCTGCTCTATGGCCCTCCGGGCCTTGGAAAGACGACCCTGGCCGGTGTCATTGCCAACGAGATGGGCGCGGGCATCCGCATCACCTCCGGCCCGGCCATCGAAAAGGCGGGCGATCTGGCGGCGCTGCTGACGAACCTGGCCCCGGGCGACATCCTCTTCATCGACGAGATCCACCGGCTCAACCGCGCCGTGGAGGAGATCCTCTATCCGGCGATGGAGGACTATGCCATCGACATCATCATCGGCAAGGGCCCGTCGGCCAATTCCATCCGCCTGGACCTTCCGAAGTTCACGCTCATCGGCGCGACGACGCGCGCCGGACAGCTCTCCAGCCCGCTGCGTGACCGCTTTGGCGTGCAGCTGCGCCTGGAGCTTTACACGAATGAGGAGCTTACGCGCATCGTCATGCGCTCGGCGGCGCTGCTCGGCATCGAGATCGACCCGGACGGCGCGGCGGAGATCGCCTCGCGTTCGCGCGGTACGCCGCGAATCGCAAACCGGCTGCTGCGCCGCGTGCGCGATTTTGCACAGATCCTGCATGACGGCGTCATCACCCGCCGCGCAGCTGACGATGCGCTTGGAAAGCTCGAAGTCGATAAGCTCGGCCTGGACGCCCTCGACCGGCGTATGCTCACGGCCATCATCCGCAATTATGCCGGCGGCCCCGTCGGCCTTGAGACGCTCGCGGCAACCATCGGTGAGGAGGCCGTGACGCTGGAGGATGTCTACGAGCCGTATCTGCTGCAGATCGGCTTCCTTACGCGTACACCGCGCGGCCGCTGCGTGACGCAGCTGGCCTGCGACCACCTGCACCTGCCGCTGCAGAAGCCGCAGCAGGACCAGGAACAACTTTCGTTTTAAGTGAGGATCGTATGGGAAAACTGTTTGGAACGGACGGCATCCGCGGTGTCGCCAATGAAACGCTGGATGTCCGCCTTGCCTATCGCACGGGGCAGGCGGCAGCCCTCTGCCTTGCAGACGACTCCGGAACAAAGCCGACCGTCGTCATCGGAAAGGACACGCGCATTTCTTCAGATATGCTCGAGGCCGCGCTGATTGCCGGTCTGACGGCCTGCGGCTGCAACGTCATCACACTCGGCGTCATCCCCACGCCGGCAGTCGCATATCTGACCGTCGCGCTGCATGCAGATGCCGGCGTCGTTATCTCAGCCTCGCACAATCCCTATGAGCACAACGGCATCAAGATGTTCTCCGCAGAGGGCTTCAAGCTCAGCGATGCCCTGGAGACGGAGATCGAAACGCGCATCCTGCAGGAGGGCGAGCTTCCGGTCTGCACGCATGGCGCCCTGGGCCAGGTGATGAACGGAAGCTTTGCCGCAGAATACTATCTTGATCACCTTGCCTCCGCGGTCGGGCAGCTGGCTCCGCTGCGCGTACTGATCGACTGCGCGAACGGTGCAGCGTCGGCCACTGCACGGAAGCTGTTCGGGCGCTTCCCGCTGCAGGCCGACTACATCAACGACACACCGAACGGTGTGAACATCAACGACCGCTGCGGCTCGACACATCTGGAGGGCCTGTGCGAACAGGTCCGGGCGGGCGGATACGAACTCGGACTCGCATTTGACGGCGATGCCGACCGCTGCCTGGCAGTGGATGAAACCGGATGCCCCATCGACGGCGACAAGATCATGGCCATCTGCTCGGCTGAGCTTGTGAAGCAGGGAAAGCTTCCCGGCGGAGGCTTTGTGGCGACGGTCATGTCCAACATTGGCCTGCATAAATACTGCGCAGAGCACGGCCTGCGCCTGCTCTGCGCAAATGTGGGAGACCGAAACGTGCTGGAGCTGATGCAGAAAGAGGGGATGATGCTCGGCGGCGAGCAGTCCGGCCACATCATTTTCCTGGAGGATATGCCGACCGGCGACGGCCAGCTGGCCGCACTGAAGCTGCTCTCCATTCTGACGGCGACGGGCCGGCGCGCCAGCGAGCTTGCCGGGGCCGTTACACAGTATCCGCAGCTGCTGAAAAACGTCCGCGTTGCTTCGAATGAAGAGAAAGCGCGCATCATGGCCGATGTGTCGCTTCAGGCGCAGATCCGGCAGGCAGAGCAGGAGCTCGGCAGCGACGGCCGCGTGCTCATCCGCCCGTCGGGCACGGAACCGCTGATCCGCGTGATGGTGGAGGCCGGCACGCAGGAGCAGGCAAATGCGGTCACGGACCGTCTGGCTGCAGCCGTAGAAAACCTACAAAAAACAGGAAAAAAATAAAAAAGCTTTTATTAGTATTGACAATTACAAATCGTTTGAATATAATGGCATTACTTGAAAATGACGGGGGCTCTAAACTGCTTTCGTTCAGCCTGGCAGATCTTTCGGCACTTCTGCGCACTCTCTCGACTGTGTACGGACTCTGGCAAGATTGCATGGCGCATTTTCCGTTGTTATCAGGCGCGGCCTGATCGCATATAACCAAACCCTGTGCAACGACGCGAGCCGCAATGTCAGGGCAAATTCACAATCGTCAAAGAGAGGTAAGAGTTCATGTACGAAGACAAGACACTGGTCTGCAAGGAATGCGGCAAAGAGTTTGTGTTCACCGCCGGTGAGCAGGAATTCTACGCCGAAAGAGGCTTCCAGAACGAGCCGCAGCGCTGCAAGGCCTGCCGCGACGCACGGAAAAACGCCACCCGTGGCCCGAGAGAGTACTTCGAAGCGACCTGCGCTGCCTGCGGCGGCGTGGCCCGTGTTCCGTTTGAGCCGAAGTCCGATCGTCCGGTCTACTGCAGCGACTGCTTCGCCCGCATGAAGGCGCAGCAGGGCTGAGTTCAGTCCTTACAGGAAAAACCGCACCCGTCAGGGTGCGGTTTTTTTGCGCGTTCTGAGGTGTTTCGGAAGATAAAGCACCGTCGTGAGCACGATGCAGACCGGGATCGCGGCAAAGACGTCCAGAATGGAGTGCTGCTTGATGAAGACCGTGGACAGGCTGACCAGCACGCACAACGGAAGCACAAGCCATCCGACCCGCCGCTTCCGCAGCTCCGGGGCATCAAAGCAGGCGCACACAACTGCAGCGCAGCCAATCACGTGCATGCTGGGCAGGACGTTCGTGTTGGTATCGGCGGAATAAATGCGGCCGATGAGCCAGGTGAAGAACGTAGGATGCTCAAAAGAGGTCGGGCGCAGGTCCTGTCCGTTCGGGAACAGCAGGCAGAAGATCAGCGAGCCGTAGAAGCCGATGCCGATATAGAGCATGAAGCGAATGAAAGCGTCCTTGTCGAACAGCATCAGGTACAGCGTGGATGCAAACAGCAGCGGGTACCACATGCAGTAGGGGATGATGAAGCCGGGGAGGAAGGGGATCCTGTCGTCCAGCGGGAGATAGGAGACCCAGTAGTCGTCCGTTACGACATGTTCAACAATATAGAAGAAAATAAAGTAGAAAATCCAAATCAGCAGGTACCAGTGATGATGGTAGGTCTCAACTGTTCCGAGTTTCAGACGCCTGCGCGGACTTTGTTTCATAAGCGGAATCTCTTTCCTCTGATAATGTCGGGATGAACGCCTTTGCAAAGCGTCCCTTCCCGCGGCGCTTAAGATAGAAATAGCCGATCACACTGAAAACAGAAGCGCCGATAAAGTTGACGAACAGATCCTCCATCGTGTCGTAGAGCCCGATATCGAGATACCCGTCGAGCGCCAGCGCAGTCCCGTTGACCGAGACGGAGCGGATCTGACGGATGATGACAGGAACGTTGCGGTGCTGCTCATTGAGCAGGACGGAGGAGATCGTATGGATCACGGTGTCCTTCTGCATGTCCATCAGGAAAAAGCGGTCCATTGCGAACTCAAAGAACTCCCACAAAACGCCGATCGTCATTGAGAAGCAGAACGCCGCAGCCGCGACATAGACCGGTGAAAGCGAAAACTTCAGCCGGCTGTCGCGGTTGAGGATGTCGATGAAGGAGAAGCCGAACGCGGCGCACAGAAAGCCGTTTGTGGTGTGCAGAAGCGTGTCCCAGTGCGGATATGTGATGAAATAGCTCTGCAGCTCCCCGAGGATCTCTGAGGCAAAGATAAACAGCAGGATCAGGATCTCAAGCGCAGTAGGCAGCTCAATGCCGAAATTCTGCTGAACAAAAAACGGGAGCATGAACAAAACCAACACCAGAAGGCATGTGAACGCGCTCTCATAGTCATGCCGCAGGATCGACGCAGCGAGCGTCAGGATCACGAGCAGACGCAGAATGATATAGACAGCAAAGACTGCCGGTTTTTTCCGGATCGCAGCATGCAGCGACGGCCTTTTTGCACGTCTGTTTCGTTTCATGACAGGGACGCTCCTTTGATAAGTAGACAAATGATACAGCAGGCAGGGAAAAAATTCAACCGCAGGAATGTAAAAGAATTATGAAGTTTTTTGCAGACGATGGAAAAACACACGTTCGATCCGCTTATAGAGCAGGAATGTCAGCGCGCTGACAACCAGGCCCTTGAGCAGATTGAACGGCACCACGGCAAACAGGACCAGCGTCCGGATGTCGATGATGGAGGCATTGACGGCCGTCCCCATCTGAATGATAACGTCCATCGGGATCCCATAGAGCTCGGCGAACTTCGGGAGCAGGAACCAGGCGTTGAACATGCTGCCGAATACGGTCATCACGACCGTGCCCAGCGCCATGGAAGCAACGGCGCCCCGCTTGCTGTGGATAAGGGGATAGAGCACGGAGGCCGGCAGAACGAACGAACATCCCACCAGAAAGTTGGCGAAATCACCGACGAACGCTGTGCCTGTGCCCTTGATCATCAGTTTGATCAGTACCTTCAGCAATTCGCAGATGACGCCGCTGACCGGACCGAGATAGAACGCGCAGATGAGGACCGGCAGCTCGCTGAGATCGAGCTTATAAAAGCCGGGAGCAAAGAACAGCGGGATCTCCACCAGCATCAGGACGCCCGCCAGCGCGGAGAACATGGCAATGGAGGTGATGGTGTGCGCGGCGCTCAGACGCCGTTTCGTGTGCAGGAGAAACCGCTCGGCAAGCACAGCCAGGAGCACGAGCCCGGCCGTGATCGCAAGGCACACGAGCAGAAACGAAAGATTATCCCGAACAGATTGCAGAAGATTGGCCATAAGGCAGTCCCACCTTTACAAAAAATGCGCCCGGAGGGTCTCCGGACGCATCGGCAGCTCTGCTGACGCCCGGGAGCCTGCCCGGACGCACACAAAACGGCTTCTTCTTTCATCCAGACTATACTGTCGGTACCGGAGTTTCACCGGTTCAGCTTGCGCTCGCGGACTTTACCGCCGGTCGGGGATCGCACCCTGCCCTGAAGAACCTTCCGTATGAACTTGCCCATAGTATAGCGCACGGATGCGCGCTTGTAAAGAACAAAATAATCTGCTATACTGTGAAAAGCCGTTTTTGGACGCTACTGCGGACGGGCCAGGCCGTGCATGATGCCGTCCTTTGCGCCGCTGGCCACGTCCGCGCCCACAACACGGTCGTTGCTGACCAGAAGCGTGGCGTAATATGTGCCGTCTGCAGCGGGATAGTTTTTGATCTCGTAGACAAAGCGCGAAATCGTTTTGCCGGCATACTGCATCAGGTCATATCCCTGCGATTTCTGCAGCTCGTTGTAGCGCAGAAAGACCTCGCCCGGGTCGGTCGGCACGAGCACCTGCTGCGACTGCACGGGCTGCTCCGCGACCTCCCAGCCGTAGGCGGCCAGGAATGCGATCCGGTCGGCGTTGGTCGCGACCTTCTGCCGGGACTCCTGCTTTGCACCGGAGCCTCCGGAGCCATGCAGGCACACGCCCAGCACAACGGCTGCCGCCGCAAGCAGCAGCAGGACGAGGAGCAGCTTTTTCTTCGGTACCTTGGCGGCCATGATGATCATACTGGATTCCTCCGATCCGCGGTTGATGGTACAACCTATGCGCGCAGACGGGGTTTATGACTGGAGGCAGGCAGATGCAGAGACTCGACAGGATCCTCAGTGACGCCGGAGCGGCGTCAAGAAGGGAGCTGCGCGCGATCATCCGTGCAGGGCGTGTCACGGCCGACGGCAGGACCGTGACGGATGAACGGGAGAAATTTGACGAAACCACGGTCCGCATCACGCTTGACGGATCGCCCGTGCGCCTGCGCGGGCGTGTGCTGCTGATGCTCAACAAGCCCGCCGGTTATCTTACCGCTGCGGACGATCCCCACGCGCGCACCGTGATGGAGCTGATCCCGGATTGCTACCGGAAGCTCGGCGTCATGCCGGTGGGCCGGCTGGACAAGCAGACAGAGGGGCTGCTGCTGTTTACAAACGACGGCGTGCTGGCACACAGGCTCCTGAGCCCGAAGAGCGCCGTGTGGAAACAGTATTATGCCGAGCATGTGGGCACGGCCGCAGAGCGTGACGCCGAGGCGTTTCAGGCCGGCCTCACGCTGGAGGACGGCACACAGTGCCTTCCTGCGCGGCTGACTCCGCTTTCCGCCGGGCGGAGCCTGGTGGAGGTTCAGGAAGGCAAATACCACCAGGTGCGCCGGATGCTGGCCTCCAGGGGGATGCCCGTTACATATCTGCGCAGGCTGCGCGAGGGAGGCATCGAGTTGGGCGACCTGCAGCCCGGAGCGGTGCGCGAGCTTGATATCCTGGAAGCGGAACGCGTGCTGCTGCCGCAGACACAGGAAAAATGAGGCTGTTTTTTCAATTTTCATCAAAAAAACGGCTGCATTTTTTGGGTAAATGACGAAAAACTATGAAAAGAGCACAAAAAAACATGACCATTTTGAAATAAAACGTCAAAAAGACTTGCATAAATATCAAAATCGTAGTATTATGTCAATGGTTGTTTGTGTAAAAAGCATGGTTTAGGAGGGCAGCAATATGTCCAGTCGCGTATTTCAGAGCGTTATCGTCCAGATGAAAGAGGCCACCGACCGTGTCCTCGGCGTCATCGACGCCGACAGCAACGTCGTTTCCTGCAGCGATACCTCGCTCATTGGAGAGAAATGGCCGGATGCGGTAATCAAGCTCAACAGTGCGCCGGATTCCATCGTCGTCGTGGACAAAAAGACCTTCAAGCCGCTCGTCTCCTGGAGCGCGTATTTTGACTATGCGGTCTTTGCCGAGGGCGACGATGAGATCGCCCGGACCCTGTGTATGATGGCTTATGTCGCGCTCAACGGCGCAAAGACCTATTATGAGGAAAAGCATGACAAGGGTACGTTCGTCAAGAACATCATCACCGACAATATCCTCCCCGGCGATATCTATATCCGTGCGAAGGAACTGCATTTCGTGACGGATGTTCCCCGTGCGGTGTTTCTCATCCGGCAGGTGGGCAGGGCGGATGTGGCTGCGGTGGATGTGCTGTCCGGCATGTTCCCGGACAAGCAGCAGGACTTTGTCCTGAGCGTCAATGAGACGGACGTCGCCGTCGTCAAGCAGATCGCTCCCGGTACTGAGCGAAAGGATCTTGTGCAGATCGCGCAGAATATCGAGCAGACGCTGCGCACGGAGCTGTTTGTCAAAACGGTCATCGGCATCGGCACCGTGGCGGGACACCTGCGCGAGCTGGCGGACTCGTTCAAGGAGGCGCAGGTCGCCATTGAGGTGGGCAAGGTCTTTGATACCGAAAAATCGATCATCAACTACGAGAACCTCGGCATCGGCCGACTGATCTATCAGCTGCCGACGACGCTTTGCGAGATCTTCCTGTCGGAGGTCTTCAAGAAAAACTCCATCGACTCGCTCGATCAGGAGACGCTCTTCACGATCAACAAGTTCTTTGAGAACAATCTCAACGTCTCCGAGACGTCGAGAAAGCTGTTTGTGCACCGCAATACGCTCGTCTACCGTCTGGAAAAGATCAAAAAGCTCACGGGACTGGATCTGCGTGAGTTTGACGACGCCATCATCTTCAAGGTGGCGTTGATGGTCAAAAAATATCTCGTTTCGCGTGAAAACAGGCTCATCTGAGCAGCAGGTGACCTGCAGAACAATCGGAGAATAACATGATAGAACTTCAGGACGTATATAAAACTTACGAAACCGGGACAAAAGCGGTCAACGGCATCACCATGAAGATTGACGACGGTGAGTTCGTCTTTCTTGTCGGCGCCTCCGGCTCCGGCAAATCGACCATCATCAAGCTGCTCACGGCAGAGCTGAAGCCGACCTCCGGCGTCGTCAACGTCAATGGCTTTTCCTCGGAGAAGCTTCGCAGCCGCCGCGTCCCGTATCTGCGCCGCACGCTCGGCGTCATTTTCCAGGATTTCCGCCTCATCAGCGACAAGTCGGTCTATGAAAACGTCGCTTTCGCCATGCGCGTCATCGGCGCGCCGGAGAAGGAGATCAAAAAACGTGTGCCCTATGTGCTGGAGCTGGTCGGCCTGGAAAACAAGAGCCGCCGCCTGCCGGATGAGCTCTCCGGCGGCGAGCAGCAGCGTGTTGCCATCGCGCGCGCGCTGGTCAACAACCCCAGCGTCATCATCGCGGACGAACCCACCGGCAACCTTGACCCGGTGCGCTCACTTGAGATCATGATGCTGCTGGAGCAGATCAACGCCCTTGGCACGACTGTCATGGTCGTCACGCACGAAAAGGAGCTGGTCAACCGCTTCACAAAGCGCGTCGTGGCCATCGACGAAGGAAAAATCATCAGCGACGGAATGGACGGGTACTATCTCAATGAAGAAGAATAATATCGGCTATCTGCTTCGGGAGGGTGTCCGCGGCGTATTTCTGCACGGGTTCATGTCCTTTGCGGCCATCTGCGTCACGGTTGCCTGCCTCATCATCATGGGCAGCTTCACGCTGATCCTTTACAATCTCAATGAAATGATCGTTGAGCTCGAGCGGGAGAACGAGGTGCTCGTCTACATCGATGAGACATATTCCGAAGCCCGGGCCAAGAGCGTCGGCTCGCAGATCAATCTGATCTCCAATGTCCGGGAGGCCACATTTGTCTCCCGCCAGGAGGCGCTCGACGCCTTCATCGAGGAGCAGGGGAGCTCCAAGCTCTTCTCGGGCCTGGAATCTGACACCTTCCGCGACCGCTACATCGTCACCATGGAGAACAACGCCCTTGTTGAGCAGACCGTGGAGAAGCTCCGCGCCATCGACGGCGTGGCGGATGTTTCCGCGCACTATGAGATATCCCGGGGCTTCCAGACGGTCCAGCGTGTGCTGAACGTCGCCTCCGGCATCATCATTGCGGTGCTGTTCGTCGTCTCCCTGTTTATCATCTCCAACACGGTCAAGCTTGCCATGTACTCGCGCAGCGAGGAGATCGGCATCATGAAGATCGTGGGAGCCACCAATTCCTTCATCCGCTTCCCCTTTGTTGTTGAGGGCTTCATCATCGGCCTGCTGGCCGCAGCCGTCGCGTTCTTCCTGGAGTGGGGCCTGTATGACTTCCTTGCCGCGAAGATCGCACAGATCGACACGCTGCAGCTCATCACGGTCGTGCCGTTCCGCGAGGTCATCGAATTGATCGCCATCGCCTATGCGATCACCGGCTTCGTTGTGGGCGTGTTCGGCAGTTTGCTGTCGATCCGGAAGTTCCTCAACGTGTGACAGGAGGTATTCCATGAACCATAACAAGCGAAGCTCGGTGCGGAGCATCGTCTGCATCATCCTGGTCGTCCTTCTGATCGGCTCGCTTGTCTCCGGCGCCCTGATCCTGATGGTGCACGGCGCAACGTCAAAGGAGATCGAGGCAGAGCTGAGCGCGCTGCGCAAGGAGCAGTCGGAGCTGAAAAAACAGAGCGACGAGCTCAAGGCGCAGATCAATGAGAACAAATCCAAAACACAGACGCTTGTGGAGCGGAAAGCGGATATTGACCGCCAGATCCGCCTGACCACCGAGTCCATCACCAACCTCAACGAGCAGATCCAGCAGATCAGCCTGCTCATTGCCAACAAGCAGACCGAGCTGGAGGCCTCTGAGGCGGAGGAAGCGCGTCTGAACGAGCAGTATAAGACGCGCCTGCGCTCCATGGAGGAGACCGGCAGGATCTCTTACTGGGCGATCCTCTTTGGTGCAAAGAGCTTCTCGGATCTTCTCGACAAGGTCGATGCCATCCGCGAGATCGCGGAGGCCGATCAGCTGATGCTGCAGAAAATGGCGGAGGTATCCGCCCGGATCGAGGGCGAACGCCGCGAGCTGGAGCTTCAGATCTCCGAGCTGGACGCTGCCCGCAAGGAGCTGGATGAGAACCGGCAGGCGCTTGGCGAGCAGCGCGCGGCGGCCGATGAGCTGCTGATCGAAATGGCGCGCGCCTATGAGCAGATGTCCAAGGAATATGAGGACTACATGGCCGCCGAGGATGAGCTCTCCGCACAGATCGCCAAGTCCGAGAAGGACTATTATGAGGCGCTCTCCCGTGAGGAGGCCGCCCGTATTGCAGAGCAGAACCGCCTGGCCAACGAACGCGCAAAGCAGGCAGCCCAACAGAACGGCACTACCGCGCCGAGCAGCTCCGGCTTCCTGTATCCGCTGCCGTATGCCTGCAAGATTACCGATCCCTACGGCTACCGGGTGCATCCGCTGACCAAGAAATACAGTTGGCACAACGGCGTGGACTTTGCCGCCGGAGCCGGCACATCCATCCTGGCCACCAAGAGCGGAACGGTCACCACGGCAGCCTATGCCGAGGCGTGGGGCTATTATGTTGTCATTAATCACGGCGACGGCTTCTCGAGCCTCTATGCGCATCAGCCGTATCTGATCGTCTCGGTGGGCGACTATGTGACTCAGGGCCAGACGATTGGTTATGTCGGCAGCACCGGCTGGTCGACCGGCCCGCACCTGCACTTCACCATCTATTACAACGGAGCGGACGTCAATCCGTTCAATTACATCAGCTGACGCTTCATCCATTGTCTCTCCCACAGCCCGGGCGGGCTGTGGGAAAGATTTTTTGACCATTTCTACGCTGCGGGGTGTGCTTCATGAAAAAAATCTGGAAAGTGATTCTGATTACGCTGTCTCTTGTGCTGCTTGTTGCGGTAACAGTCTTTGCGACACTGATCGCCACCGGTTACCGTCCGCAGAGCGCTCAGCCGCTTTCTGTTCAGAAGGTCAGCGAGATCGAAGCATACCTGGACCGGTATTTTATCGACAGCTATGACGAGAAGGCGCTGGCAGACGCCGCAGCGTCCGGCCTGGTCGCCGCCACCGGAGACCGCTGGAGTTACTATCTCACTGCAGAGGAATACCAGGCTTACGAGGAAGCCATGAACAACGCCTATGTGGGCATTGGCGTGACTATCACCCTCAGCGAGGAAGACGGCGGCATGCGCATCGAATCCGTCACCCCAGGCAGCCCCGCCGAGGACGCCGGCCTGCAGGTCGGGGACATCATCACCCACGCCGAAGGGCAGGCAACGGCGGAGATCGGCATGGATGCGACCCGCGCCATTGTCAAGGGCGAAGAGGGCACCTTCGTCACGCTGACCATCAGCCGCAGCGGCGAACGCTTCGAGCTGCGCGTAGAGCGTCGGAGCATCGAGACGCCCGTCGCTGTCGGGGAGATGCTGGAGAACGGTATCGGCTATGTGCGCATCAATAATTTTGACAACCGCTGCGCGCAGGAAACCATTGCCGAAACAGACCGGCTGATTTCCGAGGGGGCGCAGGCGCTGATCTTCGATCTGCGCTTCAATGGCGGTGGACTGAAATCGGAGCTGGTCAAGACATTGGACTATATTCTTCCGGAGGGCGTCGTCTTTCAGAGCAAGGATTATCAGGGCCGCGAATCCACAGACCGTTCCGACGCGCGCTGCCTGGATCTGCCCATCGCTGTGCTTGTCAACGCGGAAAGCTATTCCGCTGCGGAGTTTTTTGCCGCAGCCATTCAGGAGTATGCGTGGGGCAGCGTCGTGGGCGCAAAGACAACCGGAAAGGGCAATTTCCAGAATGCGTTCCGTCTGTCAGACGGCTCGCTGCTGAATATCTCCACAGGAAAATACTTCACGCCCAACGGCTTGAGCCTCTCCGAGACCGGCGTTACGCCGGATCTGGAGGTGGAGCTTTCCGAGGAGGACCAGGCGAGGTTTTATTATGGACGGCTCCCGCATGAGGAGGACGCGCAGCTGCAGGCGGCGATTGCAGAAGTCCTGCGGAAATGTTCTTGACAGATGAACATCATGCGGCTATAATATTGCAACTGAATCTGTATCATTGCAGAATAATATCAATCTTTGATCGATGGAAGGACGGTCTATTATGGCGAAAGAGTATAAAATCAGCACGCTTCGGCTGAAAGAGCTTGAGCAGGAGCTGTTCTATCTCAAGACAACGCGCGAGAAGGAAGTTGCCGAACAGATCAAGGAGGCGCGCTCCTTCGGTGATCTGTCGGAAAACAGCGAATACGACGAAGCAAAAAATGAGCAGGCAAAGCTCTATGGGCGCATCGCAGAGGTGGAGAACATTCTGGCACATGCGGTCATCATTGACGAGACGGAGGAGGCTGAGGGCCGGATCGGCCTTGGCTGCACCATCAAGGTCGAGGATATGGAGACAGGCGACGAGGAGCTTTATGCCATCGTCGGTTCGCAGGAGGCCAACCCCAACGAGTGCCGCATCTCCGATGATTCTCCGTTCGGCAGAGCGCTGCTTGGCCACAAGATCGGTGATGTTGTGGATGTCGAGGCGCCCGTCGGCGTGCTCCGCTACAAGGTTCTGACCATCGAAAAGTAAAAACAATCCGGCTTGCCGGGGGATGAGAGGCTTATCACATGGCACAGGAAAACAGAAAACAGGCAGAAGCTCCGCAGATGTCCGTCGGTGACCAGATCAAGGTCCGCCGCGAAAAACTTGCAGCTCTGCAGTCCGAAGGGAACGACCCGTTCCAGATCACGCGCTTTGCCGTCACGGCGACTACCCGCCAGATCCGGGAGCATTTTGACGAGATGGAGGGCCAGCCTGTCAGCATTGCCGGCCGGATGATGTCCAAGCGCGGCATGGGCAAGGTCTCATTCTGTGATCTGCAGGACCGCGAGGGCCGTATCCAGCTCTATGCCCGCAGGGATGAGATGGATGAAGCGTCCTATGACCGCTTCAAAAAATATGACATCGGAGATATCGTCGGCGTTGACGGCGAGGTCTTCCGTACCCAGCGCGGCGAGATGAGCGTGCGTGCAAAGAAGATCACGCTCCTGTCCAAAAGCCTGCTTCCGCTGCCGGAGAAATTCCACGGCCTGACCGATAAGGAGATCCGTTACCGCCAGCGGTATGTGGATCTTATTGTGAATCCTGAGGTCAAGCGCAACTTTGTCATCCGTTCGCGCTTTATCAAGTATATGCGCGAATATCTGGACAACATGGGTTATATCGAGGTCGAGACGCCGGTTTTGAACACCATTTCCGGCGGCGCTGCCGCACGCCCGTTTGTCACGCATCACAACACGCTGGATATCGACATGTATATGCGCATTGCCACCGAGCTTCCGCTGAAGCGTCTGATCATCGGCGGTATGGAGCGTGTGTATGAGATCGGCCGCATTTTCCGAAACGAGGGCATGGACCCCAAGCATAACCCTGAGTTCACCTCTGTGGAGCTCTATCAGGCGTATGCCGATTTCCACGACATGATGGATATTGCCGAGGGCGTTCTGTCCGGCGCTGCCAAGGAGATTCTGGGCACCTATCAGGTCAACTGGATGGGCTATGACATCGATCTGACGCCCGGTTGGCCGCGCATGACCATGATCGAAGCCGTCCGGAAATATGTGGGCATCGACTTTGACGCCATCTCTGACGACGCAGAAGCCGTTGCAGCGGCAAAGGCACATGGCGTCGAGCTTGCGGAGAGCGCTGAAAAGACATGGGGCAATGCGCTCTATGCCTGCTTTGACCAGAAGGTCGAGGAGCATCTGATCCAGCCGACGTTTATCACCATGTACCCGGTCGAGGTTTCGCCGCTGACCAAGCGCAGCCCCTCTGATCCGCGCCTGACTGAGCGCTTTGAGTTCTTCATTGCGCATGCCGAGATGGGGAATGCTTATTCCGAGTTGAACGATCCCATCGACCAGCGCGGCCGCTTTGAGAAGCAGATGGAGCTGCGTGCCCGCGGCGACGACGAGGCCGAAATGATCGACGAGGATTTCCTTACCGCCATGGAGTATGGTATGCCGCCTACCGGCGGCATGGGCATCGGCATTGACCGCTGCGTCATGCTGCTGACCGGCTCGGATTCCATCCGCGATGTTATCCTGTTCCCGACAATGAAGCCGATCGAGTAAACAGTCCTTGCGCCGCAAGGGCTTCGGGATTTGAACCACCACAAAAGTCCATTTGGCAGAAAGTTGTACACTTCTGCCGTCATGCATATAGAACAAACAAGTAAAAAACGGAGCGACTTTTTACAGCCCCCATTCGTTATTCAGTATACCATACTGTCTAACAAATGGGGGCTGTTCAACCCACTTATCGCCGTTTTTTACATTCTTAAAAACTTGTATTCCACCACGCACCAAAGCACCAACAAAAGCACAAATGGCCATTGATGCAAGTATACCGACTTCACCATTTGAATCAACAAGGCGAATCGGGTTGTTTACTACATACACATACAGATTCCCACTCTGCATGATCGCTGCGACTTGCGGCGCATAGGAGTAGCATTTCAGCCCGAGCTTGTCTTCACGCTCGTTGATCTTCTGCGGGTTGTCCCCGTAGATGTTGTTTGCTGTGTTCCAGTGGGTGTCCTGCTGGGCG
>CADCOJ010000057.1 GCA_902803075.1 Oscillospiraceae bacterium | reverse complement strand
TGAACGGCGCAAAATGTGCGCTGCTTCTGTTTTTGAGCGTTGCTTCAAACACGTTTTTCACCTCGCTTTTCGATTTCCTGCATATCCGTAAACGTGCACTCGCCATTGCTGCGCCAGCAAATCAGAGCCAGGCGCATATACGGACACTGGCCCTCGTGCGGATACCAGCTGCACTGTATCGTTGGCGGTGGGTCCGGGTGCGACCGCAGCGGCGGCGCGTGGAAACGCGGCCGCCAATATTCTTCTTGACTGTGTTTCATGAAATTCCTCCCTGAACGCAAAAAAGCCGGGACTTCTAAAAAGAAATCCCGGCTTCCTGCAAATATTACATTGTCTGTTCCATTGTTGGGCGCTGCTTCTGCGTCTGCTGCGGCAAAAGAAGTTCGATTTGCTCCTGTACACTTTGGAGCTGCTTTTCTTCGGCATACGAGAGCGTCGCGTCATCCTCCAGCGCAAACTCACAGGCATCCCGGATCACGGCAAGCTGCTCGTCTGAAAAAAGGCGCTGGTTCTCCACCAGACCGGCGCGGACAGCGAAGTCCTGCTTTGCCGCTTCGTAGTTTTCCATGAAATAATGCCCAGCGTGGACGCCCTGCCGGTCAAAGTCCCATTCCCACGTCACGAACCGAGCGCCCTTTTTGCCGAGCTGCCCAGCCAGCACCGCGTCACCAAAATCCGCAAGCACCTTGTAGGTATCATCCAGACCGACAGCCTTCAGCGCAGGCGCACATTCAAAGATCCGCATATACTCTTTGACATGCCCGGCAGTCTGTATCACCGTCCGAAGCTGCCGATCTACTTCCGGCCCTGTGATATCTGCCGGTCTGAACCGGACGATGCCGTCTCTGTCAACCGAGCAGAGCGGTTTCTCATTCCATCTGATGTGGATCAGACCGTCGTCCAGCAGCCTTGCGTCCAGCTCCCTGTGCAGGAGCTTCTGTTCTACCTCTCACAGAAATCGTTCTTTCTGTGGTGTGAGTTCTTCGTTCATATCATACCTCCAATCTCAGTGCCCTTTTTGAGCGCATAAAGCGCTGGACTTGGTTCGTGAAAACCAACAATCCAGCGCCCATAACTTTGTGAAAGATTTTTCTTCAATTTTTCCGAAATCCAGCCGCCGCAGCCCTCTGAAAAAGGGCGCTGACAGCAAAAATTACTTGAATATGGAAAATCAGAGGTTCAAAACCCCTGCCATCCGTGATTTCATCTATGGAGTTACCAAAGAATTTTGAGAATAAAAAATTGCCGAACACGTTGAGATGACTGGCTTTTTTGCCATTTCATCTATAGTGTTCGGCAATCATGGAGCAGGATACGGGAGTCGAACCCGCCTCCGCGGCTTGGGAAGCCGCTGTACTACCGATGTACGAATCCTGCAGAGATCCATGTGGTTGTATTCTATCACCCGGCGCGGAAAAATGCAACCGTTTTCTGCCGGGCCCGGAGAGTTTTCTGTCCGGGCCCGGCAGAGACTGTGCTTTCAGCAGAGCTTTGCGCCGGCAGGGATGGCGTCATCGAGCATGATGAGGTTCAGCTTTTCCTCGCCGTGCTCGGTATGGACGGCGGAGAGGAGCATCCCGCAGGATTCCAGACCCATCATCTTCCTGGGCGGCAGGTTCACGATGGCAGCCAGCGTTTTCCCGATGAGCTGCTCCGGCTCATAGAATTTACGGATGCCGGAGAGGATCTGCCGGTCGGTGCCGGTGCCGTCGTCCAGGGTGAAGCGCAGGAGCTTGTCGGATTTTTTGACCGGCTGGCAGTCCTTGACCTTCACCACGCGCAGGTCGGAGCGGCAGAAGGTATCGAAATCAACGGATTCCGTGCTGAGCGGTTCCGTTTCCAGCGCGGGCAGGGCGGCCTTTTTCTGCGCCTGCTCCAGCTCCGTCAGCGCCTCCAGCGCCTTGGCCGGGTCGATGCGCGGGAAGAGGTTCTCGCCGCGGCGCACGGCGGCTTGGGCAGGGAGCCTGCCCCAGGCGTCCAGGCTGTCCCAGGTGCGCAGCTCGCCGTCCGCGCCGATCTGATCCAGCGCGCGGGCCATGCTGTCCGGCATGAAGGGCGTCAGCAGCACCGCGCAGACGCGGATGGTCTCCAGCAGGTTATAGAGGACCCTGCCAAGGCGCGGGCCGTTCGTCTCCATGTCGCGGGCCAGCACCCAGGGGGCGTTCTCGTCGATATATTTGTTGGCGCGCTGGATGCAGCGGAAGATCTCCTCCAGCGCGTTCTGGAACTGGAAGGCCTCCATCTGCGTCTCATACCGGCCGCGCAGCGCGCCGGCCATGGCCAGCAGCTCCGCGTCCTTTTCTTCGTCGGCGGCCTGGACGGCAGGCAGCGTGCCG
>CADCOJ010000056.1 GCA_902803075.1 Oscillospiraceae bacterium | reverse complement strand
GCATAAAAGAAAAGTAAGGAGGCTGTTGCTGTGGAACTCCGCATCATGGAATACTATCTGGCCGTTGTCAGGGAAGGGAACATCTCCTCCGCGGCGGAGGCGCTGCATGTGTCGCAGCCGGCGCTCTCCCGGCAGATCAAGGACCTGGAGGAGGAGCTGGGCGTTACGCTCTTTGAGCGCGGAAGCCGCAGGATCAAGCTCACGGAGGAGGGCATGATCCTGCGGCGCCGGGCGGAGGAGATGGTGCGGCTGATGCAGATGACCCGGAGCGAGATCGGCCAGGCGGACGGGAATCTGAGCGGGGAGATCCATCTCGGCGCAGGGGAGTCGCTGGCCTTCCATGTCCTCTCCCGGATCGCCGGAGAGATCCACCGGGACTATCCGGACGTGCGCTTTTCCGTCACCAGCGGCGACACGGAGGACCTTATGGAGCAGCTTTCCAACGGGCTCATTGATGCGGCGCTGATCTTCACGGACTATGACCGCAGCCTCTATCAGGGCGTGCGCCTTCCGGAACGGGACAGGCTCGGCGTCCTGATGCGGCGGGACAGCCCGCTTGCCGAAAAACAGACCGTCTCTGCGGCGGATCTGGCGGGCCTTCCGATGATCCTTCCCCGGGCGGCGCTGCCGCTTCTGAGCTCCGATCCCGTTCTGGGCAGGCTGAACGTCGTCACGGTCTATAATCTGATCTACAATGCGTCGCTGTTCGTGGAGGACGGCGTCGGCTATGCCGTCGGATTCGACGGGCTCATCAATGTGACCGGGGACACGCCGCTGACCTTCCGCCCGCTGGAAAATATGCTGACGCAGCAGGGGACCGTCATCTGGAAGAAATATGAGCTGTTTCCTCCGGCGGTCGATCTGTTTCTCAACAGGCTGAAGGCGATCACGGCATAGTCCCGGAACGCGCGAACGGGTCCTTGTGAACGGAGCGCTGTTTTGATATAATAAACTGTAACGCAGCGCGCGCCGCGCTGCATGCCAAAAAAGGGGGTGCGCACCGATGGAACGGGCACACACCGACCATCTGCCGGAGGGCCTTGTGAGCGGCATACTGAATGAACGCCGCGATGTGTACAATCCGGTTTATTTCTATGGAGATCCCTGCGCGGCCGCGGAGCTGACCGACCGGCTTGCGCGTGCATACGCGCTGAAGTTTCCCGGGAGGAAAACCGTTCGGGTGCGCGGCGCGGACTTTGTCCGTGATATGATCCGCTGCATGCGGGAGGATTCCCTCCGGGAATTTGAGACCCGGTTCTGCCATGCAGAGCTTCTGGTCATGGAGGATATTGAGGCGCTGGCGGGAAACGAGTTTGCCATGCAGGTGTTCTACGGGCTCTTTGACAGGATCTATGAGGCAGGCGGGCAGATCGTGGCCACCGGGCTTCATGCACCTGCGGATATTCCCGCGCTGGAAGACCGTGTCCGGACGCAGCTTCTGGGCGGTGTGATCTGCCGGGTGGGCTGAGCTGTTTTCGTGGATCCAATGTGATGGAACGTGGCGCGGGAAGCGCCCAAACATGTGTCAAAAAAGGGGGTGCGGAGATGGCTGAGGGCTATCGCGTTGTGAAGCTGCTGAAAAACCGGCTGTATCCGACCTATCAGCTGCACGCATTTATGGCCAATGAGCAGACGACGCCGCAGGACGGCCTGCGTCTGGCAGCGCTGACCGCAATGGACTGGCTGGTGCGCCGTCTGGGCGATGAGGCGCCGGAGGCGTGGGCCTCCGGGCCGTCTCCGGAGGACTACCGGACGGCCGGCGACGAGGATCTGACGTCGCTGTATATCAACCAGGGCCATGTGGTCAACGCGGTGTCGCTGCCGGAGCAGGGGATGTGGACCATGCAGATCACGGAACCCGACCTGGGCTCCGATCCGGGCAACCCCGCGCAGCGGCGCACGGCGGTCCCGGGACGGGTCATCGAAACCAATATCGCCTTCCGGATCGTCGGCAGACAGCTGGAATGCGGCTTCAAAACCGTCATTTCCGATCCCGTCGGCACGGAGCCGGAGGCGGAGGTTTACCGCATCGCCGTCGTCCGGCAGCTGATGCAGAACCCGGCGTTCGGGCTGAAGCAGGTGACGGAGCTTCCCATGCAGGCGGTCCGGCTGGCCAACGCGTCTCAGGTGAGGACGATGCTCTATGTGACGCACCATGCGGACAACCAGCTTCCCAATGTGATCTTTACGCAGACGCTCCGGGAGAAAAAGCATGTGCCGGGCGCGGCGGAGCTGGGCATGCTGCGCCTGAACCGGGGCCTGCCTCCGCTGCCGGACGGGATGAAGGCGCCGGCCCTGCCGAAGGGACTGCCCGGGCTGCCTGCAGCCGCGCCGCAGACCGAGGCGGCGGAGCCGCCGTTCGATCTGGAAACATTCTGCTATTACACCTTTTCCCACTGCCGGACGTATGTGCTGGAGCAGGCGGCGTTCAAGCCGTTTTCCGCCCAGAGCGGCATCCGCTTCACGCCCGGGGATCTTGTGATCCTCTATCCCACGGCGCTGGGCGGCGGGGAGAAGGTCGTTGCCTGCCCGCCATCCGAGGCCGGGCGGAAAACGCTCCTTCAGACTGTGGAGCATGACGTCAAGTCCTGCCTGAAGCCCCATCCGATCGACTTTGGAGGCATCACGTTCCTGTCGGAAGCGCGGGAGCGGCTGCTGCAGCTGTCTGAGGAGCTGACGGAACACGCCGAGGCTGCCGACGCACAGTTCCGGCAGGAGCTGGAACGGCTGACAGCCGCCTGGAAGGACGAGGCGGCGCAGAAGGACCGGAGGCTTGCCGCAGCGGACGAACAGCTGCAGCGGCAGAAGGAATATGCCTCCCGTCTGGAGGGGGACAAGGCAAGGCTCCGGGAGGAATCTGCCGCGGAGCGGGACAGGCTCCTGGCGGAGATCGGCACGCATAAGCAGACCATCGCCTTTCTCCGGCGCCGGGCGGACCGGCCGGCGGACTATGACGGCGTCGCCGCCTGGGTCGGCGCGCATTTTCAGGACCGCCTTCTGCTGCATCCCCGGGCCGTGGCGCGGATGCTGACGAGATCCTGCCAGTGCGCAGGCGTGGAGCTGATCTGCGACGCGCTGGACTATCTGGCCACGGACTACTGGGAGCAGAGGTACCGCCGGCTTCCGAAGCAGATCGCCCTGACCCGCTGCAGCGAAAAATACGGCCGCCCGTTCGAGATCAAGCCCGTCGGGACCCATACCATCGCGTTCACGCCCGCGGAGTACCGCATCCCGTATTTCGTGGATGAGCGCGGCCGGACCGTTGAGAGCGATCTGGATTACCATCTGTGCGTGGGCAATGATCCGGAGAATCTTCTGCGCATCTATTTTCTGCATGACGACGCGCGGAAGCTGATCGTTGTGGGCTCGCTGCCGGACCATCTGCGGGCCGTCAAGGTGCAGTGATCCCACCGGATGCGGCAGAAACAGGAGAGCTTCATGATGAACGGATCCAATGTGATCGGAAAAACGGAACAAACCATCGGCGGCAGAACGGCGGCTCTGTACGGCGACCCCGGCGCAAAGACCGTGTTTCTCCAGCCGGTGGATGCGCACGACGCGCCGCACCTGGACGGCGAGGCCGAGGCGCTCAGGGCCCTGTGCGGCCATGGGGACTGGTGCATCGCTGCGATCCCCGTGGCGTCCTGGAACGATGCGCTCACGCCATGGAAGAGCCCGCCCGTGTTCGGGACCGAAGGCTTCGGGGACGGCGCGTCAAGGACGCTGGAATATCTTCTTGCGCATGTGCTCCCGCGCCTGGACGGGCGGAAGGTCCATCTGTGCGGCTATTCGCTGGCCGGCCTGTTCGCGCTGTGGGGCGCGTATCAGACGGATGCCTTTGCCGGCGCCGCGGCGGTGTCGCCCTCTGTCTGGTATCCCGGATGGCGGGCATACGCCGCCGCGCACTCCGTTGCCGTCCCGCGCGTCTATCTGAGTCTCGGGGAGAAGGAGGAAACGGCCAGGAACCGGATCATGGCCTCCGTAGGGGACGCCATCCGGTACCAGTACCGCCTGCTTTCGGAGGCGGGCGTCGCCTGCGTCCTGCAGTGGAACCCGGGCAATCATTTTGCCGACAGCGACGTCCGGATGGCAAAGGGGCTGGCCTGGCTCATGGAGGAGCCGGGCGCGGCCGCGGGACGTCCGCTTTGAATCTGAACGGGATGGGAGCATCGGGAGAACAGATGAAATATCCGCACACGAATCGGCCGGGGTTCCTGCTCGGCGTCATTGATTTTTTCACAGCCGGCCTCTTTTTCCTTGTTTATATGCAGCTCGGCCTCCAGGATGAGCTCGATGAGATCCTGGGCAGACGGACCCAGCGGTACAGTGTCGCGTACCTGCTCGGCATCCCGACGCTGTTCGTCTATACGCTGGTCTGGATGGCGCGGATCGCCGAGGAGCTGAAGGCGAAGGCAATGGAGCTCGGGATCGGGGGAAGGCTCACGTCCTTCCGGCACATGTTTGGCTGGAACGTGTTCGGGCTCCTGCTGTGCGGGCCTGCGGTCGCCACGCAGCGGTTTTTTGATACGCTGAACCGGGTGGAGGCGGAGCTGAACAGACGGAGCGGAACGGCCGGAACGCCGGGGGAGGCGCAGCCGGGATGAAGCTGCTCCGATACGGGAACACAAACACCTATTATATCGAAGGCCGGGCGGGCGGCCTGCTGGTCGATACGGACTACGCAGGGACGCTGCCGCAGTTTTTCAAGGCCATCAAGGCGGCCGGGATCGGCCTTCGTGAGATCGCCTGCCTGCTGGTCACGCACTATCATCCGGACCATTCCGGCCTGGCCGGCGAGCTGCAGCGGCTCGGCGTCACGCTCCTGCTGGTGGACGTCCAGCGGGCGCATGTCCATTTCCCGGATGCGATCTTTGCCAAAGACCGGCGTCCGGCGTTCCGCCCGGTGGATGAAAGCGCGGCAGCGGTGATCTCCTGCGCCGGGAGCAGGGCGTTTCTGCGCGGCCTCGGGATCAACGGCGAGATCCTCCGCACGCCGAGCCACAGCCCGGACAGCGTTTCGCTTCTCCTGGACGACGGGACCTGCCTGGTGGGGGATCTGGAGCCGCAGGAGTACCTGGGCGGGTATGCGCATAACGATGCGCTGGAACACGACTGGGAGCAGATCCTGCAGCGCCGCCCGAAGCGGATCCTGTACGGCCATGTAAACGCCCGGGAGCTTTGAACCTCCGCGGGGATCACCGCGCGGGACAAGCCGGGGCCGCTGCGTTTTGCAGCGGCCCCGGCTTGTCAGACGGGTATGGATCGGAATGATCCCGCAATGGAGAATCGTGAACAAGACCTTCGCCGAAATGCTTGAAAAGCTGGGATATGACATCCGGATTGTATATATCGGCAAAGGGAAAACCCATGACCGGCAATTATGTGTCCGTTTTATGGGATACATAATGTGGTAGCCTATAGTGGGAGGCGGATAGTATGTTAAAGAAAACTGCTCTTAGTTCTGGAAAAAATGAGTTCAAAGACAATACATTCTCTTCGCAGGAGTGGTCTGCTCCGACGATGATCGATCCGCATATGCTTGTGTGGACAAAGCTTGTACTGTCTGATCATGACTCCATAAAAATCTATGGGTTCTAACGCGGGGGTGAAAAAATGACAAATTATGAACTGATGGATTTACTTGGCCGCGCCTTTGCCTG
>CADCOJ010000055.1 GCA_902803075.1 Oscillospiraceae bacterium | reverse complement strand
CGCAGTCGCTCAGCATGTCCGAGGAGAGCTTTCAGCGTATGCTGGCCAACAGCTTCCTGGTTTCTGCTGACAATGCCCACGCGATCCATCCCAACCATCCGGAATATGCGGACAGCTTGAATGCACCGAAGCTCGGCGGCGGTATCGTGATCAAGTTCAACGCAAACCAGCGCTACACAACGGACGCCGTTTCCTGCGGGCTGTTCCGCTCCGTATGTGACGACGCAAATGTCCCCGTGCAGGTCTATGCGAATCGCTCCGATCTTCCGGGAGGCTCCACGCTTGGTTCCATCGCCACGACAAAGGTCTGTGTTCCGAGCGTGGACATCGGTCTGCCGCAGCTTGCCATGCACGCGTGCTATGAAACAGCTGCCTGCTCTGACGTCGGCGCGCTTGTCCGTGCAATGACCGCATATTACAGCAAAACGCTCACAATGAATACCGACGGTTGGAACATCCTCTGACATTATCCCAGCGTATGGATAAAGAGATCCCCGTTTGCCCGATGATGTGCTTCGGGCAAACGGGGAATATTTCTTTTCAGAAACTATGCAAATCAGCCGGGGACACGGGCGGAACAGAGATAAAACACAGCCAGAAGACCGGGGCCGGTATGTGCGCCGATGACTACGCCAAGGCTTCCGATCTGGATTTCACCGATCTCCGGATGCGCGGCGCGGATCTCATCGCGCACCCACTGTGCGTCAGTCAGGCAGTCGGCGTGAAGAATCAGCATGTTGAGGCCGGAAGCATCGATCTTGGATAGATCGCTGAGCGTGCCGTCACGGATGGCAGCAAGCGCTGTCTTACGGCCGCGGACTTTTTTGACGACGTCAAGCGTTCCGACGTCCGGCACATAGAGGACAGGCTTGATGTTCAGAAGCGAGCCGACCAGGGCGGAGGCGTTGGAAACACGTCCGCCGCGCTTGAGATAGTTGAGGTCATCGACGGTGAAGCGGTGCGCGATGCGGAGTTTGTTGGCTTCGCCCCAGGCGACCACCTGGTCGAAGCTTTCGCCGGACTCCATCCGTTCCACCATATTCATCACCAGCAGACCCAGGCCGCCGGAGATGCAGCGCGTGTCCATCACAGAGAACGTCTGATTCGGGAATTCCTTACGGATCTGTTCCGCAGCATTGCGCGCGTTTTCAAATGAAGCGGACATTTTTTCGGACATATCCAGGAAAATGACGTCCTTGCCGGTGCTCAGAAGCGACCGGAAAAACTCAGTATAGACATATTCGTTGATCATGGAGGTCTGCAGATCGTCGCCCGCGCGCATGCCTTTGAAGTTGGCAGCGCGGGATTCCTCCCGGCAGTCGTCCTGCTGCGGCGTTCCGTTCACAGTGAAGCTGTAGCTGATAAAGGGAATATGGTGTTCATCGAGCCAAGTGCGCGGCAGGTCTGAGGTGGATGATGTTGCGATCAGGAATTCTTTCATTGCAGTGCTCCTTCCAAAGTTGGGCCAGGAATCGGGATCCTGGCAGGCTTAAGCTCGAATATTTTTCGAAAGATAGAACAGCGCCAGAGCTCCGGGCCCGACATGGCTTCCCGTTACAGGCTCATAGGGAACGATCAGAATATCACGAACAGGTGTGGCCGCCCGGATCAGCGAGGCGAGTGTCCGCGCATCCTCCGCACATCCGGCCTGAGCGATGCCGACGCTGTCGGCGTCACGGATCGCAATGTTTGCGGCCAGATCTTCGGCCAGCGTCCGGATGGAAGCGCGCCGGCCTCTGGCTTTGCCGGTCACGATGATGTGGCCCTCCGGGTCGCCGCGCAGGATCGGCTTGATGCTCAGAAGGGAACCGATCATGGCCGTCACGCGCGAGACACGCCCCCCGCGGTGGAGATACATCAGATCATCAACCGTGAAGATCTGCATCATGTGACTCCTTCGGTCTGTGATCTCAGCAAGGATCTCATCAAAGTCCGCACCGCGAAGAAGCATCCGTGCGGCAGTCAGAGCAATGAGTCCTTCTCCCAGGGAGGCACCGTATGTGTCGAAGGCGACGACGCGCCGGGACGGATACTGCTCCTGCAGCTCGCTGGCAGCAATGGCCGAAGCCTGATATGAGCCGCTGATCCCGGAGGACATGCCAATATAAAGAACGTCAAAGCCATCCTTCAGGGCGGACTCGAAGGCTGTCTGATAATCCGCAATGCTGACCATGGAGGTCGTGACCTTTTCTCCCTTTTTCAGCGCGCCATAGAACTCTTCTGCGTTAAAATGCTCGGTATCAAGGCAGGTGAAGGGCTCTTCCGCACGGAAATAGGTAAACGGCAGGACTTCCAGCCCAAGCTCCTGCGCAAGCGGCGCAGGGAGATTGGCGGATGTATCAGTAAAAATCCTGAGAGACATGACCAACATCATCTCCACGTATCTAATATATTATATTATATATCACAAATAGGGAGTCAAAGTCAACACATATCAGGAATATTGCAAGCGAATACAGAAATACGGATTGATTTTCAAAAAGATGACGATTATAATGAATAATAAAGAAAAGGAGGGAATCTTATGCCGTACGATATTTCCCAAATTGGTGCAAAACTGTATCGCTGGGAATCTTATCTGCAAAGTTTTTCTCTTCCGTCTTGGCAGGAATTGCCCACGATCGAACTGTATATGGATCAGGTCGTCACACTGCTGTCGGAGTATCTGAATTTTCTGCCTCCGGATGAACACGGGAACGCTGCCATCACCGCCAGCACGGTCAACAATTATGTCCGCCTTAAAATGATGCCGCCTCCGGTCAAGAAGCGATATAACCGCGTTCACCTGGCCTATCTGATCCTCATTTGTACGCTCAAGCAGAGCGTCAACATGACGTATGTGCAGAAAATGATCCCCATGGGTCTTTCGCCGGAGCAGGTTCAGACGCTTTATGAGCGTTACACGCGCATCCACCGGAAAACGTGCGAGTTTTTCCTGGAGCAGACGAGGATCAAAGCCCGGTCGGTGACGCATTACGACGGCTCGCTTCCGGACGCTGTGGAAGAGCTTGTCTTCACATCTGCGATCATCTCCGGCTTCAGTAAGCTGCTGACGGAGAAGATCGTCCGCCTGCAGACGGAGCAGCCGGCAGGGGACAGCGAATAAAACTGATTGATCGGGTATCGGGGACTGCCACCAAAAGCGGCAGTCCTTTTTCTGTTTTTGCGTGGCCCAATCACAGCGCTTGACGGGCTACAGAAAAATACAGTGGAATTTTTGCATGATTTAGAGTATAATAGAAAAAATCGCAGCCTGGAAAGGAGGTTTATGGCTTTCGCCATCAGAAAGCGCCATGTGCCCGGAGCGATCCGGGATAACGAGGAGAAACGTGATCGAGAATTCGGCGGGTGCGTTTCCGTGCTTCCCGTGCACGTGACAGAGTCAGAAATATGCGGGCAACCGCAAAACAAAGGGGCTCTGGACGGGGTTCAGGCAAATTGCTGCGAGTTTGTCCTGTCAGAAGAATGTTCAACACTCATCTAACAGGAGGAACAATTTGATATGTGTGGTATCGTAGGATACATCGGCAACCGGCAGGCAGCACCGCTCCTGCTGGAAGGTCTTTCGCGCCTTGAGTACCGTGGATATGATTCTGCGGGCATCTGCGTGGCAAACGGCGAACTGCATGTGGAAAAGGCAAAGGGACGGCTGCAGAACCTTGCAGAAAAGACACAGAACGGCGCGCTGCTTCCCGGAACGCTCGGGATCGGTCACACGCGCTGGGCTACGCACGGACAGCCGAACGACGTCAACTCCCATCCGCATCTTTCAGAAAATGGTAAGGTCGCCATTGTACACAATGGGATTATCGAAAACTATCTGGAGCTTCGGGAGTATCTGGAAGCGAAGGGTATCCGGTTCACTTCCGAGACAGACTCCGAGGTCGTGGCGCAGCTGCTTGAGGTCTGTATGCAGGAGACCGGCACGGTCATGGATGCTCTCTACATGGTCCTGCACCGAATCTCCGGCGCTTATGCGCTGGGCATCATTTCTGCGGATGAACCGGACGTCATGTATGCGGCGCGCAAGGATGCACCGCTGCTCATCGGCTTCGGCGCTGGTGAGAATTTCATTGCATCGGATGTGACGGCGCTTGTCCGTCATACGCGCGATGTCGTCTATCTGGAAGACGGCGAGGTGGCTGCGGTCAGTCGCGGCGGTGTGCAGATCTACAATGCCATGGGGCAGCCGATCGAGAAGGAACACCACCACATCGACTGGGAGATCTCCGCTGCAGAGAAAGGCGGATATGAGCACTTCATGCTCAAGGAGATCATGGAGGAGCCGGAAGCGCTTCGACGCGCCATCAGCCCGCGCATACGGGAAGGGCGTGTTGTGTTTGATGGCATGCAGATGGATCTTTCCGGGTATGCGCGCATCATGATTATTGCCTGCGGCTCATCGTATCACGTAGGAATGGTCGGAAAGTACAATATTGAAAAACTCTGCCGCATTCCGGTTGAGGTGATCCTGGCGTCGGAATTTCGTTACTGTGATCCAATCATCGACGAGAAAACGCTTGCAGTCGTCATCAGCCAGTCCGGCGAAACGCTCGACACCATGGCTGCCCTGCGGGAGGCAAAGCGCCGCGGCGCCAAGATCCTGTCCATTGTCAACGTCGTGGGCAGCTCCATCGCAAGAGAATCAGACGAGGTGATTTACACGTATGCCGGCCCGGAGATCGCCGTGGCCACCACAAAGGCATACTCCACGCAGATGGCTGTGCTTGATTTGCTCGCCATCCATCTGGCAGGACTGCGCGGAACGATTGATGAAGCGCAGTATCGTTCGTTTGTCGATGCGGCGGCGCGCATTCCGGAGCAGGTTTCTGAGATCTTGAACGACCGGGATCGTATCCAGTATTATGCATCTCTGTATTTCAACCACGATTCGGTATTTTTCATCGGCCGGAATCTGGATTATGCGCTGGGCCTGGAGGGTTCGCTCAAGCTCAAGGAGATCTCGTACATCCATTCTGAAGCGTATGCTTCGGGAGAACTCAAACATGGGACTATCTCGCTGATCGAGCCGGGCACGCTTGTTGTTGCGCTGGGAACCTATACGCCGCTGTTTGAGAAAGCAATGAGCAATGTCATCGAAGTCAAGGCGCGTGGAGCCAATGTTCTTGCCTTGACAACCGCCTCCAACTGTGCGGAAATGGAAAAACGTGTGGACGCCATTCTCTCCATCCCGGACACGGAGCTTCCGCTCCTGCCGCTGCTCGGCGTTGTTCCGCTGCAGCTGTTTGCGTACTATGTCGCGCTTCAGCGCGGATGTGACATCGACAAGCCGAGGAATCTGGCCAAGAGCGTCACAGTTGAATAAACAGAGAATCAAGGGGTCTTCGGATCAGTCCGGAGACCCCTTGCAGTTTTTGGTGCAGGATATGGATCATGAGACTGCACCATATTCTGAAGCTGCACTTTTTGCGTCATTTTCTCCAATCTTTTTCTTTCTTATTTACATTTTTTGTTTGATATGATAATATCATATATAATTCCGCTTGATTTGCGGCTGAGCGGAAGTCATTTCCCAGCCGCATGAAGGCGGCGAAACGGAAACACCCAGAATGATTCCAGGAGGCTTTGAAGAGTGAACCATACGTTTCTTGGCGGGGTTCATCCAAAAGGACGGAAAGAACTGAGCAGGCAATCGCCGCTGCGCAGATTTGATCCGACCGGAGAGATGGTTTTCCCCCTGGCGCAGCACATCGGAAAACCTGCGAAGGCGATAGTTTCAAAAAATGACCCGGTGCTGGTGGGGCAGCGGATCGCGGAGGCGGACGGCTTTGTATCTGCCCATGTGATCAGCTCCTGCTCCGGAAAAGTGAAAGCTGTTGAAAAACGCCGGACTGTATCCGGCGCTATGAGCGAATGCATTGTGATTGAAAACGACGGCCTGTTCACACCGTTGGAAGGAATGGGTGTGCGTGAGGATGTCACGCAGATCAGTGTGCAGGATATCCTCGGCCGTGTGCGTGACGCCGGGATTATCGGCCTTGGCGGCGCGGGCTTCCCAACGCATGTCAAGCTTGCTCCGAAGCAGCCGGACAAGATCCGCTACGTCATTGCCAACGGTGCGGAGTGTGAGCCGTATCTCACTTGCAACGACCAGTTGATGCGGACGCAGGCGGAAGCCATCGTGGAAGGTCTGGAACTCATGCTCCGGTTGTTCCCGAACGCTGAGAGCGTGATCGGCATTGAAAATAATAAGCCGGAAGCGATTGCAGCCATGGAAAAAGCCGTCACCGGCCACAGTCGCATCCGCGTTCTCCCGCTTGTGACAAAATACCCGCAGGGCGGCGAGCACAGTCTGATCCAGACAGTTGCCGGTGTGGACTATCCGGTCACGAAGCTCCCGGCGGATGTCGGCTGTATCGTGGAAAACGTCGGGACGATCTATGCGATTGAACGCGCAGTTGTGTTTCGTGAGCCGCTGTTCAGCCATGTGATCACAGTCACTGGTGAGGGTGTGAAGGAGCCGTCCAATTTCATTGTCCGTGACGGGACCAGCTTTGCTGAGCTCCTGGAGGCTGCAGGCGGATTCAGGGAAGGCGTCCAGGTCAGGAAAGTCCTGACGGGCGGCCCCATGATGGGTTTTGCACTGAGCTCCCTGGAGATCCCTGTCCAGAAGACCAGCAATGCCCTGACCGTCCTGTTGGAGGACGGATGCGAACGTGCCGACCGGCAAATGACTGCCTGCCTGCACTGCGGGCGCTGCACGACCGTCTGCCCGACAGGATTGACGCCGCAGCTGATGGCAGATGCCGCGCAGGCCGGCGACCTTGTTCGATACGAGAAGAAGCTGTACGGACTGGAATGCGTGGCATGCGGATCGTGTACATATGTATGCCCGGCCAAGCGTCCGCTTACTCAGACCTTCAAACAGACCAAAGCGGAGATCATGGCACGCAAGCGTGCCGCGCAGGCGGGAGGTAAGAAATGAATACTGCATGGAATCTTTCTTCCGGCCCGCATATTCGTGACAGCTGGACGACCGGCTTCATCATGCGTGTCGTGTTCCTGTCGCTCGTGCCTGCAGCAGCTGTCGGCGTTGCGGTCAATGGTCTGCATGCGCTGCTGGTGATCGTGCTCGCGGTTTTGTCGTCAGTCGCATCCGAACTTGTGTTCGACAAGCTCCTGAAAAAGCCGGACACCTGGCTTGACGGAAGTGCAGCGGTCACCGGATTGATGCTCGCGCTGACACTGTCTCCCAGCACGCCGCTTTATGCGCCTGTCCTCGGCTCTGTTTTTGCCATCATTGTGGTGAAATGCTGCTTTGGAGGCCTGGGGAAAAACTTTGTCAATCCTGCGCTTGCCGCTCGTTGTTTCCTGCTGATCTCTTTCGGCAGGTCAATGACCGTTTATCAGGTCGACGGCGTGACTGCGGCGACGCCTATGGCCGAGCTTGCTGCCGGCAGAGCCGTTGACATCACCAAAATGTTCCTCGGCACGGCAGGCGGCGTGATCGGCAGCTGCGCGCTGGCACTTTTGATCGGCGGCCTGTTTCTTTGGAGCATGGATTTCATCCACGGGCAGATCTGCTTCTCCGTGCTGATCAGTTTCACGGTCTTTATGGGGCTGTTCGGCGGACAGGGATTCGACCCGAGATTCCTGCTGGCGCATCTGTTCGGCGGCGGCGTCATCCTCGGCGCGTTCTTTATGGCCACGGATTATGTGACCTCTCCCGTCAGCAGGCTGGGGCAGACGATCTACGGTGTGCTGATCGGTGTGCTTGGCGCAATGTTCCGGATTTTCGGTTCGTCTCCGGACTCGTTCAGCTACTCTGTCATTATCGGCAACCTCTGCGTCCCGCTCATCGACACCTATATCGTCTCCAAACCGTTTGCCTTCCGCAAAGCGGCCATCCGCGCGCAGAACGGCGAAAAGCGGAAACCGCTCCTCAAGCGGATCCCGAAGCCAGTCATCGCACTGACGCTGATTGCTTTGCTTTCCGGCATTGCGCTGAGCGGCGTATACGCACTGACAAAGGACACCATCGATGAGAAGCGTCGTGAGGCCAGCTCCGCTGCATACCGCGCCGTTGTTCCCAATGCGGAGAGCTTTGAATATGCAGACACTTCCGAACTTGCAGGGCAGGTCTACGGCACGGATTATGGCCGGGTCTATATCAATGAGGCGGTGATCGGCAAGGATGCATCCGGCAATGTGGCTGGTTACGCCGTCAGCGTAACAACGGCGGAAGGTAACGACGGAGACATCACGCTATGTATCGGCGTCGATGCAGACGGTACGGTGAATGGGATCGCGTTCACCGAGCTCAATGAGACGCCCGGCATGGGTATGCGCTGTGGAGAGCCGGCATTTATGGATCAGTTTGCGGGAAAGAATGTCACGGCGTTCAAGCTGCTCAAAGGCGGCGGCGCAGTTTCTGACCATGAAATCGATGCCATTTCCGGCGCAACAGTCACTTCTTCTGCGGTGGTCAATGCCGTCAATGCAGGTCTGGACTACTGCAGCAGTGTCCTGAGGGGGGAGTGAGATGAACAAATATGTGGAACGGCTGTATAACGGCCTGATCAAAGAAAACCCCACGCTGATACTGATGCTGGGCATGTGCCCGACGCTCGCTGTATCAACGCGCGCGCTCAACGGTATCGGGATGGGTCTGTCCACGACGGCGGTTCTGATCCTGTCAAACCTGGTCATCTCGCTTCTTCGGAAGGTCATTCCGAACCAGGTGCGGCTCCCGTCCTATATTGTCATCGTCGCATCGCTCGTCACAGTGACGGAGCTCCTGATCGAGGCATACCTGCCGTCCGTCTATGAGGCGCTTGGCATTTATATCCCGTTGATTGTGGTCAACTGCATCATTCTCGGCCGCGCAGAAGCGTATGCCAACCGGCATACGCCGGGCCTGTCCGTGATGGACGGCCTCGGCATGGGTCTTGGCTTCACCGTTGCGCTGACCCTTGCAGGACTTGTACGTGAGGTACTTGGAAATGGCACGGCATTTGGACTTCGCGTCATTCCGGAGAGCATTGAGCCCATCGGGATCTTTGTGCAGCCTCCCGGAGCATTCCTTGTAATTGCGCTGTTCATTGCCATTATGAACGCCATTGGCATCAAGACGCGCCAGCGCAAGCTGGTTGAAAGCAGCTGTGACGGCTGCTGTGCTTCCTGCGTGTCGCCTTGTGAAAAAGAGGAGGCGAGTGTGAAATGAAAAGCCTGATCCTCATTATCGTCGGCAGCGCCCTGATCCATAATGTTGTTCTCAACCAGTTCCTTGGCATCTGCTCTTTCCTCGGTATGTCCAAGCAGATGAAAGCATCGGCCAGCCTTGGCGGCGCGGTCATCTTCGTCATCACGATCGCATCCGGAGTTGCCAGTCTGCTTTATGATTATGTCCTGGCGCCGCTCGGCCTGGATTACATGAAGACGATCGTCTTCATCCTCGTGATCGCTGCACTCGTGCAGATCGTGGAAATGTTCTTGAAAAAGAGATCTCCCGCGATTTATAAGACGCTCGGCATTTATCTTCCTCTCATTACAACGAACTGCGCTGTGCTGGGCGTGGCGCTGACCAATGTTCAGAACGGATTCAATTTTCTTGAGTCTGTGTTGTCCGGTTTCGGTACGGCCGTCGGCTATACGCTGGCGATCATTCTGCTGGCAAGCATCCGCAGCCGCATCAATGAGGAAGATCTCCCGGCTCCGCTGCGCGGAGCGCCCATCGTTCTGATCTCTGCAGCGCTCATGTCCATTGCGTTTATGGGCTTTGCGGAGCTGGCGTTCTGAGAGGAGGGGCGTCTTGAACACGATACTTATCACAACGCTTGTGATCACCGCGATCGGTGTCATTGTTGCGGCCGGTTTGGTTTATACCGGGAATAAATTCCATGTTGAGGTCGATGAGCGTGAATCGGCGGTCCGGGACGCGCTTCCGGGCAACAACTGCGGCGCCTGCGGCTTTGCAGGCTGCGACGCCATGGCTTCTGCCATCGTTATGGGCGAGGCACCGGTGGGCGGCTGCCCTGTGGGAGGTGCGCCGGTTGCAGAAAAAATCGCTGCAATTATGGGCACAGACCCGTTCCTTTCCGAGCGAAGCATTGCGTTTGTGCGCTGCAGCGGAAGCTGCGATGTCACAAAGAATCAGGGCAACTACATCGGTTTGCAGGATTGCAGAAGCGTGGTCCTCAGCGGGCTGAACATCGCTTCCTGCGATTACGGATGCCTGGGTCTCGGCTCCTGTGCAAAGGTCTGCCCGCAGGGAGCGATTCGGATCGAGAAGGGCGTTGCGGCTGTTGACCGCTCCAAATGCGTTGGCTGCGGTCTGTGCGTCAAAGCATGTCCGAAGGGACTGATCGAGCTCATTCCGGAGAGCAAGCGCGTGGCTGTTCGCTGCTCGAGCCGCGACAAGGGCCCACAGGTCAAAAAGCTCTGCTCTGCGGGCTGCATCGGATGCTCCCTGTGCGTCCGTCAGTGTGAGTTTGATGCAATCACGGTCGAGAATAATCTGGCGCATGTCAATTATTCCAACTGCACACAATGCGGAAAATGCGCTGAAAAGTGTCCTTCGCATGTCATAACGCCTCCGGCCAGGATGCCGCAGGCACAGCAGTGAGGTGCCCCATGGAGAAAAGAACAGTCCTGACAAAACTTCTGATTGCACTGGTGATTGTTGCGTTGGCAGTTGTTTTTGCCGGCGGAATCATCGGAGGAAAGGATATGATGTACCACCTGGTCAACCGCGGGGATCTTGGCCCGCTGACAAGGGACGACATCACATACCTCAGTGTGGAAGCACCCGACCCGACCAGCGGGGACGGGACAGTCAACGCTTCCGACTGGCAGGAGCTTTATCCCTACATTGTTGCCACGATGGGGGACAACGACAAAAACGCCTATGTTGTGGATTATCTGGAACAGGATCCCTATCTCGTCAACATCTATGAGGGATATGGATTTGCAAAGGATTACGGCAGCGCGCGTGGCCATGCCTATACGCTGACGGATGTTGCAAAGACGCAGCGCCCGCATGCGTTGGCGAACTGTCTGACGTGTAAGACTCCGAACTTTGCCAAGCTGGTCAATGACCTCGGCGTGAGTGTTTATACCATGCCGTTTGACGAAGTCATGGCGATGATGGAGGAGGACATCAGCTGCTATACCTGCCATGGGAACAACGCAGGCAACGGTGGAGAGATCGTGATTACACACAGTTATGTCGCCAAAGCACTCGGCGAAAACATGAGCGCGATCGATCCCTCGACGCTTTCCTGCGGCCAGTGTCACATCGAATACTATTTTACGCCTGCGGATAAAGAGACCATGATGCCGTACAGCAGTGTAGCGACAATGAGCCCGGAAGCGATTCTGGCCTATTATGACGAGATGGTCCTTCCGGACGGCACGGTGGGCTTCTATGACTGGATCCAGGAATCCACCGGCGCAAGGATGCTCAAGGCTCAGCACCCGGAGATGGAGACATTTCTGGCAGGCAAGCATGCTGCGCTGCTCAACTGCGCCGACTGCCATATGCCTATGGATCAGGCGGAGGACGGAACGATCTATCACAGCCACCTGCTGGTCAGCCCGTTGGAGAACGAGATGCTGCTTTCAAACTGCGCAAGGTGCCACGGTGATACGGATATGGTCACCTTTGTTCACCGACTGCAGGATCGCGTGACCGCGCGGGAGACCGAAGTCGGGAATAAGCTTTCTGATTTCAAAAATGCGCTGGCGGAAGCCGTTCAGAACGGCACACTGGAGGAAGAGTCGCTCGACGCTGCCCGCAAACTGTACCGGGAAGCGCAATGGTTCTTTGACTTCTGCTATGTGGAAAACTCTGAAGGCGCACACAATTCCGAGCTTTCCATGCGCTGCCTGGATGTTTCCGAGGAGCGGATCACCGCCGGCATGTCGCTCCTGCAGCCATAACAGAGAATCAAGTTCACCGCATGCGGTGCCAAATACCGCGTGCGCACAGACGGCGCAAATGCGCGCACAGTGTGCGGCATCTGTGCCGTCTGATTGCTGAAAGGAATCAGATCCATGGCAAAAAAGATCTTCAAGTTCATTTCATCCATGCGGTTTGCAATCTGCCTGTTGATCCTGCTTGCGATCTGCTGTGCGTTGGGCAGCTTTGTGACGCAAAACCAGAGCTTCGCATGGTATGCAGAACGTTATTCCGAGCGGACTGCCGCATGGATCACGGCGCTTCAGCTCAATGATCTCTATCACAGCTGGTGGTTTCTTGGAATCAGTCTGTTTTTATGCTGCAATCTGCTGCTCTGCAATATCATTCGTCTGCCGCAGTTGATTCTCCGCACAAGGGAAGCCGGTGATCCGTCCGGCATTGGCGGGGCACAGGTGCAGGCGTATGCGGAGCACGTTGACAGACCGGAAGAACTGTTTCAGCGGCTGCACATGCCAAAGCCCCGGCGAACGGAGTTGGACGGACAGGCCGCTCTGTTTTCCAGCGCGCACAGGGCAGGACTGTGGGGCGCGTGGGTGTGCCATATTGGCATTTTGCTGCTGATCGCCGGGTTCACACTTGGTCAGGCGACGCATCAGGAGTACGCCGTATACGGCGTGGCCGGCCAGACCCGTCAGATCGGAGATACGCAGCTGTTTCTGACCATTGATGATTTTCAAATCGATCTCCGCCGGGATGACACAGTCTCGCAGTATACATCGCAGATCACCGTCCGGGACCTGTCCGGCAAGAATGCGCTTTCCCGGCAGGCAAGCATCAGCGTCAACCACCCGGCCACACTCTTTGGCTATCGATTCTATCAGAATTCCACAGGTTGGGCAGCCAGAGTCCGGGTTGAAAAGGGTGATGAAGCACTGCAGGATGAGGTGCTTTGTGCGGGAGAATATCTTCCAATCGAGGATCTGCCTGATCTTGTGATCTTTTTCCATGCATTTTATCCGGATCTTATCATGGACCCGGCAGGAGGGCCGAGGACCGCGTCCGGCCAGCTCAACAACCCGGGATACCTGTATTCGGTCTATTATCAGAACCAGATCGTTGGAATGAATGTACTGACCGGAGACGAAACGATTACGATCGACGATTATACCGTTACATTTTCGGAACCGCAGAGCTACACGGTGATCCAGTGCAAACGAGACAGGTTCAGTTTCCTGGCACTTGTTGGCGGCCTTGCCGCGATGCTTGGCTTGTTTCTGGCATTTTATCTTCAGCCGAAGCGTGTCTGGGCCGTCTCCGAGCAGACCGGCGGTTGGAGCTTCCACGGTGCATGCCCGAAGATGGGTGCGTTGTTCCGGGATCAGTTTGAAGAGGCTGTCCGCGCAATATCGGAGTAGAAAGCGCTGCTGATGTTCCGTTGACTTGCCATAACAGGAGGGATTGATATGCGACAGGCAGAAAACACACTGTTCACAATCGTGATGCTGATTTATTTTGCATCTATGATCCTGTATTTTGTTTTTATTGCCATTAAAAAAGACAGGTTGGCCGGCGCGGCAGCGCTGCTTCAGACTGTGGGTTTGGTGCTGCACTCGGCAGCGATCCTTCTGCGCGGCCTTGCCGCCGGGCGGCTTCCACTGACCAACCAGTATGAGTTTGCAACATGCTTTGCCTGGGGTCTGTGCCTGGTCAGTCTGATCTTTATCCGACGGTTTCGGTTCCCAATGCTGGGCGCGTTTGCTGCGCCGGTCATTTTTCTGATCATTGGCTATGCAGCGATGCAGAGCAAAGAGATCCACGAGCTCATGCCGGCGCTGCGCAGCAACTGGCTGGGCGTTCATGTGTCGACGGCGATCATTGCCTATGGCGCATTTGGTGTTTCGTTCGTTCTGTCCATTATTTTCCTGATCCGTGACAGGTTGCGTGACAGCAGTTTCTGGGACCGCCATGTTCCGACTCATGAAAAGCTTGATCTTATCAGCTACCGGAGCGTCTGCCTTGGCCTGCTGTTTCTTACGTTCACCATTCTGACGGGTGCCATTTGGGCTGAGCGCGCATGGGGAAGCTATTGGTCGTGGGATCCAAAGGAGACGTGGTCTCTGGTCACATGGATCGTTTATGCCGTCTATCTTCACCTGCGCATCCGGCGCGGCTGGAGGGGAAAGGCGGCGGCTGTTTTCGCCGCGGTTGGTTTTGTTTGCGTGATCTTTACCTATATCGGTGTGAATACCTTCCTGCCCGGCATTCACAGCTACGCATAAAAAACATGGAGCCTGGAAACCTGCTTCATGTTATAAAAAACTATTGACCTTGCACCGTGGTATCATGATACAGTCCTGGTGGAGGAGGATGAGATATGATGACCATCAAGGACTTTGCTGCGCTCTGCAGCTGCAATACGCAGACACTGCGCGATTATGATCGGATCGGACTTCTGCGGCCCGCAGAGGTCGATGCATGGACGGGATACCGCTATTACAAGGCTGAGCAGGCTGTCGATTTTGTGAAAATCAAAAACTTCCAGTTGGCTGAGTTCAATTTGATGGAAAAGAGGCTGCTCTGGATCGTATCCGGGAACTCCGGGCAGACAGCGAGGAACACACAGTCATTTTGAAAACCAAGGATGAAAAAGATCCGGCCTTCGGAGAAGGTTTTGCATCGGTCTGGGAGGCGAGCGGCTGGGAGTATGTCCGCGATTTTATCGGCAGTATTCCGGAACCGGAGGACGGGGGGACGTATGCTTTGGATTTCCGACTCAAGCAGCGTCAGCAGTCCGCCGACACATCCTTCGCGTTGTTCATGCTGGGGGCAATGCTTATGCAAAACCCTGGAAAATCGGTCCGTATCCATTGCTGCGCAGAAAACAGCAACGACGGAATGAACCGCTTCCGTCTGCTGAAGAATTGAAAAAAGACGCGCTGCCGGTGTGCAGCGCGTCTTTTTTTATGCTTTCTTTCTCGCAGATTCCCATCTTACGCGTTCCCGGTCAGCGATCCGATAAAGGACAAAATACATGACGATCATCAGAGCAAGCACGACCGTGCCGGTATAAAAGGCAGGAGCGTAGCTGCCAAACCGGTCGAACACAAGGCTGCTGATCGGCATGGCAAGCATACTGCCGATGGATATAATAGAGGAAAAAACACCCATGGCGATGATATAACTGTGATAGCCGAACATATCGATCGTCAGAAGCGGGATCGTGATGCTGGTTAGGGGGAGCGCGAAGGAATAGAGGATGATCGCGGTGAGCGCAGTACTGGCAGAGGTAATCTGCGGCAGGAGCCACATGGAAACGCCGCCGCATGCAAAGCACAGGACCGTAACCCAGCGCACGCCGATCACGTCCATCAACAGGCCCATGACGATTTTGGAGACGGACAGCGCAAGAAGCATGGAGCTCTGCAGCTCCACAGCCTTTTCGTTGCTCAGGCCGCGATCCAACAGGTGCGGGACGATGGAGTTATAGGGGAGATAAACACCGACATAGCTCACCAAAAGCACACCCAGCATGAGAAAAAAGACAGGACGGTGCGAGAGCTCTTGGAAGGAATAGCCCTGGAAGGAGTTTTCCGGAACAAATCGGCGGTGCGACTCCGGGATCTCGCCTTCTCCATAAGGCTTCAGCCCCATTTTGTCGGGTGTATCCCGAACGAACAGAATGTTCAAAGCGAGCAGCACGCCCATGAACGCTGCGGAAAGCAGATAGGCGTGGCGCCAACTCCCGCGCTTCATTGCGTCGGAGAGCACGAAACAGAAAATGCTTCCTCCGATTCCGCTCGAAGCGGACACAATGCCAAGAACAATGCCTCTATGGCGATGGAACCAGTCGTTCACGACACGGTTAACGCTGGTCGCACCGGAGTAACCGGAGGTGATGCCGAGCATGGCGGCACCGACGCAGAGACCCGCAAGGGAATTGCTTCCGGAAAGAACAATATATCCAAGTCCTGCCAGCGGCAGGCTGACAAAAACGAGCTTCCGGTATCCAAATCGTTTGACAAGAGGACCGGACAGCAGGACAGCCAGGAATCCGCACAGGTTCTGCAGACTTACGGACAGGGAATAACTGCTGCGGCTGATCCCAAGCGTTTTTGTCACAGGCAGAATGAACAGGCCGCCGTTGTTTCCCAGGCCGACGTATGTCCCCATTTGAAGGATCATGATAAGGGCAATGACCCAGTGATAGTGCTTATAGAGCCACGATTTCATGCAGGTGCGTACTCGCTTTCTTGATGTTTCGAAAAAACGGCGGGCAATGTCCCCAGCCGCTCTATATTATACAGGCAGAAAACGGAAATGCAACCGTTCAGGTTCTATTATTTACGAAAACAGAACGAAAGAAGCCTTATTTCAGCGGACTGCGCACGATTTGTCTGCTATAATCCCATTCAAGGACATCTGAAAACAATCCATGTAAAACAACATCTTTTCTCGCATCCTTAGGAAACCGGAGGCGCAGCGTCTGCTGCGCCTCCATGCTTATCCGACAAGATCAAAGATCCGGTAGGAGAGCATCAAACGGAGCATTGTCTCAGGGTTATCCGGATCGACGCCCCCGACCGCCGCGATTTTTTCAAGCCTGTAAACCATGGAGTTGCGATGGATATACATCTGCGCCGCGGCATTTTTAATGCTGCCGCCGGATTCCAAATAGACACGAAGGGATTTGAACAGCGACGCGCTGTTTTCTTCGTCATACTGACGAAGGCGCGTGAGCGCATCATGGCAGAAGCTGCCGAGCTGGCTTTTGTTTTCAAAGTGATCAAGCATATCATAGACTGCAAAGGATGCATACAGGCAGAGCGATTCGCTGCGCTGCAGACGGCGCGAGAGCTGCAGCGCAGTTTTTGCCTGTGCATATCGAACAGAAAACAGCGCAATATCGTCAAAGGCGTCAGATAGTCCCGCGCGACAGCCCGCTCTGCAGCAAATCTGCGTCAGCTCGGCAGCGTGCTGTTCAAAAGCCTCTGCAGGGACGAGAGCGGCAACGCAGCCCTCATGAAAGGTCACATGCGTATCCGGGAGCAACTCAACGAGATTCTGTGTGAACACATGCCGCCCGTCTATGGTTCCGGCGCTTCCGGACGGCTCTGCACAGAGCGCGTAAAGTGAAGGCGCAAAACGGAGCAGTCGGATCTGGGAGGAAAGGTCTGATGCGTCCGCACCGATCAGCAGATCGTATAACAAATGCTCATATGCGCTCTGCCCGGAAAGAAACTGCGGCCTTGTTTCGGACAGGATCTCTGTAACAGCCCTGCCGGCCTGCGCAAGCTGCTGCAGTGTTTCCGATGGAACAGTCTGCCCGCTGTCAGATCTGAGGCCCGTCACCATGAGCAGGAAGCCCGCATAGGATCCGCGGATAAAGATACGGATACAGTATTTCTGGAACGGCGATTCTGAGCAGGTCACATCAATCACGCCGTGTTGGCCTGCTGCCCGGTTGCCGATTCCGAGTTGACGCACCGCGCAGATAAACGCATAGCTGCAGAATCCCTGTTCGATGTTTTCCTGCCAGATTCTATCCAGAACGGGGACACGTGCTGTGTGCGCAATCACGCGATAGTCGCGGTCAACCAATATGAGTGCATTTCCCAGGCGTTGGGCAGCCGTTTCCAGAACAGCGTGAAGATCTGCCTCTGCATCAAATTGACTCAAAAGTTCCTTGTAAAGCGAATGCTCCTGATGCGAACGCAGCAGTGCATGCACAGCATTGAACGTCCGGAAGAGCATACCCGGCTTCAAAAACGCGCAGCATACAAGCTTGGGAAGCTGGATAGGGGCGGAAGATGTTTCCAGCACGCAGAGGGGAGGGAATGTCCGCTCCTGCAATTGTTCTTTATAGCCAAAATAAAGGATATCCGGCGCAAACTCGGTCTGCCCATTCTCGAGGAGTGAAATGTCATGGATTTCCTTGTTTTCGGCAGGTGATACGATTTTCCAGAAAACAGACGGCGAAAGCTGATGTATGACTTCAACAAATGTCATCTTCTGTCACCTTCCTTTTTTGTGAAGTTCTTACGATACTTAATATAGTGTATCATGCACAAATCGTCAATTGATTTTCGTTTGCCGACCACATTGTACAGATCTGAAAAAGAGGGTATGATACAAACAGAGCGGTGCAGCCGCTACTTATGATGCACAAGGAGATAAGAAGGATGTACGAAAAACTGTTTTCTCCCGGAAAAATCGGAAGTGTCACGATCAAAAACCGGCTTGTAATGACCCCGATGGGCATCGGACTTGCAAATCTGGATGGATCTCCGTCTGAGGACATGATCGCCTATTATGAAGAACGCGCAAAGGGAGGTGCCGGCCTGATCCTGCCGGAGATCACGAGGGTCAACGATGTGCACGGTGTCGGACTCCTCCGGCAGCTCTCCGTCACAAAAGACCGCCACATTGAACCGCTCAGCCGTCTGGCTGAAGCTGTACACAAATACGGAACCAAAATCTTTATCCAGCTTCATCACCCCGGCCGTGAAACACCCAACGCGCTTTTAGGCGGACAACCCGCGGTTTCCGCTTCTGCAATCCCGTGCAAGAAGACGCAGGCTGTCACGCGCGAGCTATCCACAGAGGAAGTCAAAGCGCTCATCCAGCAGTTCATCGACGGTGCAGTCCGCGTCTGGAAAGCAGGCTGTGACGGCGTGGAGCTGCACTGCGCGCATGGCTATCTGCTGCAGCAGTTTCTTTCCCCATACACGAACAAGCGTACCGATGAATACGGCGGAAGCTTTGAAAACAGGCTCCGCATGGTCAGCGAGATCCTTGCAGGCATCCGGAAAGCGTGCGGACCGGACTTTGCTATGGGCATCCGCCTGAGCGTGGAGGAGTTTCTGGACCGCACCGGTGTGACGGAGGATTATATCCACATCCAGGATGGCGTGAAAATGGCGATGGCCTTTGAAGCGCAGGGCATCGACTTTATCGACGTCTCTGTCGGGCTGTATGAGACCGGCATCACCTGCGTGGAGCCGATTTCCTATCCGCAAGGCTGGCGCCAACCGCTCATTCAGGCTGTGAAGGACCATGTCAGGATACCGGTCATTGCTGTTTCCTGCTTCCGTGAGCCCGCCATCGCAGAGAAATTCCTGGAAGACGGCGTGCAGGACTTCATCGGTATGGGAAGAACATGGCTCGCAGATGAGCAGTGGGGCGTAAAGGTACACGAGGGGCGTGAAAATGAGCTCCGCAAGTGCATCAACTGCATGCGCTGCTTCGAGAGTCTGGAAGAATACAATGCCGCAGGTATGCCCGCTGAGTGTGCAATCAACCCGCGCCTTGCACGTGAGCGCCTGTATGGAGAGCTTCCGTATGATCCGGAGCACCACCGCGTCGTTGTTGTCGGCGGTGGGCCAGGCGGTATGATCGCTGCAGAAACGCTGGCAAAGCGCGGCTGCAGCGTAACGCTCATTGACCGCGGCACAGCGCTGGGCGGCGCTGTGAACCAGGCCAAGCGGCCTCCGCTGAAGGAGCGTATGGAGTGGGTCATGGATTACTATCGGGATGCTTTCGCACGGCTCGGCGTGGATGTGCGGCTGAACACGGAAGCCACTGCAGACATGATCTCTGAGATGAATCCAGATGCCGTGATCGTGGCATCCGGCTCGAAGCCGTCTGTCCCGGCCGGCATCCCCGGCACGGACGGAGAGAATGTCCTGACTGTGGAACAGGCGCTCTGCGGCGGAGCGGAGTTTAAGGGCAAGAAGGTCGTAGTCGTCGGTGCTGGTCTTACAGGACTTGAGACCGCGGAATACATTGCGGAAAAGGGCGGGGAAGTTGTGATTGCCGATATGCTGGACAAGGTCGCGCCTACAGCAAACCAGACGAACGTAAAAGACGTCTGCTCGCGCCTGGTCAAGTTCGGCGTACAGTTTGTCCTCGGCCATGCACTGACGGAGATCAGGCACGATGGTGTGGTACTGAAGAAAACAGTGGATGACAGCATTGTAACGCTGCCCGCAGACTGCGTTGTGCTGTCTCTGGGCGGAAAGCCGAATCCTGCCCTTGCAGATGAACTGAAAGCGCGCGGATTTGAGGTCCGGCTGATCGGCAGCGCCGTAAAGGACGGCATGATCGCTCCGGCGAGCAGACAGGGCTTTGAGGCGGCGCGTGAGCTGTTTGTCCACGAGAAAAAGCCGTCGTTTGTCGTCACAAGGGAGGAGGTCGAACGCTTCGGGCAGCCGTCTGTCATGGATCACCAGGAAGGACTCTATATGGCGTACCTGACAGATCCCGCGGCGATCCGCCGCATCCTGCCTCCGGGACTGACGCCATTCCCTACGCCGGTCGTCATTGTGTCGGTCTGCCATATCGGAGAGCCGAACTTCGCAGACGACTACTATGAGGCGATCCTTGGCGTCTACTGCCTGCACGGCAGTAAGCTTGGCCAGTACTCCGTCAGTCTTGTGCTCGGCGGAAACGGCGCGGAGATGGCCACACAGTGCGGTCGTGACAATGCGTCGATTCCGAAAAAACTTGGGGCGGAGTTCATCATTAAGCGCGATGGGAACTTTGTCACTGCACAGGTCAGCCGCAAGGGCGTTCAGCTGATCGACGCAAAAATGCAGCTTGGCGAGTATAACCATCCGCTCACCCACATGCTGTTCCAGGCTCCGGCTGCCGGCAAGCACACACAGGGCGCTGGATTCTACTATCACTTTGACCGCCAGCCGGATGGGAATGGACGCGGCTGCTTCAAGAACGGTCTGCTGACCGCATTGAATGTTGAATATGAATACGCGTCCTGGGAGCCGGGCTTTGTCGATCTGAAGCTGAATTCGTCGGTTGACGATCCGTTTGCCGAGCTCCCGATCCGAACCATCGTCGGAGGCGCGTACGCAAGAAACAAGCTTGTGCTCAATCGCACGGAAAAGCTTGAGGAATTCGATGCAAATGAGATCGTTCCATATCTTCTTACGGCACGCTATGACCGCACGGCGTTCAAGGAAGTATTCCGCAGATAATAAAGATAATAATTGAAACAAACTGAAGCACCCCGGGAGGACTCTCCAGGGGTGCTTCAAATTGCTGCTTCGAAGGCATTAATTGCATTGCTGCTTTCCAGTATAAAAAACCTTGTTGAAATAATTTGGAAAAAGAATTATAATCAGATACGGTTTTAGATGAAAGAGAAGAGTTGGTGCGCAATCGATTGCGCATCTGATCCAGCTTCATCAAACGAACCGATCTGCTCCAAAGCGGAGATTCTTGCAAGGCAGAACGACCTGATCCGGCGCATTGCTGAAAGGATCGGCCGCGCTCCGGATGTCCGACAGCGGTTCACTTCATCGCTCCATGACATTTCGCTTTTTCTCACTCCGCGCGAGCTTTGCCTTGTCCGCGGTCTGAACGGCATTCAGACCATACAGATTGAAAAACAGCACATGCTGACAAAGGACCGATCCGGCAGCGCCGATCACGCGGTCTTCAGCGCAGAACAATGATTCAAACCCTCGCATTTTTTTGACAGAATGCTGTGGGTTTTGTTGTGCTACACACGGAATTTATCCATTTAAATTGGAATAATTTGCCGGCTGGATTTCATGCCCACAATTTGCATATCGGTACGGGAGGAAAGACTATGAGAAGAATCGTCAAAAAAAGCCTTGCATTATTGCTTGCACTTGTGATGTGCGGCAACCTGCTTCCGATCAGCGCCGCTGCTTCCGGCGCGGACGAAGCAGATGCTGTCCGGAAGGCGGCCGGTTCGTCCCCGGCTGGCATTGAGCTTGAGATGGAGGATCTCAATCCAAGCGGACTGAATGTCCGCAGACTTGGAGAGATCGATGAGGAGCAGGAGGAGCCGGATGAACTGAAGCTTCCGTTTGCTCTGAGCGATGTGCTCCGCGTGTCCATTTTCCTGGATGATCCTGCTACGCTCGATGCCGGGTATTCTGCTCGGGGCGTCGGAACGAACGCCGCAGCCAATGCTTACCGCCAGACGCTGCGTGCGCAGCAGGCGGCCGTGACGACAGAGATTGAGCGGACCATCGGTCACAAGCTGAACGTCCAGTGGAATCTGACGCTTGCGGTAAACGCGATTTCTGCCTACATGACCTATGGCGATATGATCCGGATCGGTTCACTCAAGAGTATCCGCTCTGTTGAGATCGAAAACCGTTATGAGCCGCAGGCTGATCAGATCAATACTTCCAACACCAGTTTCGGCATGGTCGGTGCGCAGACCGCGTGGGACAGCGGCAGGGGCTATACAGGCGCCGGAAGCCGCATTGCGATCATAGATACCGGCGTGGACTATGAGCATCAGTCCTTTAACGCCGATGCATTCAACCATGCGATCGAAGAGGTACGCTCCTTCGGTAAGACTGTGAACCTGATGACGCAAGGCGATTGGTCCGGTCTGACGCTGAATGCTTCCGGTGCGCGCTATGTCAGCACCAAGATCCCGTTCGGCTTCAACTATGTAGACAAGACCGGTACGCTCACGAGCCTTGGCCACATGGACGACACGGAAGGCGAGCACGGTTCTCACGTTGCAGGCATTGCTGCTGCCAACCGCTACATTAAGAGCGGCGGCAGCTTCTCCGATGCTGCTGAAACCGTTAAGGCAGTCGGCATGGCTCCGGACGCGCAGATCCTCATCATGAAGGTGTTCGGCGCCAACGGCGGTGCTTACGACTCTGACTATATGGCTGCCATCGAAGACGCCATCACGCTGGACTGTGACGCGGCCAATCTGTCGCTTGGCTCTTCCACGCCCGGCTATGCCTATGCGAACAGCTATCAGACCGTGATGAACAGCCTTTCCGGCGATACCAACGAGGGGCTTGTCGTTACCATTTCCGCAGGCAACGCAGGTGCGCTGACGGACAATCTGTCGACGGATCTGTATATCGACGACGTCTATATGCACACCGGCGGTTCGCCCGGAACCTTCATCAACAGCCTCTGCGTCGCCGCTGCGCAGAATATTGGCAACACCGGTACGCCGCTGGTCTTCAACGGCAGCCAGACTGTTTTTTATGCTGAAACAGAAAACACCGGCGGAAGCATGAGCGCAATCGCCGGCAGCTACAGCTATGTCTATATCGATGCGGTTGGAGAAGCGGCAGACTATACCACTGTGAACAGTGCCGAAAGCTTAAACGGCAAGATCGTCATCGTGAACCGCGGCAGCAACAATTTTATAGAAAAGGGAAACAACGCGGTCAGTGTAGAGCCAAAGGGCCTGATCGTTGCCAACAACCAGCCCGGCAGCATCAATATGTCGCTGGACGGCTACACCGGTACGTTCCCGATGGTTTCCATTACGCTGAAGGATGCCGAGACCATCAAGGAGAACTCTACAAAAAAGACGATCGGCGATTATACCTACTATACAGGCAGCGTTACAGTGACCGATGTGACGGAGTCCGGCGTCAACATGACCCGCGATGATGCTGAAGTGACAGAGTTCAGTTCTTGGGGCGTTCCCGGGTCGCTCCTGATGAAGCCGGAGATCACCGCTCCCGGCGGCGACATTTATTCCGTGTTTGGCTCCAGCCAGACGGCCTCTGGCGGTACGGCCGGCGGCTCGGACAAGTATGAGCTTATGAGCGGCACGTCCATGGCTGCGCCGCACATGGCAGGTCTTGCGGCGATCGTTGCGCAGTATCTGCGCGAAAATGATTTCAGCGCGAACACGGCCCTTGCTTCGCTCAGCACCCGCCAGATCATCCAGAGTCTTCTGATGAGCACGGCAACGCCGATGAAACCGGATGGCGTTTACCAGTCCATCCTTCAGCAGGGCGCTGGCCTTGCGGAAGTCAGCAAGGCGACGACGGCATCCTCAGTCATTATGATGAATGATGCCGGCCTGACCTCTTCCACCGGCGCAGCTGCCGACGGCAAAATCAAGTTTGAATTCGGCGACGACCCGGAGAAGGCAGGAACTTATGCGTACAGCTTCACGCTTTATAACCTGACCAACAAGAATCTGGCGTTCAAGCTGAATACCGAGCTCTTTACGCAGGCCAACGACGGCACGTTTACGCTTCCGCAGACGTCGAATCTGCCCGCAGGCGGTGTGAGCTATGCCTGGAGTGGGGAAGCCGTGACCGAAAGCCACGATGTGGACAAGGACGGCGACACCGACAATGATGACGCCCAGGCGATCCTGGACTATCTGACCGGGGAGCTCGCGCAGACGAGCGTCGATCTGGCTGCTGCCGATATGGACGGCGACGGAACTGTCACATCGCATGACGCGCAGCTTCTGATCGACTGGAGCGCAGAGACCGTCTCCGGCTATGTCCTCCCGGCCAATGGGACTGCGTCCGTCTCTGTGACCATCAGCCTGACCGATGCACAGCGCGCAGCGCTTGCGGCGTTCCCGTCCGGCGCATATCTGCAGGGCTTCACCTACGTGACATGCACGACCTCTGACAATGAGGGCGTCAGCTATGAACATGAGCACACGATCCCGATCCTCGGCTTCTATGGCTCCTGGACAGATCCTTCCATGTTCGACAACACGTCCTATGTCGATACGCTGTATGGAACGGCAAAAACACCGTATTCCGGCAATACCAACACCAACTACATCTCCTGGACGGTCGGCGGCATCACGACCAAGTTTACAGGCAACCCGTACATGGTCGAATCTTCTTTCCCGGCCGACCGTCTTGCGGTCAACAGCAATTCTATTTTTGCAAATATCTATTATAACTTGATCCGAAGCGCCGGTTCGACCGGCTTTGCAGTATCGAAGGTTGATGGTTACGGCGGCAGTGTCACCGATGTTGTCAGTTCTTCGGTGGTTGGATCCAATGTGGATGGCCTTTGGTACTATGCGGCTCAGGGCAAGTGGCAGAACACCGGAACGAAATTCTACAGCGTAAACAAATCGCCGGCATCCTACGGTTTTGCAGAAGGGGACATGTTCCGCATCGGCTTCTATGCGATCCCCGAATACAACGCCATGATGCTCAGCGGCGACATGACGAGCGCCGGTTCCGGCACGCTGAGCGCGTCTTCGTTCAAGAGCATCCTGACCGAAAACATGATTGGCCGCGGCGCGTATATCGGCTATGATTTTGTCGTTGACGACACAAATCCCATAATTGAGACCCCGACGCTGAACGGCAGCAATCTGACAGTCAGCGCAAGCGACGATCGGAACCTGGCGTATGTCGCAGTGCTGTCGCTGGATGGCGAGATCAAGTATTCCGAAGCTGCACCCGGCCAGAGCACCTACAGCATCACCTTTGATGCGTCCGACGCGATCGCCAATGCACATGGGTATGTTGCCGTCTTTGCAGCCGACTATGCCGGCAATGAAGTGGCCAAGGCCGTGAAGGTCAACAACAATACCTTTGAAGAAAAAACCATTTACGTCCTTACCAATACACTCTCCGCCGGCAATGATTACCTGATCGTCAGCCGGAACAGTGTTGGCGCCGGTTATGCGCTTGGCCACAGCGGATCGACGGTCGCCACCAACCGTGTTACCGTAAATAGCGGCATCGATGCGACCAACGGTCAGCCGTATATCGAAAGCGGCGATGCAGCATCGACCTCCGT
>CADCOJ010000054.1 GCA_902803075.1 Oscillospiraceae bacterium | reverse complement strand
TGGTGATGATCGACCGCTACAAGGACATCGACTACGCCGCCATCCTCCGGGAGCTCTGCCCGGAGCTGGAGGGGAACCGGCCCGGCGCTCCGCTGTACGCCAGACGGCTTCCGTTCCTGCGGAACGTGGTCACGGTCGGCTTCTCGATGGACGGCTGCCTCACCTGGCAGCAGATGCTCGCGCGCGGGAGCCGGGTCCCGCCTGAAGAGGTGCGCAGAAGAGCCTCGCTTGTCCGGCCCGCGGACGTTGCAAACATGCAGTATACCTCCGGGACCACAGGCTTCCCCAAGGGCGTCATGCTCACCCACAGCAATATCCTGAATAACGGCAAGATCATCGGCGACCGGATGGATCTTTCCACGGCGGACCGGATGATGATCCAGGTGCCGATGTTCCACTGCTTCGGCATGGTCCTGTCCATGACGTCCATGATGACGCACGGCGGGACGCTCCTGCCGCTGCCGTATTTCTCCCCAAAGTCGGCGCTGGCCTGCGTCAATGACGAGCATATCACCTGCTTCAACGGCGTTCCGACCATGTTCATCGCCATGTTCAGCCACCCGGATTTCTCCAGGACCGACTTCTCCCATGTCCGCACAGGCATCATGGCAGGCGCGAACTGCCCGCCCGAGCTGATGCGCCGGGCGGCCGCAGAGATGCACATGAGCGAGATCGTGAGCGTGTACGGCCAGACGGAGGCTTCGCCCGGATGCACCATGGGAGAGGTCAACGAGCCGCTGGACCTGCGCGTGGAGACGGTTGGCAGCGCATTCCCCGGCGTGGAGTGCCGGATCATTGACCCGGAGACGGGCGAAGAACTGCCGGACGGACAGAACGGCGAGTTCGTTGTGCGCGGCTATAACGTCATGAAGGGCTATTACAAAATGCCGGACGCCACCCACCAGGCCATCGACGACGACGGCTGGCTCCACTCCGGCGACATCTGCTGCCGCACGCCCCAGGGCTACTATAAAGTGACCGGCCGTTTGAAGGACATGATCATCCGCGGCGGCGAAAACATCTATCCCCGCGAGATCGAGGAGTTTTACCTCACACATCCCGATGTGCGCGATGTGCAGGTGGTTGGCGTGTCGGATGCACAATACGGCGAGGAGGCCTGCGCGTGGATCATCCTCAAGGAGGGCGTCCGGCCCGATGAACCTGCCATGCGCGCCTACGGCCTTGCAAACATGGCGCGCCACAAGGTCCCGCGCTACTTCATCTTTGCCTCAGAATTCCCCATGAATGCCGCCGGGAAGATCCTCAAGTACCGGATGAAGGAGGAAAGCGAGCGCCGGCTGCACATTTCGTAGTTTTTCTGCGGCCTGCCCTTGACAAGGCGGGCCGCAGATGCTATAATGCGCATAATTCAATACTTAAAGGCAATGACGAAGACGGAACTGGCACCGGTAACTCTCAGAGAGTCGGGGCAGGGTGTGAGCCCGACAGTGAACATGCCAGACCTCCCATCACTTCCGAGCCGAAGAATGAACGCTGCGCGTCCGCGCGGTCAGTAGTATCTTCCGTGATTGCTGCGTAAAGGCATACGGCTTGTCAGAGCCTGAGTGGCGCCGCACGGCGCAATTTGAGTGGTACCGCGGGTATCGAATGAATGGATTCGGACTCGTCTCAAGGAGCAAACCTGAGACGTGTCCGTTTTTTTATTGTCAGGGGAGAGAGATTATGCGTACACAAACCAATTCGCAGCTGATTGAGATCGCTGAGCGTATCCGCGCGATGCGCGAGATCCTGGGCTATTCCCGGCAGGAGATGGCCGAGGCCACAGAGGTCAGTCCCGAGGACTACGCTGCCTATGAGAGCGGGCAGACAGATCTTCCGTTCACGTTCATCCATAAATGTGCGCTGACCTTCGGCATTGAGATCACCGAGCTGCTGGAGGGCAGCTCCGCGCGCCTGTCCAGCTATACGGTCACGCGCAGGGGGAAGGGCCTGCAGACTGCCCGTGAGGAAGGCATCATCATCCAGGATCTTGCGCCGAAGTTCAAGAGCAAGATCGCCGAGCCCTATTGGGTGCGCTATGAATACTCCGAGAAGCAGCAAAACGAGCCGATCCACCTGATCCGCCATCCCGGCCAGGAGTTCGACCTGGTGATCTCCGGTTCCCTGATGGTGCAGGTCGGTGCGAACAAGGAGATCCTCCACGCCGGCGACAGCATCTACTACAACAGCTCCACGCCGCACGGCATGATCGCCGTGGGCGGCGAGGACTGTGTGTTCTGTGCGGTCGTCCTGCCGGGCGAGGACATGCACGAGGAACAGACGCGCCAGACGCTGCTCTCCGCCGCGCCTGCCCAAACAAAGCTGCTGTGCGAGCGCTTCGTCAAGACGCAGGAGGATCATGAAGGCCGCCTGCAGCAGGTGCGCTTTGAGAACACGGAGACTTTCAACTTCGGCTTCGACGTCGTGGACGCCATTGCCGAGAAGTACCCGGACAAGCTGGCCATGCTCTATGTCAGCCGAGACCATGAGGAGCGCCGGTTCACCTTCAAGGATATCAAGCGCGAGTCCAACCGGACGGCGAATTACTTCCGCTCGCTGGGCATCAAAAAGGGCGACCGCGTGATGCTGGTGCTCAAGCGGCATTATCAGTTCTGGTTCAGCATGGTCGCGCTGCACAAGCTCGGAGCCGTTGCCGTCCCGGCGACCTTCCTGCTCAAGGAGCATGACTTCACCTACCGCTATCAGTCCGCAAACATCAGCGCCATCCTCTGCACGGCCGACGGCGACACTGCCGAGACTGCAGAGCTTGCCGCCGCGCAGTGCCCCGGCGTCCGGCTCAAGATCCTCGTGGGCGGCAGCCGCGCAGGCTGGCATGATTTTGACAGCGAGTATCCGCTCTTTTCCAGCAAGTTTGCGCGCACGGCCGATACCCCCTGCGGCGAGCAGACGGCGCTCATGTTCTTCTCTTCCGGCACCACGGGCAACCCGAAGATGGTGGAGCACAAGCACACCTACGCCTTGGGCCACTTCGTGACAGCAAAATACTGGCACTGCTGCGAACGCGACGGACTGCACTTCACCATCTCCGATACCGGCTGGGGCAAATCCCTCTGGGGCAAGCTTTACGGCCAGTGGCTGTGTGAAGGCGCCGTGTTTGTCTATGATTTCGACCGCTTCCATGCGGACGACATCCTGCCGATGTTTGCCAGGTATCGGATCACGACCTTCTGCGCGCCGCCCACCATGCTGCGCATGATGATCAAGGAGGATCTGTCCAAATACGATTTTTCCTC
>CADCOJ010000053.1 GCA_902803075.1 Oscillospiraceae bacterium | reverse complement strand
GGTCATGATCTTTGCGCCGATGGGCAGCACCTCGATCTCCTGCGGGGTCCGCTCATCTCCGCAGGCGTCCAGATAGCCCTCCAGGAACGCGCGGTAGAGGTCCAGATCCACCGTGACCTTGCTCAGATCCTTCTCATCCTCGGCTGCGGTGGACGCGCCGAAGCGGACGGCGTCGCCGAAGTCATAGGCCGAAAGGCCCGGCATGACGGTATCCAGATCCAGCACGCTCCGCGCGCGGCCCGTTTCCGAGTCCAACAGGACGTTGTTGAGCTTCGTGTCGTTGTGCGTCACACGCAGGGGAAGCTCTCCGGCTGCCTGCATCCGGCAGAGCGTGCCGAGCTCATGCTCGCGCGTGAGGACGAATGCGATCTCAGGCTGAACCTCGGCGGCACGTCCGAGCGGATCCAGCGCCACCGACTGCCGCAGTTGGCGGATGCGGTCCACAGTGTCGTGGAAATGCGGAATGGTCTCATGCAGCGTCTGCGCCGGGAAGTCCGCCAGCGCGCGCTGGAAGGTCCCGAACGCCTCCGCCGCCTCATAAAAATCGCGGCAGGTGCGCGGCATCTCCAGGCATACGCCGCCGGAGATGAACACATACACGCGCCAGTACTCGCCGTCATCGTCGATATAAAACTTGCGCCCCTGGTCGGACATCAGAAGATGGATGCACTCCAGGCTCACATGCTTGCGGGAGATAAAATCCGAGACAGCGTCGATGTTTTCGATCAGCTGCTCGGGGTGGTGGAACGCCACACGGTTGATCCTCTGAAGAATATATTCTTTTCCGCCGTCGCAGACGATGCGGAAAGTTTTGTTGATATGTCCGTTTCCAAACGGCTCGCAGGAGAGCGGTTTTCCCTCCATCTCAAAGTGCCGCAGGATATGCTCCATGTCCATAAACCCAATTGCCCCCGGACCTGATTTCTTTGCATGCTGGAAGCGCATGCTTCATTATTCTATTCTATTTGTATGAAAAATGCAAGCGTTCTTCTTGCTTTTTTGACACTATTCTCCTATTTTCCGCAAGGTCCGGCCGGAAATGACCGGGAGTTCCGCTTTCCCGCTGGCGCGTCCGGCGAAAAACCACGGCTCCGGCAAAGATAATTGTGGTATTTTCCATTTGTATGTGGTATTTTAGGTGCAGAAGCAAAAACAAGGAGGCTTGTTATGTACTGCGTAAAAAAAATGACGGAAGACCTCTTCTGGGTCGGTGGAAACGACCGCCGTCTGGCTCTGTTTGAGAACGTCTATCCGATCCCGAACGGCGTCAGCTACAACGCTTATCTGATGCTGGACGAACAGACGGTCCTGTTCGACACGGTGGACAGAGCAGTGAGCACCATTTTCTTTGAGAATGTGGATCACGTCCTGGACGGACGTCCGCTCGACTATGTGATCGTCGACCACATGGAGCCCGACCACGCCGCCACGCTGCAGGAGCTCGTCCTGCGCCATCCGGAGGTGAAGATCGTCTGCAACCAGAAGATCGTCACCATGATCAAGAACTACTTCTCCTTTGACATCGACGGACGCGCCGTCCTCGTCAAGGAGGGGGACACGCTCGGGACCGGCCGCCACACGCTCACCTTCCTCATGGCGCCGATGGTACACTGGCCGGAGGTCATGGTCACCTATGACATCACAACGAAAACGCTCTTCTCCGCAGACGCATTCGGCACCTTCGGCGCGCTGAACGGCAATCTCTACGCCGACGAGGTCAATTTCCAGACCGAATGGCTCTCTGAGGCCCGGCGCTACTACACGAACATCGTCGGAAAATACGGCACGCAGGTGCAGACGCTGCTCAAAAAGGCCTCCGCCGTTGAGATCGAAACCATCTGCCCGCTGCACGGACCGGTCTGGCGCAAGGACATCGCATGGCTGCTTGAGAAATACGTCCGCTGGGCCACCTATCAGCCCGAGGAAGACGCCGTTGTCATCGCCTATGCCTCCGTCTACGGCAACACTGAAAACGCCGCGTCCATCATCGCCTCCCGCCTGTCGGACAAGGGCGTGCGCAATGTGCAGATGTTTGACGTGTCCGTCACGCATCCGAGCTATATCCTCTCCGAGTGCTTCCGCGCGAGCAGCATCATCTTCGTCTCCACCACCTACAATGCGGGCATGTTCGTCAACATGGAGAACCTGATCCATGACATCGTGAACCACAACCTCCAGAACCGCACCATCGCCATTGTGGAAAACGGCTCCTGGGCGCCCACGGCCGGCGGACTCATGCGCGCGGAGCTGCAGAAGCTCAAGGGCTGCACCATCCTGGACGAGACGCTCACGATCCGCTCCAGCCTCAAGCAGCCCCAGCTGGCCGAGATCGAAGCGCTGACCGACGCCGTCTGCGCGACCATGACGCACGACGCGCCCGCAGAACATACGGCTGACGCGCCTGTGGAAAAGAACGCGTTTTTCTCGCTGTCTTACGGTCTGTTCGTGCTCACTGCGCGCGACGGCGCCAAGGACAACGGCTGCATCATCAACACGGCCATCCAGCTGACCACCACGCCCAACCGCATTTCCATTGCAGTCAACAAGGCGAACTATACCCACGATATGATCAAAAAGACCGGCCAGTTCAACGTCTCCATCCTCTCCACCGACGCGCCCTTCGCCATGTTCCAGCACTATGGCTTCCAGTCCGGACGGAACGTGGACAAGTTTGCGGACGTTGCCGGCATGGCCAGGAGCACAAACGGTATCTACTACCTGCCCTACTGCACCAATGCATTTCTGAGCGGACGCGTGACCCAGATGATCGAGTTTGAGACGCACACGCTCTTCATTGCAGACGTCACCGAGGCGCGCGCGCTTTCCAACACGCCCTCCATGACCTACGCGTATTATTTCGCCAACGTCAAGCCGAAGCCCTCCGCGCTCAAGAAGCAGACCGGCTGGGTCTGCAAGATCTGCGGCTGGATCTATGAGGGCGAGGAGCTCCCGCCCGATCTGGTATGCCCGCTGTGCAAGCACCCGGCTTCCGACTTTGAAAAACTGTCGTAGGAGGCGGAGCTGCATGCGTGTTCTGGAACATCTTGAGCCAAAGCCTGTCTTTCGCTTCTTTGAAGATCTGACGCAGATCCCCCGCTCCTCACGGGATACGAAGGCCGTCAGTGATTTCTGCGTCCGCTTTGCGCGCCAGCGCGGCCTGCGCTGCCATCAGGACGGACTCAACAACGTCGTCATCTATGCGCCCGCGACGCCTGGCTATGAGGCCGCGCCGACGGTCATTCTCCAGGGACATCTGGACATGGTTGCCGTCGCCGAGCCGGACAGCGCCGTGGATCCCGCCGCTCAGCCGCTCGATGTGCAGACGGACGGAGCGTATATCTCTGCCCGCGGCACGTCTCTCGGCGGCGACGACGGGATCGCTGTCGCCATGGCGCTGGCCGTGCTGGACGATCCTTCGATCCCCCATCCGGCGCTTGAAGCCGTGTTTACCGTGGACGAGGAGATCGGCATGGACGGCGCGCGCGGTCTGGACGGATCGCTCCTGTCCGGACGCATCCTTCTGAACATTGACTCTGAGGACGAGGGCGTTCTGACCGTGGGCTGCGCCGGCGGTGCGACTGCCGCTGTGACGCTCCCGGTCATGCGCGCGCCCGCGGAAGGCGTCTGCTGCACGCTGCGCGTGCAGGGACTGCAGGGCGGTCATTCCGGCGTGGAGATCCACAAAGGCCGCGCCAATGCCAACATCCTGCTGGGGCGTGTGCTGGACGCGCTGCAGCATCAGCTCCCCCTCCGCCTGGTCTGTGTGACCGGCGGGAGCAAGGACAACGCCATTGCCCTGCAGGCTGAGGCCTCGCTGACGCTGGATGCGCAGGCGTTTGCAGAAGCCGCGCAGACCGTACGGGCATGCATGGACGCATTCCGGAAGGAGTACGCCGCTGCCGATCCCGGCGTGGAGCTGACGCTGACGCAGACCGGCCTGGCCGCGGACGCACTCCGTGCGGAGGATACGGCGCGCGTGATCCGCGCGCTGATGCTCATGCCGAACGGCGTCGCCGCCATGAGCATGGATATTCCCGGGCTCGTGCAGACCTCCAGCAACCTGGGCATCCTCCGCACGGAGGCGGACTGTGTCCGTGCGACCGTCTCCGTGCGCAGCTCCGTCGGCTCCCAGAAGCAGCTGCTCCTTGCCCGGCTCCGCGCGCTTGCCGAAACGCTCGGCGGCACGCTCAATGTTTCCGGCGACTACCCGGCATGGGAATACCGCCGCGACTCCGCCCTGCGCGACCGGATGGCCCGGATCTGGCAGGAGCAGACCGGCAGTGCGCCGAAGATCGAAGTGATCCACGCGGGACTTGAGTGCGGTCTGTTCTCCGGCAAGCTCCCCGGTCTGGACGCGGTCTCCTTCGGCCCGGATCTCATCGACATCCACACAACGAAGGAAAAAATGTCCGTCGCATCCGTGCAGCGGATCTGGCGTTACCTGCTGGCAGTCCTGGCCGACATGCGTGGGTGAAGCATCCATTCTTTCAAATGATTTCCTGTTCACAGGGCGGTATCTGTCCGGATACCGCCCTGTTTTCATGTCTTATTTTCACTTTTCTCGCAGAACGTTCAAAAAAGATTCACAATTCCTCGGTGGAATGGCTGTATAATAAACCAAAGAAAAATGATCGGAGGTGGACTGCTGATGGATCAGGATCCGTATCAGGTGCTGGGCGTCCGGCGCGGTGCAAGTGAAGATGAGATCCGCCAGGCATACCGCCGTCTTGCAAAGCAGTATCACCCGGATCTCAACCCGGGCGACGCGAACGCGGCCCGGAAAATGAATGAGATCAACGCTGCTTATGACCGCATCAAAAATCCGCAGGCCTATCAGCAGCAAACACAGCAGCAACAGGCCCGCCAGCAGGCGCAGCAGACCTATCAGCGCACCTATTACTACGACCCGTTCGGCTTCTGGGGCGCGCAGTCCGACTCCGGTGAGCATTCGGACAGCCGGCAGCAGCAGTACCGTTCGTATGAGGACCCCTTTGCCGGATGGTACTCGGAAACCTACCGCACCGACACGCGGCAGGAAGAGCAGCCCTCCGGAAGCTACAACTGGACGTATCACCGCCCGCGTCGCAGGAGCAATTTCCTGCTCCGCTTCCTGGTGGTCTATCTTCTCATCCAGCTGCTCGCCGGGTTTTTCAGCACCTGCGGTTATCGCGCCTATAACCCCTACTATTACGGCTACGGCTATGAGAGCAGCCAGAGCACATCCGGCAGCACCGGGAACTGAACGCATGGAGCGTGGGAGGGAATGACATGCCGAACATCATAGGGATCGATCTCGGCACGACCAACAGCTGCGTGGCAGTGATGGAGGGCGGAGAGCCCGTCATCATCCCCAACGCGGAAGGCGGGCGCACAACGCCGTCTGTGGTCGCGTTTTCCAAGACGGGAGAACGCATGGTCGGGCAGATCGCAAAGCGGCAGGCCGTAACAAACCACGACCGCACCATCAGCTCCATCAAGCGCCAGATGGGCAGTGCCGCAAAGATCTCCATTGACGGCCGCAAGTTTACGCCGCAGGAGATCTCCGCAATGATCCTGCAGAAGCTCAAGGCGGACGCCGAAAGCTATCTCGGGACCACCGTGACCGACGCAGTCATCACCGTCC
>CADCOJ010000052.1 GCA_902803075.1 Oscillospiraceae bacterium | reverse complement strand
ATTGGCGGCCGTCGGCGCGTCCGCCACGGCCTCGGTCAGATCCACGGCCTGCCCGTCGTGGAGCAGGGTGGCCAGGTTGTCCGCGCTCTGCCCTTCCCGGAGGTCCGTCAGCGATACCGTCGCGCGCCCGGCGGTCAGAGTGCAGTTGTCGTCGCCCTTGAGTTCAAACAGTTCCACGCTGAACTCCAGCGTCTCGTCCGACGCGCCGGGCGCGTCGATCAGCTCCACCTTCACGGGCAGCTCGGTGACGTTGCCGTAGAGCATCAGCGTGCCGCTGGCGGCCACATAGTCGGTGCCGGCCTTCGCCGTGCCGTCGACGGTGCGGTATTCCACGCTCACGGGCCGCTCGACGGCGCCCTCGCGCCGCACCGGGATCTCCACAGTGCCGTCGGCCTTGTCCGCCGTCACAGCGCCGGTGCGAAAGCCCACGGTGCTGGGATTCGACTCGTTCCCATCCGCCACATGGTACAGCAGGGTCTCCGCGCCTGCGTAGATCTCGCCGCCGTCGGTGTAGGAAATGCGCATGGTTGCGCCCTCCATGGCCTCGGACGCGTCGTCGGTATTGGCGTGCAGGCGGATCTCTTTTTTCCACTCGCCCTCGGCGAAGGTCAGGCCGAATACCCAGCCGGAATAGGGATCCTCCTCGTCGTCCAGCGCGATGGCGGTGAAGGTCTGCTCCGTGCTGAGCTCGAGATCGGCGGGCACGGGCTCCGGCGCCTCGGGGGCCGGCTTCTCATAGGGGAGTCCCTTGAGGGAATCCGTGCAGTAGCGAACGCCGTCCGCGGTATAGACGCAGCGGTAATCGTAGTCCTCGCCCATGTACTCGGCGTCCATGGCAAGCGTCGGCTTGTCCGAATCGCCGACGGCGCACCAGCGGCCGTCGTACAGGATCTCCCACTGATAGTGCTCCGCCTCCCTTGCGAGGGTCAGCACATAGCCCTGTTCGTCGGCGGTTTTTTCTATGCGCTCGCCGCAGGGCTCCGGGTCGGCGGGCTTGCCGACCGGCTGGAAGGCGGCGATGGGCAGCGGATCCTCCACCTCCAGGGTGAGATCCCTGCCGCTCAGGGCATAGCCGTAGTAGGTGCTGCCGTCCTCATTCGGTACCAGCAGCGGGGAATAGACGATGTACGCCGTGGCCTTTCCTTTGGTGCCGCCCGCGCGGTACACCGTAACCACGGTGTCGTCGCCTTCCCGGGCGTCTGCGGCGGTCACGTCGAAGCCGAAGGCCCCGTAGGGATAGACCTCCTCCCAGCTCTCGTCCGGCGTTACCTCGTTGCCCGCGGAATCCCGGAGCACGACGGGCGACTCCGACTGTGCCGGCGTCGGCGCGTCCTCCTGCCAGATCGCCGCGGCGGGCTCCGCCAGCTGGAGCGTCAGAATCAGACAAAGCAGCAGGCAAAGCGCTCGTTTGATGGGGTGTTTCATATCATATCCTCCCATTGTGTGTCTCTTCGCTTTCTTTCTCATCTCCGGCGGCGAGACCTTCCCCGCGCCCGGATGCTTGTTTCCCGCGGATCAGCAGCGCTGCCGTCACCGCGCCGCCCATGAACGCGAGCAGCGCCACCAGCACATAGGCGCCCGCATGCTCAAAGAGCATCATGGCGCCGGTGTACATTCCGGCGGTACCGCCGGCGTGGGCGAAGCTGCCTTCGCCGATGATCAGCAGCAGGCAGCCGGCCAGCGCCGCGGCGGCAAATCCCATGGCGCCGGTCGTGCGCCGAGCCCGCTTCCGTCTCCGTGCAGCCATCCGCAGGTGGAGGGATGAAACCCGTTCCTCATGTGTCCTCAATGGGTATTCCTCCTTTGAAGTGTGATCCGTTCACTATATAAGTGTCCGAAACCGGTGATTCTCCTAAGTGATTCCCCAAAAAACTGCCGCCGCTCCGCCGTCTGCACGCACGGCGCCCGCACCGCGGCCGATCCGCGCCGAACAAACAGAGAAAATCGCCGGGGACGCTGTCCGTCCCCGGCGATGTAGACTGTCAAAAAAACTCGGAAGGCTTCAGAATCGGAGGGAAGGAAAGTGTGAAAGGCACCTCCGCAGAGGCGCGCCGGAGCGCAACCGGCGAAGCCGGCACTTAGCGCGTAGGGAAACCGTCAGGGTTTCCTTTCGCGT
>CADCOJ010000051.1 GCA_902803075.1 Oscillospiraceae bacterium | reverse complement strand
CTCCCTGCGGATGCTGTTGTCGCCCAGGGTCACATAACCGTCCGGAAGGACGCGGATGATCCGGTGCAGCACATAGGCATCCGGCGGGCGACGGTACAGTACCACGTCATATTTTTTCAAGCGGCCCGGCGGGCGCTTCTGCACGATCATGAGGTCGCGCCCCTGCCGCAGCATCGGCAGCATGCTGACGCCGACGTGCGTATAGGTCAGCGTGCCGTACCGGTCCAGATACTCCTCAAATCTCATTGTCCTGCATCCCCTTGAAGGCGATCCGCGCGGCGGCGGGATCCATGTTGCAGCGGAGCATATACTGCGCGGTCTTCTGAAGGATCGCGTCGATCAGCTGAACGGCCTGCGCCGCCTGCGCTGGCGCAGGCGGCTGGAAGCTCTGCGCAAGCAGCAGCGGCCACGCCTCCCGGCGCGGGATCCGGCGGATCTCATTGACCGTGCCGCGGCTGAGAAAGCACACGGCGCGGAGCGGAACGGAACAATTGCGGCTCAGGCGGTGCTTGCCGTCCCAGGGCGTGCCGCAGACATAAATCCCGTCCGCCTCCACGCGCAGGAGCGGCTTGTCGTCGTTGACGCAGAACACCGTGTGCCCGAGCTTTGGCAGCTCCTGCCGCCAGAGGGCTGCGTGCGTCGATTTTCCGACGCCGCTCCTGGCGCAGAACAGGTATCCCTGCCCGTCCACTGCGGCTGCCGAGCCGTGCACCAGCAGGACCTGACGGCCGATAACGGCTGCAGCGATCTTCCGGTAGAGCGCAAGCGTCTCCAGATACGCGTCGGAATGGCAGACCGGCGCAATGCCCTCCTGCTCGTCTTTCCGTGCGGAGATCTCCCGCTCCAGGCGCAGATCCTCCGGCGTGCAGACGATCGTCAGCTCTGCCGCACGCTGTGTCAGGTAGTCCCGGCAAAGCTGCCGCGTCGATGGGCAGCTTGCCCGCACGGCAATGGCGATCCCCGCCAGCTCGATCGTAAATGCTTCCATACAGTCTCCTTACAGGCAGCAAAAGGGGCAGCTCCGTGCGAAGCGCCCCTTTTTCCGATGCAGATGCTTCAGTCCTCCAGGACGCCCTCGCGCCGCAGCTGCTCGGCAAATGCAGCGACGCATGCGCCGGCCTGCGCCTCGTCTACGTCATACCGCGCCAGCAGCGCGTCCGTGAGCTCCTTCTCGGTCCTCTCCGCAGCAAGCTGCGAAAACAGGAAGCTGCTCGTCTCGTTCATGCGGACAAGCCCGCCGAATTTCTGTGCATCCGCGCCGACTGCAACAGCAACATAGCCGTCCGCAACTTCCTGCGTGACAAACTGATATTTGAGTTTCATGTGATCTCCTCCAGAACAGTTTCTGATTCATCCGGCGCGTCATGCGCGGCCGGATGGAGCCATGCGTCATATTCCGTCGCCATGTTTTCCCGCAGCATGCGGATCGTCAGCTCTCTTGAGCCGGGCCAGCAGTTTCTTGAGATATCGCAGATCTTCAGACGGATGCACTGCGGATACAGCGGGCACTGCGCACACGCCGGGATCTCCGGCATCCGCTCAGAACAGACTGCCTCCGCCGTCTTGTCGAACCCGGGCTCGCCGAGCCGGCCGATCAAATTCTGATCCAGGCAATGCTCGCACAGGCCAAGCCCGCCCTCCGGCGTGACGGTCACCGCTTCGCCGCAGTCTGCCTTGCACATGTTGAGCACCGGATTGCGGCGCAGGCGGATCTTTTTGGCATACCCCAGGGCGCTGATCCGGTCGCGCAGGGCGAACAGCCGTTCATACAGTGCCTCGCGCTCTGCAAAGCTGCGCGTTTTGGGGTTGTTTTCCACATCCTCGAACAGAAGCGCCGGATAGATCACCAGCTCCTTTTCGCCCGGGAACTGCACGGCAAGCTCCTCCACAAGCGCGAACAGGTCGTCCGCATTGTAGCGGTCCATGTTCAGCCGGATCGACACGCCGATGCCGGCGCGGAGCAACAGGCGGATGTTTTCCAGCACGCGCATATAACCGTCCATCGTTTTGTCCACATAGGCCTTTGCACGGTTATAGACCTCCCGCGTGCCGTCAAGCGTGACCTGCGCGCCCTTGAGGTTCCAGAGCTCTGCAGCCCGCTGCGCGAGCTCCGGCGTAAAGAGCGAGAGGTTGCTCGTCATGATGGAGCTGTATTCGACGCCCGCATCCCGCAGCGCGGAACAGATCGTGTCGATGGCGGCGGGGTTCATCATCGGTTCTCCGCCGAACCAGGCCAGGATCACCGGCTTTCCGCCGCAGTGTTCGGCGATGAACGCGGCGGTGCGGCGGGCGGTCTGCTGCGTCATATATGTGCGTTTCCACCCGCGCTCAAAGCAGTAAAAGCAGCGCGCGTTGCAGTCGCTCGTGGTGTAGATCGTATATTTCCGGATGTGCTCCGGTTTCTGCTTCATCACCTGCAGGACGCTGCGCACCTGCGCGGCAAGCTTTTTGTCGTCGCACCCTTCCGGGACAAGGAACCACGCCGCGATCAGCGCGTCCTCCGGCCGCGGCTGGCCGTCTTCCAGCAGGATCATCTGCCGCGTGAGCGTATGGAAGACCAGCTCGCCCTCCGGCACGCGGCGGCGCACGCAGAATGTCATGAACCGATATGCGGTATTCTGTTTTTTCTGCGGGCCGAGCACCTTCATCACGATGCCCGAAGCCGGTACGATGGTCTGCATAGACGCCCTCCGTGCCTGCGAATGTCCCAACGGGCAAGCATCTGCATGCCTCCGCATTTCCCGCAGCCGGGCGGACTGCAGCGCAGATCAAAACCGCATATTCACAGGGCATAAAAATACAGGATAATTTTACTTTGATTCCGTATGTTTGTCAAGCCGCAGTGTGCTCCCCCGGACGCTGCGGCAGATGATTTGACATCATGAAATCGATATGTTATGATTAATTCAATAATCTCCGCGTCCGATCCGCGGAGAATAAAAATGGAGGTTCACACATGGGTAAACTCGACGGAAAAGTAGCGATCATCACCGGATCCACGTCCGGCATGGGCCGCGACACCGCGTACCTTTTCGCTGAAGAAGGCGCAAAGGTCGTCGTCACGGGCCGCAACGAAGCGCGCGCAAAGGCTGTTGTCGACAAGATCAAGGCCGACGGCGGCGAGGCCATTTATGTCGTGGCCGACACCAGTGATCTGAATGCCCCGCAGAAGATCTTTGACGCCGCCATGGCTGCCTACGGCACGGTCGATATTCTCTTCAACAATGCCGGCAAGCTCAGCCTCAAGCCGATCCTGGACTGCTCGCTGGAGGAGTTCCAGGAGGTCATGAACGTCAATGTCACGTCCGCGTTCCTGCTGACCAAGCTCTGCGCCCCGGTCATGAAGGCCAAGGGCGAGGGCCACATCATCAACACGTCCTCCGTTGCAGGCTGTGCGGCGCATTGGGGCCCCGTGTCCTACTGCACCAGCAAGCATGCCATGAACGGTCTGACCAAGGCCATGGCTCTGGAGCTCGGGCCGGAGATCCACGTCAACGGCATCCAGCCCGGCGCGATCCTGACCGCGATGCTCGACGAGGCCGGCGGCGAGGCCGCCATGGGCTTTATGAAGCAGCGCTCCCCGCTCGGCCGTGTCGGCCAGGGCAGAGAGATCGCCACCGTGGCGCTGTTCCTGGCCACGAGCGACTCCTCCTTCGTCGACGGACAGCTCATCCGTGTTGACGGCGGCGTAGATATCTGATCCCGCTGCCGGATCACGCGCAAGCGGCGCGGCCTCGGAGAACGCTCCATGTGGAAGCTGATTTGAGGCATACAGCAACCGGCTGAAATAAAAAAAGCAGGCGTGACCGCTGCGGTCACGCCTGTTTCGTCTGCAAATCATCGTCTTTTGCGCATGATCCGATGCCGATGCGGGCAACGGAGGCTTTTCCTATAAGCCGGAAGCTATCGGGCAAACCCGAATATATCCGGTACGGCGCCCTCCCCGAAGGTAAGTATTCCCATTCTGTACATTGCTTTGGCGTGAATCCTGTCATGCCAAATGAAGCGCCTGAAAACCTTTCGCACGGACCATTGCTCATCGTAACTGCCTGTTACGGTTTTGAGCGATAAATAATCCGCAATGGATTCAAGCGCTTCAAAGCCCCGTTCCCTGCAGGAAACGATCGTGCCTTCATTGTCGGCCTCCGCACCGATCTCGGAGAAATAGTATTCGTTGACATTTTTCGTGTGCCGGTACATCTCCTCTGCAGTGCGAGGAACAGCGCCGTAGAATGTCCTGCGATAAGGAAGCGCGCTCTTGTGCCTGTCGGGAAACGAACTGTAGAGCGTGTGAAAATCTTCGGCGGATTTCAAAGCCAGGGATTTGAGATATTGGTATTCTTCGGCATTCAAAGGTCCATTTTCGGTCGTAAACAAAACATCGCTGTCCGCATCTCTGATTTGCAGGCCGGATTCCTTTTCCTGAACGATCTCAATATCATAATCATCACGCGGCGTTTCGCCCCGCCACAGCCGGAAGCGCCGTATTTCATCCGGCATTTTTCGTATTGCTTCTTCTTTGGATGCGCCTCTTGTAAAGGCCCCAACAAAGCTGTTGGCATAAAGGATGCTGTCATTACCATGATGTTCCCATACACAATCGATCTTCATGTTTGCCTCCGCAGCTTCCGCTCCCTCGGGATGATTGTCCCTCTCTGTTCGGCATCGCCGGCCGCAGCTGAATATGCAGCGGCTTTTCGTGTGAAATCTCCTCCCCGGCTGCGCCGTTTTTAATACACGAGCTGGGCGGCGAAGGAATACAGATCCAGGCCGCGGGGGATATAGAACCGATAGACATAGATCGGGTCCGTCCCGGTGTCATAGGTCCAGCCGGACATGTGGACGCCGAAGTGATAGTACCGCCTGGTGAGGGCGAGCGTCTGCATGGTGCACTTGCCCTCCGGATAGCAGAACACGAACGGCTCCCGGCCGGTCAGGCGTGTAATGGCCAGCTTGGAGTCGACCATCTCGCGCTCCTGCTGCTGCGGCGTGAGCCAGGCAAGGTTCGGGTGGGTATGCGTGTGGCTCTGGACCGACACGAGCCCGGACTGCGAGACCTCCGTCACCATTTCCGGCGTCATGAACGTGCCGCCGAGCTTTCCGCTGATGATGAAAAATGTCGCCTTCACCCCGTATTCCTTCAGCAGCGGAAAGAGCTCCGTGTAATTGTCAAGATACCCGTCGTCAAAGGTCAGGATCACAGGCTTTTCATAGTCCTCAATATGCGCCAGATCCTCGAACCAGATGGGCTCATAGCCGTTTTCCACCAGGTATTTCAGTTCCTCCTCCATGGCCGATGGGCTGACGAACAGCTCCTCATAGCCCCAGATATCATCCGAGACCGCATGGTACATCAGCACCGGCACACGGTAGCCCGGCGCCGCCGTCCAGCGTCCGGCTCCGGGTGTCAGATACCAGCGGCCGTATTCCGCGTCGTAGAACACAGAGATCCCCATGGCCGCGCAGAGGGAGCAGTACGGGACCAGCAGCCCGTCCTCCGTCCCGACGGGCGGCGCCTCCAGCGCGGACGGCGTCCCGTCCAGCGTCAGGAAGCTGCTGCCGGCCCGAAGCTGCAGCGCCTGCCCGCGCCACGTGGCCGTCCACACGCTGTCCCCCGTTTCTGCCTCCAGACCGAGCGCGTCTGCAAGCTCCTGCAAGCGGATATACCGCACGCCGTCGATCACCATGCTGCCGCCGGGCAGCTCCGCGCCGTCGGCCGTCACCGGTTCGCCGGTCTGGATATGCGCCGTCGGTTCGGGCTCCGGCTCCGGTTCCGGCAGAACGTCCGGCACGGGTTCAGGCTCCGGCTGTACAGCCGGCATCTGCGCTGCCTCCCGCACGGCGGGAGCAGCCTGCACCGCAGGCTCCGGTCCCGGCTCCGGCTGCCGGAGCGCCGGGTGCGGCGCGCAGCCGAGCAGCAGGCACGCGCACAGCGCTGCGCAGACCGCGGCAAGATGCCTGATAGGGCGCATGCGTCTCACCTCCTGTTTTATTCAGTTTACCATGGATCTGCGTTTCCCACAAGTCAAAAGGGCCCTGTATCCGGCATTTTGCCGGATACAGGGCCCTTCTTCTGTGATCTGCGCCGCTCAGGTGGAGTCCATGCCGAGCTCGCGCACCTCTTTGTAGCAGGAAACGATGTCGCGCAGCACCTCGGGGTGATCGAAATCCTCCAGATAGACCAGATTGATCTCCCGGATCATGGACATGTTCTCGATGGGCAGGAGGGCGATCTTTCCCTTCTTCAGCTCGTCCATACAGGTACTCCGGGCCAGGACGGACACGCCGAATTTGCGGCGGATCAGATCCTTGATGGTGGCGATGTTGTCGATCTCCAGGATGACGTTGAACTCGTCAATGTGCAGGCCGTTGCTCTCCAGCGTGGAGATGAAAAAACTCCGCGTGGTCGAGTTGGGCGAGCGAAGGATCAGCTTCTCCTTTTTGAGCTCATTGACCGTGACGGACGAGCGTCCGGCAAGCGGATGTCCGGGCGGGACGACCAGCATCAGGCAGTCGGTATCCAGCATGAGCGTCCGGAACCGCGGGAGTGTCACGCGCCCTTCCACGATGGCCATGTCCAGCTCATAGTTGCTGAGTTTGACATAGAGCTCATCCGCCGGGCCGGTGACCACCTTGACGGTCACGCGGCTGTGGGTCACGGCATAGCGCGCCAGCACGCTCGCCATGACGTTGGTCTCGGAGGTATGGGTGATACCGATGGTGAGCTGGCGGATCTGCTGCTTGGCATTCTGCAGCTCGCTTTGCATATTGTTGAAGATGGCCTGCAGGCGCAGGGCGTATTTGACCGCGATCTCCCCCTCCTGTGTCAGGCGCATCTCCTTGTTGGCATATTCAAAAATATGGATACCGAGCTCTGCCTCCAGCGCGCGGATATGCTTGCTGACAGCAGGCTGGCTCAGAGAGAGCTCCTCCGCGGCGCGGGAGAAGTTTCCCGTCTCGCTGACCTTCAGCAGCGTTTTCAGCTTCGGATCGAGCATGCCCGCCACCCCTCCTTCCTGTTTGGCCGATCAGAGCGGATCGGCAGGCTGCGGGACGTTATGCACATGTGTGACCATAAACCTTCGAAACATCACGATCGCCGCAGCGCAGCAGACGAAGTCTGCAATCGGCGTTGCCATGACGATGCCCGTCACGGGAATGAATTTCCGCAGCAGGAACATCAAGGGAATATCCAAGATGCCCTTGCGGAGGATCGCCAGGACAAAGGACCGCTTGCCCTTGCCGGTCGCCTGGAAGAAGCTGATGACCGTGTAGGCACAGGCAGAAAACGGGCCGCCGATGCAGAGGATCCGCAGGAACAGCGCCCCATAGCGGACCGTCTCCGGATCGTCCTGGATGAACAGGGCGACCAGCGGGCGGCTGAACACCAGCGAAGCGGTCATCCAGATGCACGCGAGCGCCACGGAGATGGACATCGCCATCAGCACAGACTTGCGCATGCGTCTGCGGTTGCCGGAGGAATAGTTGTAGCCGATCAGCGGCAGCACGCCCTGGCTCATGCCGCGGACCATGCAGTGCGCAAGCATGTTGACCTTCTTTGCCACGCCCACGCCGGCCTGCATCGCAACGACGCGGTAGCCAGCCATGAGGTTATCCAGAATGGCGTAGGAAATGTTCTCAAAGAGCGTCATCAGGCACGCCGGCAGGCCCACCTTTATAATATCACCCGGAAGGCCGTCTGTCCACATCCGGGCCGACGGTTTGAAGCGGAGCACTGATTTTTCCCGCCTGAGCGCAATGATGACGGCAAAATAAAGCATCGACAGGAAGTTGCTCACGGCGGTGGCAATCGCTGCGCCGAGCACCTCCCTGCCCTCCGGGAGCAGGACAAACATGAACAGCGGGTCCAGCGCGATGTTCAGGATGCCGCCCATGGCGATGCCGACGCTTGCCTGGACGCTGCGCCCCTCGGCGCGGATCAGGTGCGCCAGAAGCGCATTGAGCGCAGTCCCGAAGCCGCCGATGACAACGGTGACTGTGAGATAGCGCACAGAATAGAGATGGACCTCCGGCTGCGAGCCGCCGAGCAGATCGACGAACCGGTCGCGGAGGAACCATGCCAGGGCGCTGTAGGCCAGCGTAACAGCCACACACATCCAGAGGCTGAACGCAGCCGTATCGGCGGCCCGCTTTGTATTTTTCGCGCCAAGCGCCCGCGCGATCGCGCTGGCTCCTCCGACGCCGAAGAGATTGGAGATCGCAGAGAGGAACATGAACGCCGGCATGCAGATGGTGACCGCCGTCAGCTTCGCAGAGTCTCCTGTCATGCCGATGAAGAATGTATCGGCCATATTGTAGATCACAAGGATGATCTGTCCGATCACCGTCGGGAACGCAAGGCGCATAATCGCTTCTATGACCGGGCTGCTCTCAAACAGGTATTTCTCTCTGGAATGATCCTTCACCGCACACACCTCCCCGCCGGATCGCGCTGCTGCGCAGCGCCTTGGTATAGAGATATTATATCAGTGCATACGATGCAAGACTAATTCTATTTCATGGGATATATCAAACGATCCGTTATGAATCTTTTTGTTTGAAAGCGCATAATGCAGGTGTAAGCCAAAGCATTTCCGGAATCCTGTCCCGTTTTCGTCAGGTAAATGCAGAATGGCTGTTTTTTTCTCAAACGAAATGGAATGGATACCAAAGTGTATGGAGCAGCAGTGCGCGGGGCCGCCCGGCGCTCACCCCTCCTGCGGGAATTCCAGAGTCAGGCGCATGCCGTCGAACCCGCGCTGCACGCACGGAAAAGACGTCTGTGCGGCAGGGAGAAACATATCCGGTTCCTTCAGACGCTGGGACATGTGCGTGAGCCACAGGCGGCGGACAGACGCCGCGGCGGCCAGTTCCCCCGCCTGGCGGAAGGTGCTGTGGCCGTAGGCCTGCGCAAGCGGCGCATCGCTGTCCGACCCGTAGGTTGCCTCCATGATCAGCAGATCCGCGCCGCGCGCGGCAGACTCCAGCGCCGGGCACGGCGCGGTATCGCCGGAATAGACAACGCGGATGCCCCGGCGCTGCGCGCCCTGGACCTCGCCTGCCCGGACAGGCGTCCCGTCCTGCATGCGCATCGGCTCGCCGTCCAGGATGACGGGCGCGTCCGGCGGCGCGGCCTGCAGCGCTTTCCACAGCTTCACGGGGATCCCGAGCTGCCGCGCCCGCTCGGGCTGAAAGCGCGCCGGTCTTTCCAGCGCAAAGCAGTAGCCCTGGCTGACGCTGCGGTGGCGCGTGGCAAATGCGGTGAGCGACGCGCCCTCCGGCCATGCACCGCAGAGCGCATGCAGACGGATGACGCCGTTCGTCTCCAGAAGCGTCACGGGGTAGGTCTGTTCTCCGGCCAGCGCAAGGATCGGCGCCATTGCCGTCTCCAACCCCTCCGGCCCCGTGATAAACAGCGGCTGCGTCCTGCCCAGGCAGCTCATGCTCTGCATCAGCCCCGGCAGGCCGAAAATATGGTCGCCGTGATAGTGCGTGAGCGCGATCAGATCTGTTTTCATGCAGCTCACACCCGCGGAAACGGCGGCGGACTGCGTCCCCTCGCCGCAGTCGAGCAGGATCGACCGTCCCGCGCAGCTCAGCATCGCCGCGCTCAGCGCCCGCCCGGGCAGCGGCATCGTTGCCGCAGTTCCGATCAACGTCACTTCGATCATGGTTCCTCCTCGTCCACCGGGTCAAAATCAGAAAAGCAGGCCCCCTCCAGCGCGATGAGCGCATCGAACGGCACCGGTGTGCCGTCGTCCAGCAGGAGCATGCCCGCCTGTGTGTCGAGCTTCCGGACAGCGGCCGTCCGCGTCACATACCGGCCGCCCTGCTTATATGCGTCCGGAACGAACCAGGTGACGGAGACCGGTTCCTGCGGCCGCGACGCAAGCAGGCGCAGCTTCCGGTCCAGCATCTGGATCTCCGACTCGTCAAGCTGGAGCGCGTCGTCGGTGAGACGGCCCGTCTCCGCAATGGCCTCGTCATATCCGGTCAGGGCGGCAAAGGGTGCAAACTGCGCCGCGCGGTCATACAGCGGCATCTGCGGCCGTTTTCGTGAGACATGGTGCGGCCGGTCGATCAGATCGTCATAGCCGCGCACGGGCTCCTCCTTCATGCGTCCCGCCCCGCTTTCCGGCGCAGAGTCCTGAGATATGCCTTGCGCTCCGGCGGGATGCGCCGGCTCTCGGTCGCCTTGCGGACGGTCATGTTGTGCGTCCAGACGTCAAGGCGCTGCTGCTCCAGAAAGACGACCGCCGTCTCAT
>CADCOJ010000050.1 GCA_902803075.1 Oscillospiraceae bacterium | reverse complement strand
GCCGCGCCCATGCTCATGAGCATTGCGGCCGCAAGAAAGCATGCAAGGATTCGCCGGGTCTGTCGGTTCATGATTCTCGCTCCTTTCAGGCTTTGTTTCGTCAGATTGTTTTTTATTTCACAGGCATCCGCCTGATCGTTCCCATCTGCGAGGTCTCCAGCAAACGCAGGAAATTTTCCGCAAAGATCTTTTTCTTTGCGTCGTCCGAAATCGGCGCAAGCGCCACGCGCCCAAAGTCATACCGCACGTCAAGATCCGTCATATCAGAGCCAAAGATCATGCGGTCCTCCCCCACGAGCTCCAGGATCTCGGCCATGCCGAGCGTATTGTTGAGCGAGCCGCACAGCTCCATCCAGACATTCGGCACGTCCCGCATGAGCTCGGCGCAGCGGCGCGTCATCTGCGCCGTGCCGCCGCCCTGGTGGGCTGCAAGCAGCTTCAGACCCGGCCGCCTGCGCGCAAGCGCAACGGTCTGCGCGATGGGCGGACTGTCCTCCCATGTGTGACAGAGGACCGGGCAGCGCATCTCATCAGCGAAATCAGCCGCATACTGGTAGACCGGATCGTCATAGTCCCCGTTGTAGCCGCCCAGGAATTTGAGACCCAGAAAGTGCGGGTCCCGCCGGTAGCGCTCCAGCTCCCGCCGGCAGCCCTCCAGACCGTCGTACGGCGCAATGAAGATGTAGCCATACACACGGTCCGGGAACCGCTCGGCTGCGGCCCGTGCGGCGAGATTCGCCTCCTCCATCATGCCGCTGCTGACCTCATGCGGCGCGGTGACGCAGCAGTCCACACCCAGCCGGTCATAAACAGCGAGTTGGCCCTCCACCGTCGTGTATTCGGGCTTCTGGTGCCAGCCGGCATTGTATTGCGGGCCGATGTGCGTATGCGCATCAATGATGGGGATGGGCAGCGGAAGGCCGCTGCGCGCCATTTCTCTAATCGTCAAAGCAGATGCCTCCTTCCAGCCGTTCCCAGTTGCGGAAGGCGATGTTCTCCCGGTCTTCCTGCGTGACGGAGCTGTAATACAGCAGTCCCAGCGCACCGGAGGGCTCATAGGTCGGCAGACCGCTGCCGAAGAGCAGGTTCCGGCTCCCGAAGCGGTCGGTGATCTCATCGATCTGTCCGCAGTCGAGCATGGTACTGATGTCAAAATAGACATTTTTCAACTGCTCCAGGATCGGGAAGATCACCCGCGAACGGTTGAAGCCCGTGCGCAGCAGCACAAACGGCACCTCCGGATATTCCGCGCAGACCGACACGAGCGCAGGAAAAAACGTGCGCAGCGGTTTATAGGGCGGTGATACAATGACAGGCAGGCGCAGCTGCCGCGCGGCTTCCAGGATATGCCCGGCAAAAAAAGATGTAAACGGATACTTCTGGTCGGCATGGAACGTGCGCAGCGCAGCCGGGCGGGCTGTCCGCAGCCGCTGTATCACGCTTCCCTCACCGGGGATGCCGAGGGAAGACAGGCTTGGGTCGACCACCAGGCAGGGCTTCAGCCGTCCGCCCGACGCGGCGCACACCTGCAGCATGCGCGCGTTGCCCGACTCCGGGTCACGGGCGGCATCGCTGTGGAAGGCGACGGCTTCGGCGATCCCGTTGTCATCCAGCCATGCGAGCATACCGGGCAAGTCGGTATAGCGGAGCGGACGGAGCATTTTCCCCTTTCCGATTCCGCAGTTTACATCAATGATCTTCATGCTTCACCTCGCAGTGTTCAATCCACCATGTGCGTCTGTGCGATCGTCTGGAAATAGTAACGGCTCTTTTTCCAGCGGCGGCGGCCGGTGTGCCGATCGATCCACGTCAGGCCGAACCTCTGAGAATAGCCGGTGAGCTGTTCATAGCTGTCGGCGTCGTTCCAGTAGAAATATCCTCTGATGTCAACGCCTGCAAGCATCGCACGGTATATCATCCGGAAGTGCTCGCGCAGGTAGCTGATGCGCAGCTCATCCTGGCAGTCGGTTTCTTCATCGCCGCTGTCCGGGGTGCAGAGCCCGTTCTCTGTAATGAAAACCGGGATGTTGTCATATCGGTCACGGACATAAAGCAGGCTGTCAAGCAGCCCGGCAGGATAAATGTCATTTTTAAGGCCGGGCTGCGCATAGAATGTCTGCACGCGCCTGGAACGCAGCAGCGCGTCGGGATCGTCCGAAGAGCGGCTGGTCACATAGTAATTGATACCGAGAAAATCCACCGGTACAAAGGCCGCCCGAAGCTCTTCGGCGTACCCTTCCGGCATGGCATTCCGGTAGCCCGGGCACTCCTCGAGCAGATTCTGCGGATAGCAGCCCTTCACCATCGGCTGTGCCCACCAGTCAAAGCGTACCTCCGCCTGGCGTCTGGCCGCTGCAATGTCCTCTGCGCTGCACGAGGCCGGATAGACCGGAATGATGGCATTGACCGCTCCGATCTTTCCGTCAAGGCCCATCTGCCGGTAGCACTTCACCGCGCGATAGTGCGCCAGCAGCAGCTTTTGTCCTGCGCGGAGCCCCTTTTCCAGATCCTTCTCGAAGGGCGGGAAGCGGCCCTCCACAAAGCCGGATGTGATGGCAACGCATGGCTCGTTAAATGTGGACCAAAGCTTCACGCGGTCGCCCCAGCGCTCGAAGCATACACGCGCGTACGCTTCGAACCAATCCGGGAAGTCGTCGCTGGCGTAGCCGCCGCGTTCGTGCAGACACATAGGCAGGTCCCAGTGCAGCAGATCCACAAAGGGTTCGATCCCGGCCTTCAGCAGCGTATCGATCACACGGTCATAGAACGCGGCACCGGCTTCATTGACTTCGCCTACCCCGTTCGGGATGATCCGCGGCCACGCAAGTGACAGCCGATAGGCATCCTGGCCGGTTTTTTTCATATCGTCGATATAAGCTTCAAAGTTGTCATAGAAGAAACAGCCGTTGTCCGGGAGGTCTGTGGTCATGGCGAAACCGGCCTTGACCACACCCGGAACAAACTTTCCAGCGTGCGTCCGCGCAAAGTGATCCATCATGCTCGGGGATTTCCCATCCCGGTCGGCAGCGCCCTCCGACTGGAATGCGGAGTTCGCCGTCCCGATGATAAATTTCTTCGGGAAACACATGGAATAGTTATCTCTGTACATGGAGGTTCTCCTTTTCCTTCTCTTCTCGTTCTGTGCAGCGCCAGCAGCACACCAGATGGCCGTCGCCGACATCGATCATCTGCTGATCCTGTCGGCAGGCTTCGCATGCTTCCGGGCAGCGCGTATGGAACCGGCAGCCCTCCGGCGGATCGACGGGGCTCGGGATATTGCCCTCCAGCAGGATCCGCTCGCGCCGCGCGCCGTCGTCCACAGTCGGGATAGCCGAAAGCAGCGCCTTCGTGTAGGGATGGCGGCAGTCGCCGAAGATCTGATCTTTTGTTCCGAGCTCCACGATCCGCCCCAGATACATGATGGCCACGCGGTCGCAGATATGCTCGATCACAGACAGATCATGCGAAACGAACACATACGTCAGCTTCAGCTCCTGCTGAAGCTCCTCCAGCAGATTCAGGATCTGCGCACGGACGGAAACATCCAGTGCGGAGACCGCCTCGTCGCACATCAGCAGACGCGGATTTGTGGCCAGCGCCCGGGCAATGGCCACGCGCTGGCGCTGGCCGCCGGAAAACTCATGCGGATACCGTCCCACATAGGATTCCGGCAGTCCCACCTGCCGCATCAGCCGCGCAACATGCGCCTTCCGCTCCTGTGCAGAACCAAACATGCGGTTGATGATCATGGGCTCTTCGATAATGGCGCCGACGGTCCACCGGCTGTCCAGCGAGCTGTAGGGGTCCTGGAACACGATCTGCATGTTCCTGCGCAGCTCACGCATATCGGAACCGCCGAGGTGCGTGATGTCCCTGCCGTCATATTCCAGCGTCCCGCCTGTGGGCTCGATCAGCCGCAGAACAGAGCGGATCATCGTGCTTTTGCCGCAGCCGGACTCCCCGGCCACACCAAGCGTCTCGCCCTCGCGGAGATCGAAGGACACGCCGTCCACCGCTTTGACATAGGCCGGCTTTTCAAAAAACCATTTTTTGATCGGGAACCACTGCCGGAGGTCCCGGACGCGGAGCAGCGTCTTTCTTTCCTGTTCCATCGTTCAAGCCTCCTCTTTGCCTGTGCGGAAGCAGCGAACCAGATGTCCGCCTCCCGCGTCGCGCAGCTCCGGCTTCTCAGCCCTGCAGCGGTCGGTCGCATATTTGCAGCGCGGCGAGAACACACATCCGGTCGGGAAACTCCCTGCCGGCGGCACAGAGCCCGGTATGGTGTTCAGCTTGCCCGGACAACCAAACTTCGGGAGCGTGGACAGGAG
>CADCOJ010000049.1 GCA_902803075.1 Oscillospiraceae bacterium | reverse complement strand
TCCTTGTTGTAGGCAATGTACTCAAAGGACTTTTCGCCCGCGCCCTTGCTGGCGACAAAGAACAGGTCGGAGATCTTGTAGGCTTCGTTGGCGCCGCTCTTGTAGATCCTGGGCTGCTCGGAGGGCCGGACCTCATTGGCGGTGGTGCCGTCATAGATCTTGCCGCCGATCACATCCCGGATGCCGATGCCATCCATGGTGATGTTCGTGTATTTGCCCGCAACTGCGCTGTTGACCACAGCAGCAAACGAGGATGCGTTCATCTTCTTGTTCTCGGAGATGGAGAACGTGGATGCCTGCGCCGGGCGGATTTTGATGACTTCCTTCTGCGTGGTGGTGGTTTCGCCGGTGTCCTTGTCCGTGACGGTGACCGTGGCGGTCATGGTGACCTCCACGCGCTGGATGCGCGAGCCGGTGGAATACGCCATCAGCAGGTTGCTGGCGGAGCCGGTGGACTGGGTGTGCTTTTCCTTGAAGGCGGCGATCCCGTCCGTAGTGTCCACAGACCATTCCACGTTCACGATGCCGGAGAAGGGCTTATACTTGCCGTCGTCCTGCAGGGCGGAGACACGGACCGTGATCTCCTGGGAAGCGCCGACGGTCTGCTCCTTCTTTTCAAAGTCGAAGGTGATCTTATATTTGCCGACAACCTTGACCTTATAGGTCTTCTCCGCGAGCTTCACATCGCCGGACTTCAGGGTGACGGTGATCTCCGTTTCGCCCTCTGCCACGCCCGTGACAGCGCCGGACGCGTCAACCGTGGCGATGCTTTTGTCCTTCGAGGCGTACTCCAGTGTGGCGCTCTCCAGCGCCGGGGTGAAGGTGACCTTGTTTTCCTTCGTCGCGCCGACCGTTACCTCCAGCGGGTCCGATTCGACCGTGAGCTTATACTCGCCGGTCTGAACCTCCACGTCAAAGGAGGCCGTTGCGTCGCCGCAGGTAAGGGTGACAGTGGCCGTGCCCTTGTTCTTCGGGGTGACGGTGATCTGGGCCTTTTCACCGGAAACGGCGCCGACCGTGACGTCAACGACTTCAGGATCGAACTGCACATCAAGCGTCTCGCCGTCCACGGCGCCGGTGACCGTCGCGGTGAGCGTTTTGGCCTCCATGTCTGATGCGGTGAAGGTGAGCTTGCCTTCGTTGAGGCCGTCCAGCGTGATGGCCGTGGCCGCGGACTTGACGGTGACCTCGCAGGTGTCCTTCGCGTCCTCGGAAGCGACGGACGTGGCGGTAATGGTGGCGGTGCCGGGTTTCTTTGCGGTCAGTTCACCGCTCTCGCTGACGGAAACGACGTCTTTCGCGCTGGAGCTCCAGGTCACGGTCTTGTCTTCCGTGTCTTCGGGTGTGACGGTCGCGGTGAGCGCAGCCGTTTCACCGACCTTCAGCTCCTGCGTCTTCGGGCTGACCGTGACGGTCAGCGCTGCGGGTTCCTGGGGGTCCGCGGGCGTGGGATCGCCCTCAGCCGCCAGGGCAGCCGGGATCATCGCCATGACCATGGTCAGGACGAGAAGCCAGCTCAGTATTTTACGATATCCTGCTTTCATTGTATTTGCTCCTTTCAAGCAGTATGAACATACGAATATTAACCGCACTGCTTCAGCGGCAGGGCCGCTGTCGCTTCATTTTAGCACATTTTCCGGTCGGAAACAATGCTTTCAGAAAGAATTAAGAAAGCTTTAGAAATCGCCGCCGGGCTGCCGTGCCGCAGAAAGAAGTGCAGGGGCCGCCGCATGATGCGGCGGCCCCTGTTTGGTTTGCTCAGATCACTGCGTGAGGAAGCGGTGGAGCATGACGACGACCTGCGCTCTGGTCGCATTGCCGGTCGGGTCAAGTCTGGCCACATTCTTCACCGTGGTGCCGGTGATGATGCCGTTCTGGACGGCCCAGCGCATGGCGTTGGTCGCATAGCTGCTGACGCTTGCGCTGTCAGAGAACGCTGCGATCGAACCGCTCGTTGCCGGAGAGCCGGACGCACGGTAGAGGATGGCGGCGATGTCCTGTCTGGTGATCCTTCCGTTCGGGTTGAAGGTCGTGGGCGAGGAGCCGTTGACGACACCCTTGCTGTAGGCCCAGAGGACAGCGTCCACATAGTACGCGCCCTTTGCAAGGTCGGTGAACGGGTTGTTCAGGCCGGCGACGCTGGGAGAGCCTGCCGCACGGTAGAGGATCGTGACGAGCATCGCACGGGTCATGCTCTGCTCCGGGCCGAACGCGCCGGTGCCGACGCCGTTGACCAGCGTGTTGGCATAGGCAAAATCGACCGCGTTGGAGGCCCATGCGCCGGAATCCTTCGCATTGGTGTCCTTGGTGAAATACTTGGAGTTGGTCTGCTTCTCGATCTCGAAGGTCAGCTTGCCTTCCTCAACGGGAGCGGCGGAGCTGCCGTCCTTATAGACAGCGTAGACGAGATCGGCGGTGTAGACGTCCGCCTTCGGCAGGAAGTAAAGGCTGCTGACGGTCTTGTTCGTGCCGGACGCGGCAAGATAGTACTTCGTGTTGGTGAACACAGCCTCGGTCAGAGGAACGGAGCCGACAAAGGTCTTGTAGTCCTCGAACATTCTGCCGCTGGACGGCTTCTTGAACAGGACATAGTAGGACGAAGCGTCGTTCGCGCTGACGCCCTCCGGCAGGATCTTGCTGGCGACGGATTCGGTGAGGAAGCCCGCGCCGACGGAGGTGGTCTTAATGGTCTTGCTGTAGTTCACATAGATCTGCACGGAGCCGTCAAGCTTGTTGACGCCGGCCGTGGTGGATCTGCCGTAGGCAGAGAACGGGATGGTGATGACGTACTTGGAGGTCAGCGAGCCCGCGAAGAAGGTCACGGAGCCCAGCGCCTGTGCGTTGGAGGCCGGCGTATAGTAGCACATGACGTTGCTGCGCAGGATATCCGCGCCGGCGACGTTCCTCTCACGCAGGAAGCCATAGCGGGTGGTGTCAAGCTTGTCGTCCGCGCCGATGTCGAAGGTGACATACTGCAGCTGGTCGTTGGAGAACGCCTCGGCAAACAGCTTGCTGAAGTCCGCGCGGTCAAAGCTCTTGTATTCGCCTGCGGACAGGTAATACTCGATGCGGTTGGCCTTGGTGGAGACGACGATCCTGCCCTTGGCGACAGCGCCGTCCGCATTGTAGGCAACATACTGGATGGTGTTGGCGGGCTGATCCATGTTTGCGGTCAGGCAGAATTTATCCAGATCGCTCATGGTATAGTCGCGGTTGGCCTCGACTCTGGAGCTCTTGGAGGTGGTGGTATAAAGCGTGCCGTAGTCCGGGGTCTGGAGGCGGATGTAGGTCGGGGTGATGTTGTTGGTCTTTGCGCGCACAGCCGCAGCCAGCTTGTCAGAGACGCCGGTGAACGGGACGTCGGCGCTTTCCAGGACGACGAGCTTGATGTCCTCGGGCGCAGCCGCCTTAATGGTGATGTCGCGCTCCGCGGTCAGCTCCTTGCCGTCGATGCTGGCTTTGACCGTGATCTTGACGATCTTGTCATTGCCGTTTTCGGTAGCCTTGGCCGTGACGGTCTGGGTCTCGCCGTTGATGGTGGTGCCGTTCTTGAAGGTGGCGAGCTTGGTCTCGCTGACGGTCCAGGTGATGAGGTCCCTGCCGTTGTAAGCCACATACTTGTCCGCGGTCGTGGCGTTGGCGTTGTAGGTCTTGATCGCGGCGGTGACGTTCAGGTTCTGGCCGACACTGACCGTGTTCTGGGCCATGGTCAGCTCGATCTTATACTGGCCGGTGACCGTGATGATGGCGATCTTGGAGCGCTCGGCGACCGCGCTGCCGGTATGCTTGACTTCGCAGTAGAACGCATACTTGCCGGGCTGCTTGATGATGTCGTTCAGGTTCAGCGTGGAGAGAACGTTCGTCTTATCCTTATATACCTTTTCCTCTTCGCTGAACACCGGGTTGGCGATCTCGTTTTCCACGCCGTACCACTTGATGTACTCGATCTTGTCGCTGTCCTTCACCTTGATCGCGGCCGTGAGCGGGCTCATCGTCTTGCCGAGCTCATAGGTCGCGTCCTGGGGATGGCTGGTGAAGACGCTGCTGAACTTCTTGAAATAGAACACAACCTCCTGCGTCTCGGAGCCGCCCATGCTGTATTCGATGTTGTTGGCCGTGTTGTTCAGGTTGAGCTTGCCGGCGACTGTCACATAGTCAATGCCGCCCACGGTTTTCGTGCCGAACGTAAAGTTTGACGGCTTGTCCTTCTCATCCTGGATCAGCGGAAGGGTGACATTCCCCTTCTTGGCCTCGCAGACAAAGGTCCGGCCGGAGATCAGCTTGATCATGTCCTCATTCGACAAGTCGTCGCGGACCTCAACGACATCCTTGGTGTCAGCTTACGTCGGCTCTGCGGGTCTGTCCTTGACCTTTGTGATCGTGTCCTTGTCCCAGACGTCGAACTCAAAGGACGCACTGACCTTCGTGTCCTGCTTGCTGGTGGCCGTGATCGTCACGGTCTTGCTGCCCGGAGTCGTCTTGAGGAATTCCACCTTGCCGCTCTCATAGACGAACGCGGCAGAGGTATCGGAGCTCTTCCAGGTGACATCGGTGGTCTTGCCGGTGGGGCCGGTGACCTCGGCCTTCATCTGGATGGAGTCGTTGACGTACTTTTTCTTTGCCGCTTCCTTCTGCTCGTCGGTCATATCCTCGACTGCCGTGCCGCCGACAAAGAGCTTGATCTCGACGTTTTTCTTGAAGACGTTGACATTATAATATGTCCTGGCAACTTCGTTTTTCTTGGTGCTGTCCTCGAAAATGCTCACAGTCACCGTTGCCTTGCCGACATTCCTGCCGGTGATCACCAGATAGGTCTTTCCGGTGTCCTTATCCTTCGTGGTGGTCTGGCTGACGATCGTTCCGGACTGCGTGACCGAGTATGTGGCCACCTGCTTGCCGGTGAGAACGATCTCATAATCCGACGTTTTATCCGTGGAGAAGCCAACTTCAAGGTTGACGTCCTTGCTCTTTGCATCCGTGTTCGGATCAAACGCAAAAGCTGCAGGGATCATGCCCACTGTCATCACAAAAACGAGCAGCAGCGCGATCCATTTCCCGCATGTACGTTTCATTTCAAATATGCACCTCTTTCATAAACTCCGCTTGTCAGGCGTTTACAATATGTAATCAGTTTAACATAAAAACGTAAAAATGCAACTGCATTTTTCATTATTTTTTATTTTTTTCGTTTGCTTTTCTACCAATATCTACATTTTGTGCCGCGAAAAATTGAGAGCACAAAATATAGAGAATTGTTATATTTCCAGAATATAGGAGCTTCCGACGTTGATGATGCGCGTGCCCTCAAGCTCGTACTCGCGCTGCTGCTGGTAGCCGTAGCGCTGATGCACATGCCCGTGCAGGAGGAATTTTGGATGGTATGTACGGATGAGATGTTCAAAGGCCGAAAAGCCCTCGTGCGTCACGTTCGGCATGTCCCCGAAGCCCTTCACCGGCGCGTGCGCGACCACGATGTCCACGCCCCTGCGCAGCTTCCAGTGCATCCGCCAGACGCGCTGCTTCATCTGCGTCTGTGTGTACTGGAAGGAACCGGGGCGATAGCGCACGCAGCCTCCCAGCCCGGCGATACGCAGGCCCTTCACGGTGACGAGCCGTCCGTCGATGCAGTCGCAGCCCTCGGGCGGGTTGACCGCATACGATTCGTCGTGGTTCCCGTGGACATACAGAAGCGGCGCGCGTCCCAGCGTCACAAGGTAGCTCAGGTACTCTGCTTTCAGATCCCCGCAGGAGATCATCAGGTCGATGTCCCGGAGCTTGTCCCGCCGGAGATACTCCCAGTAGGCGGGATCTTCTTCATCGGCCAGACAGAGGATCTTCATGACGGCAGCACCTCCACTTCCGGAGGCAGCTTGTCCTTGCAGACGCCAAGGATCCTTGTGACGTGCTGCGCCATGGGCAGCAGCTCGTCGAATGCGGGGATCGTCCCGTCCACATTGTCGCAGAGCACGTTCATGTGCAGGATCTGCTGCGGGGTGAGCGTGCGGTCGGAGGAGAAGACGGTGCCGTCCTGCGCAGTCCAGGTATAGCCGAAGGGATCGAGCTGGCCGGTCTGCAGCAGCCGTCTGACGTGGCCGGCCAGGAAGCGGACGCCCTCGGGCAGCTGATCGCTGATGAGCACGTCGATGACGCCGGCCTGCATCCCCCACCAATAGCTCACGGCCTGGCCGCCGGAGGGTCCGTCGTCCCATGTGCCGTCCATCATGCTGCGGATGATCTGCTCATAGAGCCGCCCCCAGTTCCAGACCGGCGAGCCCAGCGGCTGCATGCTGTTGTTTTCACGCAGGAGGAACGTCCCGTATTCCAGGAACGGCTGCTCCCCTGCCGGCACATCGCGGTTGGAGACGATGGTGATGCCGCGGCTGCGGAAGGCGTCGAGATAGTCCCTGCGCACGCAGCTCCATTCCAGGCTCACGCGCGCATCCGGGTTCACGGTCCGCGCGCCGAGCGCAAAGGCGTTGATGCTCGCGGGGACGCCGTAGATCGGATAGTCCGCCACATAGCCGATCTGCCCGTTCCGCGCCATTGCGCCTGCAATGACGCCGGTGACGAATTTGGACTCATACACACGCGTGTAGTATGTGCGCACGTCGGGGTACGGCATATCCACCGAGCAGTTGAGCAGCCGCACGCCGCGCATGCGCAGCGCGCAGCGCGTGGTGTCGCCGATGAGAGAGGGCGTTGTGGTGAAGATCACGTTGGCGCCGTCTGCAGCGGCCTGCTCGATGAGCGCCTCGGCGTTGACGCCGGGCACAGCATTGTAATAGGCGCGCGTCTCGATCTGCGGGCCGAACACCTCCTGCAGGTGGGCCCGGCCCTGCTCATGCGCATAGGTCCAGGTGCTTGTCTCGCTGCTCCGCTCATGGATGAAGGCGATGCGCGGCTGCATCCGGCCGCCGAAGATCCGGCGTGTCAGGCTCGGCTCCTTGGATACGTCTGCAGGCGTTGTGCTTACCGCCACCGGCTCAGGATTATCCAGCGCGCGGATGTCCTTCTGCAGGAGCGCGATCTCCTTTTTCAGCGTGGAGGCGTCCAGTTCCTGCAGATCAGAAAACGGATGGTAGCGCAGGAAAACGAGCAGCGCATCCGCCGGGGTCAGCGTACCCAGGAACACCTGCCCGCGCAGCGCGCCGGTAAAGCGGGTGTAGAGCGCGGAAAAGGAGCGCCGCTGCTCCTGCGTCCAGGGCGTGCCGTCATACCCCAACGCCGCCATCAGCTTGGCATAGCCGCCCGGGCGTGTGAACTGCACCTGATAAAGCCCCGTGATCTTGTGGAAATCCAGGAACTGCCGGTAGATCGCGTACCGCTCGGAATCGGTGTCGGTCGGCATGATACGGACGACATTGCCGGAGATGCGCGCCGCACCGAACCAGCGCAGGACGCTCACGCGCTTGTTGCCCTCCTGCACATAAAACTTCCCGTAGTATTCAAAGCAGTCGATGGGCGACTCGATGCCGCCTGCGGACAGATGCACCTGGCAGAGCTTGAGCCACTTGAGCCCGAACTCCGTGTCGGCGTCCAGGAGCGGCAGGAAGCTCGCGCTGAGCGCATACTGCCGGCCGGCTGTTTTTGTTCCGACGATCAGCTCCATCGGGATATCGACCAGGCCAACGCGCTTCTGCGCGCTCTGCGCCGCGGGAGGCAGGATATCATCGAGCACTTCGACATAGCCGGAGAGCCCGGCTGCGACGCAGCTCTTGTATTCCCGCTGCCCGGCGCGCAGCGCCTTGGTATATTCGGTCAATTCTGTTGTCATTTGCATTCTCCCATCCTTCGGGTGTTTGAATATTTATTATAACACATGCTCAGGCATTTGAACAGCCCCGGCCTTCCGGCCGGGGCTGGGGTGTGTTCTGCCCGCGTTCAGCGGGGCTGATCCAGCATGAACTGGACGAATGCGCGGACTGCGTTTGCCAGGCCGCTCTCGTCGATCCGGAAGTCGTTCCGGTGCGCCAGCGCCGTGCAGCCCAGTGCCTCATTGCGCGTGCCGATGCGGAAGATCATACCCGGCTTTTTCCTCAGGAACCACGCAAAGTCCTCGGTGCTTTTGCGCATGGGCATCTGGCAGATCGTCCCGGGCATGACCGCTTCGATGCTTTGGCGGAACGATTCCGTCAACGCCTCGTCGTTATAAAGCGCGGGCGCGCTCATCTGCCAGTCGAATTCCACGCTGCCGCCGATCTCCGATGCAACAGCGCGGCAAAGCTCCATGCAGCGCGACCGGACGGTTTCGCGCATGGCGTCGTTATAGTAGCGGAAGGACACCTTCATGACCGCAAGATCCGGGACAACATTGTGCACCTCCCCCGCGCGAAGGCTGCCGATGCTGAACACATACACCTCATCGCCGCAGAGCTTCGGAACCAGGTCCTTCATGCCTGTGTAGGCGCGCACGGCCATCTGCAGTGCATCGATGCCCTGCTCAGCCAGCGCGGCATGGGCCGTCCTGCCGTGGAAGGTGATGGTGATCGGGTCGCAGGCCGCCATATACCTGCCCGGATGGATCCCGATCATGCCGGCCTCGATCGT
>CADCOJ010000048.1 GCA_902803075.1 Oscillospiraceae bacterium | reverse complement strand
ATCGAATTGCAGTTGAGTCGGCCGGATCTTTTGCATTCCCGGCTTTCCGCTCCCGGTTTCCCTTGACATCCTGTTCGCGCAGGCTATATGATATGCAGAGAAGCAAAAAGGAGGCGCACACGATGGAAAACCCGGTCAAGGTCGGCATGAAATGGCTCGACATCTGGAAAGAGGATCTGGAACCCGGCATTCTGCGCTATGAGGCAGAGCCCGTGGAAAAGGGCCAGATCGTGTTCTACGGCCCGTCCAACTTCACCCGCTGGAGCGAGCGATACGGCAACCTCCCCCTGCGGGAAGCGCTGCCCGGCCGGAGCGGAAAGCTCTGCGCCGTCAACCGCGGCTTCGGCTCCTCCTGTGAGGAGCATCACCTGTTCTACTATCCCCGACTGGTGCGTCCGCTGGAGCCCAGCGTCCTGGTCTACTCGCCCGGACTCGGCAACGGCCTGGCCTTCGGATACACGCCGGAGGAGCTTTTTGCGCTGGCGCAGAGAGTGGTCGTCTATGCGCAGAGCGATTTCCCAGCGCTGCGGGTCTATCTGCTCGGCCTGAATCTGAACAAGAAACACGATGACAGGCACCGGGCTTTTGACGGCTGGCTCCGGGAGTTTTCCGCACAGACGCCGAACTGCACCTATCTGGACATCACGGCCTGCGCGCCCATGGCCCGCCCGGACATCTATGTTGAGGACAACGTCCACTACAACCACGAGGGCTACCGGCTCTATGCCGATTTCTTCCGTGAGGCGCTCAAGGACGAGCTCGACCGGTTTTGAATCCGCTGCAAACATACAGTCCGGGGCGCTGCACCGTACAGCGCCCCGGTTTTTTCTTGATTTCTGCTGATTTTTTCATGGAAATACGCACTGTTATCTGCTATACTGTTTGTATGGATATGGAAAACGCTGATCCGGCCGGCAGCACGCGCGGCGGCAGCGGAAAGGGGGGCGGCCCAATGAATCTTCTGCACATGAAATATGCCGTGGAAGTTGCGCGCATCGGCTCGATCAACAAGGCGGCGGAGGAGCTCTATATCGCGCAGTCCAACCTGAGCCGCTGTATCCGCGAGCTGGAGGCGGATCTGGGCATCGTGATTTTTGACCGTTCCTCCCGCGGCATGCTCCTGACGCCGGACGGCGAAGCGTTCATCCGCGCCGCCCGCGACGCGCTCCGGCAGATCGATGAGATCGAACGGACCTTCAAGGCCCGCGCTGCACAGCGCAGGGACGACGCCCCCTGCTCCAACTGATCGCATGGACCTCCTCACGGACGCAGTGCAGCGTCCGTGCTTTTTGCATATATTCATATCATTATTTATATGATCCTATTCTCTTTTTGATTCTTCCTTATTTGCGCAGATTGCAGATAATGAGAATAGGAGCCATGCGGCGGAATCTGTCCGCCGTACATGCGCACCGGCCTTTTTCCATGCCGTACAGGGAAGATTTGATGACCGCACACTGAAAGGAGATCCGTATGGAATTCAAAAACATCACCGTTGCCGGCGGCGGCGTCCTCGGCAGCCAGATCGCTTTCCAGACCGCCTTCAAGGGCTTCCGCACCACCGTATGGCTGCGCAGCGAAGGCTCCATCGAACGCGCAAAGCCAAAGCTCGAGCGGCTCAAGGGCATCTACCTTGCCACGCTTGAGGCCATGAAAACCAATCCGCTGGCCTATGCCGCAGGTCTCACCGACCGGAAGGATCTGACCGACGCGGAGATCGACGCGCTCAAGGAGCAGGTGGTCCGCGCTGCGGAGAGCCTGCGTCTGACCACCAGCTTTGAAGAAGCCTCGGAGGATTGCGACCTTGTGATCGAATCCATTGCCGAAAATCCTCAGGAAAAGATCGGTTTCTACACCGAGCTTGCCAGGCATCTGCCGGAAAAGACCGTCATCGCCACCAATTCTTCAACGATGCTTCCGTCCACCTTCGCGCAGTACACCGGCCGGCCCGAAAAATATCTGGCGCTGCATTTTGCAAATGAGATCTGGCGCTTCAACACCGGCGAGGTCATGGGCCACGCAGGCACAGATCCCAAGTATTATGAGCAGGTCGCTGAGTTTGCCGCAGCCATCGGCATGGTCCCGCTGCGCCTGCACAAGGAGCAGCCCGCCTACATCCTCAACACGCTGCTCGTCCCGCTGCTGAACGCCGCGCAGATGCTTCTGGCCACCGACGTCGCCAGCGTCGAGGACATCGACCGCTGCTGGGAAATCGCCACCGGCGCGCCCGCGGGCCCGTTCAAGATCCTGGACAAGGTCGGCCTGACCACAGCCTACAACATCGTCAGCATGCATCCGCAGGCCAAGGACGAAAGCACGGTCCCCGGCAAGATCGCCGCCATGCTCAAGCGCTATATCGACGAGGGCAAGCTCGGCGTCAACGCCGGCGAGGGCTTCTATAAATACAAATAATCTGGGTATACACCCATATTAGAAATGATATAATATCAGGAGGCAGTATTCAATGGCACGTTTTACTCTCCCGCGTGATCTTTATCATGGCAAGGGCTCTCTGGAAGCCCTGAAAACCTTTAAGGGCAAGAAGGCAATGATCTGCGTCGGCGGCGGCTCCATGAAGCGCTTCGGGTTCCTCGACAGAGCCGAGAGCTATCTGAAGGAAGCCGGCATGGAAGTCCGGATCTTTGACGGCATCGAGTCTGATCCTTCCGTTGACACCGTGATGCGCGGTGCAGCCGCGATGATCGAGTTCCAGCCCGACTGGATCGTTGCGATCGGCGGCGGCTCCCCCATCGACGCGGCAAAGGCCATGTGGATCAAGTATGAATATCCCGAGTGCACCTTTGAAGACATGTGCAAGGTCTTCGGCATCCCCGAGCTGCGCAAAAAGGCGCATTTCTGCGCCGTTTCCTCCACCTCCGGCACGGCGACCGAGGTGACCGCGTTCTCCATCATCACCGACTACAACAAGGGCATCAAGTATCCCATCGCTGACT
>CADCOJ010000047.1 GCA_902803075.1 Oscillospiraceae bacterium | reverse complement strand
GTTTTCTGCGCTCATGGAGCACGAACCGGTAGGACACGCGGGCGGCAATGATCAGCATGAACTGCAGGATCATGCCCCAAAGATAGTACGACAGCGGCATCCGCTGCACAGCCAGCGTCAAGAGCATACTGTAGACCAGCGAGGCCGCCGCAGAGACAAAGAGTGTCCGGACGAACTCCGTATAGCTTGCAAAGCGCCAGATGCTGTGGTACAGTCTGCAGACCCAGAACAGCGCCACGCACAACACAGCATACAGCGTGATGTAGCGCATATAAGGCGTCAGATACCGCGAAGGGATACGCGTATACTCACAGTCATAGCGGAGCCAGAGGGCAAGAAAATAGGACGCATGAATGACAAACAGATCATACAGCATCAGGAGCGCTGCAATTTTCTTCCAGTGTTCAAGCTTGCGCCGCCGGCCGATCTTCGGCGCGGCAGATGCTTCCTCGCTCATCGCGTCCTCACCTCTTTTCCGAACAATTCCGCACTCGGGATTTCATTATAGAAGATTCCACATGGTTTGTCAATTCATCCGTTCGACTCTCTTTACAACTTTTTAACAAAGTGTTACAATATTAAGGACATCGCATAGCGAGAACAATCGGATCTTCAATTGTTTTCTGTCAAACGACATGTTTGGCAGGAGACATCCTCCCGGATCGCTCTTAAAACACCGGTGAAAACCGAGAACGGAAAGCAGGAGTTCAAAGACGATGAAAACGATTGGAACACAAGTACAGTTTCTCCGACCGGACAGCAGATACTGCCGCCGCGGTGAAGGCGCCTTTCTGCGCCTGGACAGCGGCGCGATCCTGAACGTGTATTCCGCCTACCCCGGTCCGGACTGGAACGATCACGCGGAAGCGGAGCTCGCTGCGCAGATCTCCGATGATGGCGGCAAAACATGGTCGCCGGAGCGCACGATCATCCGCAGGGACCCGGACGCGGTGAACGTGATGAGCGTATCGCTGCTGCCCATGCAGGACGGAGCAGCCGGACTGTTCTATATCCAGAAATACCGCCGCGAGGGGCGGATCGTGGACCGCTATCTGCTGCGGCGGTCGTATGACGGCGGCATGACATGGGGCGAAAGCTCCGTCTGCATTCCTGACACAACATACAGCATCATCAACAACGACCGCGTCGTACGCCTGTCCGACGGGCGGATCGCCATCCCGGTTTCCCAGTGCGAGACCGATCCGGACGATCCCTACCGGCTCAGTCCCGGCTGCGTCTGCCTGTTTCTGTCCGATGATGACGGCCGGACCTTCCGACAGACCCAGATCCTCCGTCCACCCTTTATCAATGATGAAGCCGGGCTGCAGGAGCCTGGCGTGTTTGAGCATGCGGACGGTACCCTGCGCATGTGGATGCGCACGGCGCTCGGATTCCAGTTCGAGTCTTTTTCCCATGACGGCGGCGAAACCTGGACACAGCCGCAGCCGAACTTCCAGTTCACCTCACCTTGCTCTCCGATGCAGCTCAAGCGTGCAGGAGCATGGACGCTTGCCGTGTTCAACCCTGTCCCCACGCCCTGTGCACAGTTCCGTCCGGAGGGCACATTCTGGAAGCTGGCGGGGCGTACACCGCTCGTGTGCGCCGTCAGTGAGGACGGCGGAGAATCCTTCCGGCAGATGTTCTGCCTGGAATCTGACCCGGACAGCGACTACTGCTACCCCGCTGTCTTCCCGCTGGAGGACGGAGCGCTCATCTCCTACTATCATTCGTGCGGCACGCGTGCGCTGCTGAGCGGCATGAAAACCGTGTTCGTTCCGTATACGGAGCTGGATGCGCTTTGTCACACAGTCGGCGCCTGAACCGCGCTGCCCGGACGGCGGTTGTGCAGCGCACGCAGTGCAAGGCACAGCGCTGCGGTGGCCGTGAGCATGGCGACGGCACTGAGCGGCCAGCGTCCGCCGATATTGAATCCATAAAAATCCGGCCATGCGTGTCGGATCACCACGCGTTCCAGATAGACCGCGCCGTAGGCGGCCACCGGAAGCACGCCGGCCAGGCTCTGCATGACAGAGAGCCTTCCGTCCCGTTCCAGCAGAACGAACGACACGAGCGACAGCAGCGGGCAGATCAAATGCAGATAGAGATTGTTCCCTGCAACCATAGAAGCATATCCGAACATCGGCCCCAGCATCAGCATGACCGTCAGAAACGTCACCATTACAGACGTCGTTCCGACTGCCCGCAAAACACGTACCCAGTCCGGAAGCGCAGCGCCATCCCTTCCCTCTGCACGGAGGCAGAACGGCAGCGCAGCCGCGCCTGACAGCGCTGCGAGGATATTGGAGTCCACTGTAAAATACCGGAAGCAGGCCGTACCGACCACCTGCATGTTTCCGTCTCCCCTCCGGATAAAGAACTTTGCCACACAGCATGCAACGGCGATCAAATTGAAAAGGTGGATGCACGCAGCGGCAGCAGATCTGTACCTGGCTGTCTTCATCATCTGTTCCTCCATCTGATTTCTACATTATTCCATTATAATTGATTCAACCTGCGAAAAAAGGGGGCTCCTGCGGTTCTGCAGGAAGTTGTTTTCCTGTTGTTTTTTGCCGGTACGCATGCTATACTGTAGAAAAAACAAGGAGGCTCGGATCATGTCTGAAAGCTATACGTTCCGCAGCGCGCTGAACGGTTTCAATCGCTCGGACGTTGTCAACTGTATCGAATCCCTTTCCGCCGAGCACAGAAAAACCATCTCTGCGCTGGAGCATCAGCGCGATCAGCTGACGGAGGAGACCGGCCGCCTTTCATCCAGGATCGGTGAGTTGGAAGCGCAGCTGCTGCAGAACCAGCAGGAGCGTGACCGTCTGTCTGAGGAATCTGAGCGCCTTTTATCCAGGATCAATGAGTTGGAAACGCAGCTGCTTGAAAGCAGGCAGGAACACGATGCGCCCAGCAACAGTCAGGAGCTTTCGCCTGGCGGCGAAGCGGTTGAAGCCGAAACCCCTGCGCCGGACGAGCTTGAGCTGGCCGCCTATCGGCGGGCCGAACAGGCCGAGCGCAATGCGGTGGTCCGTGCAAAACGGATCTACGCCCAGCTGGACACGCTTTTCTCTGAGATCCGCGGGCGCTGCCTGGACACATGCGGGCAGATGGACGGCCTCGGCCGCTCGCTGGCAGAGGATCTTGCGCAGATGCAGAATGCGGCCGATCGGCTGAAGGGACTCTTTGACGAGACAAAAACAAAGCTCGGCAGCATCGATCTGCCGGAAATCACAGAGGACACATAAGTCCGCCGATGGCCGGTTTGAACCGGCTTCCATACGCAAAACAGCACCCCGTTTGGTTGGTCAGTCAACTCGACTGCCTGCAAGCGGGGTGCTTTCTCTCTGAACGGGAAACAGCAAATCTTCCGGTTTTCCCATGCGCCTAACGTTCAAACCGGCTCGACCCGAACACCGGACAACCGGAACTGCTCAAGCAGCTCCGTGCTGGCCGACCGGTCTGTGATCAGCACGGAGATCTTTGTGACCGGGCCGCTGATAAAATTGGAGTCCCGGCTAAGCTTCGTATGGTCAGCCAGGAGAAAGACTTCACCCTTGACCTGACTGAGCATCAGGCTGTTGATGCTCACCTCGGCAAAATTTTCTGTCGTCATGCCGCTCTCCACAGACAGGCCGCTGCAGCCGAGGAACGCCTTGTCTGCCATCATGGACTGGAGCGTCCGCTGCGCAAAGTCTCCGACCATGGCATATTTCGGATAACGCACCTCACCGCCTGTGAGGATTAGCGTCAGATCGTTGCGGTGCTGCGCATTGATGGCCAGGACATTGTTGGTGATGACGGTAACGTTCGGGACGTCGATATACTGCAGCATCTGCAGCGCCGTGCGGCTGGTATTGAGAAAAATGATGTCTCCCTCCGAAACATGCTTTGCAGCGGACATGGCAATGCGCGCGTGCACATTGGAAACGGCAGTCGGGAGACTCTGCATGCTGTGCTCTACCGCGGAGACCTTGCCATAGCTGCGGCTGATCCTCCCCTGCTCCTGCAGAACAACAAGATCGCGGCGCAGCGTGACCGGCGACACGTCAAGCAGTTCCGAGACCTTTTCAACATCCAGATGGCCGCCGTTGACCTGGCGAATCATCTCCAGCAGGGCGTGCCGTCGCTGGTCGATATCTGTTTTTTTCCGGTTCATCTTCATCACCCCGGGTCTCAAGATAGCTTTATTATACTCAAATCGGTCAAATAATCCAATTGTTTTTTCTATAAATGGCAGTTTTGTCTGTTTTACCAAAAAAATGCACGATAATTTGTCGATTATTCCATTGAAAAGAATCGTTTAATCGTAAACTTATCATTTATATTTCTTGAAATTGTGAAATCTTCGTGTTATTATTCAAATAACGAGTCTATTCTTCCTGTTTATCTCGTTATTATTCCCCTTTATTATGATTTTTGCTTTTTGAAATAATCAAATAATCATTTAAGGAGTCAGCCATGAGCAAAATTTCAGAAATGACCCGTGAAAGCTGGATTATGAGCACGTTCCCCGAATGGGGCACCTGGCTCAATGAGGACATCGAAAACGCTGTTGTCCCTGATGGCAACGTTGCCATGTGGTGGCTTGGCTGCACCGGCATCTGGATGAAGACGCCCGGCAACACGAACATCACCATCGACTTCTGGAACGGCAACGGCAAACGTACCCACGGTGACAATAAAATGAAAGTCGGTCACCAGATGGCCAACATGTGCGGCGGCCGTCTGATGCAGCCGAACCTGCGCAACATCCCCTTCGTCTGCGACCCGTTTGCGTTCCGCCATGTGGACGCGGTGCTCGCCACGCATTACCACCAGGACCACATGTCTGCAGAGTGGGCCGCGCATGTCATTCACAGTGGGATGACAACGACGGATGAAAGCGGAAACGAGATCCCCGTCCCCTTCATCGGGCCGCTCAAGTCCGTGGAGACCTGGCAGAAATGGGGCGTCCCTGCCGAGCGCTGCCGGGTCGTGAAGCCGGGCGATGTGATCCGCATCGGTGAGATCGAGATCGTTGTTCTTGACAGCTTCGACCGGACGTGCATCGTCACGACTGATTCCACCGGTCCTGACCGTGAAGAGCTGACCGGCAAATGCCCCACCGACATGGACGAAAAGGCAGTCAACTATCTGCTGAAGACGCCGGGCGGCAATATCTATCACTCCGGCGACTCCCACTTCTCCATCTATTTTGCCAAGCACGGCAAGGATTATGACGTGGACGTAGCATTTGCTTCCTTTGGCGAGAACCCCATTGGCATGCAGGATAAGATGACATCCATCGATGTTCTGCGCATGGCTGAAAACCTCCGCTGTAAGGTCGTCATTCCGATCCATTGGGATGTCTGGACGAACTTCGCCCCCGACCTTGAAGAGATCCGTATGCTCTACGAGTTCAAGAAGGACCGCAACGAATACGGCTTCCATCCGTTCTTCTGGCAGGTCGGCGGCTGCTATACCTACCCTCAGGACAAGGACAAGAAATACTTCCACCACCGCCGCGGGTTTGAGGACTGCTTCGAGCAGCCGCAGAACATCCCGTACAGGAGCTGCCTGTGATGCGAATCGAAAAAAAGAAGATCTCCGATCTGACGCTGTGCTATTGGGTAACCACACTGCAGCATCAGGGCAGGCGCCATCTTCTGGTGGCTTCGGAGAAAGCATATTCCTGCCTGCTGTTTGACGAGACCGGGAATCTGGTCGATGAAGTTTGGAAGGGCCCCGGCGGGACAATGACCGCTGTGCAGCTTCCGGGTG
>CADCOJ010000046.1 GCA_902803075.1 Oscillospiraceae bacterium | reverse complement strand
TTTTATGGTTGCGGGAGAGGGATTTGAACCCCCGACCTCCGGGTTATGAGCCCGACGAGCTACCGAACTGCTCTATCCCGCGATATAGGCTCACCTCAGCGAGCCATATTATAATATCACAGGGGCCGGGCTGTGTCAAGTGGTTTCGGCCAGATTTTTTCAACTGGAAAATCGGCCCGTTTCCGGCGTTTCCGCCGGTTTTTCTCAATACAGGTGCAGAAGCGCCATGGTGACGGCGCCGAAGATCATCCATGCGCGGAAGCTCTTTTTTCCCGTGAGGCGCGTATAGACCGCGCACCCGCAGCCGACCAGCAGCACGCAGGCCAGCCAACTGCTCTGCAGGCGTTTGGGCGTGAAGCCGAAGCAGGAAATATACAGTGCGAGCTTTGACAGCGCGATGAGCGCAAAGATCATGCTCTGCACAAGCAGCACGACGCTCATGATCCGGAGCACACGCGCCGTTCCGGGCGCGGAGCGGTCCGTCCGCGTGACAAGCCAAAACAGGACAAAGTTGATCGCCATCACACGCAGCAGCTCAAAAAAGCCCTGCCGTGCATATTCCGCCACCGTAAAGCCCTCTGGCAGCGTCCGCGTGAGCGCACCGAAGAGATATCTCCCCTGCAGGAAAAAGAACAGCAGGTACATGGCGCTGAACACCGCCAGAACGGCGATCCATGCGGCGTCCGGCACATGGTGCATCTTTCCCAGCGATGCTTCCGCCGCCCTGCCGCGTGTATGCAGCCGCTGCAGATCCTGTCTGCCGAGCCCGGCCAGCAGCCCAAACACATACGCGCCGACCGGCAGGCTCAGGATAACGCGGATCAGGATCTCCGTATTGAGATCCGGTTCCAGAGAAAACCGCAGGGAATCCAGGATGGCGTCGAACGATCTGTCCGCCCTGGCCAGCTCCTCCGCCGCCAGGATGAGCAGCGCCAGGCCTGCCAGCGCAGCTGCGGCCACAGCCGCGACCGTCCAGATCCGGATCTTCTTCCGCTTCGGCTTCAGCGCATCGACCGCGCAGCGGATGCGCAGAAAAAAGTTCCCGAACGGCACCGTAACAAACCCGTTCAGCGCGTCGAGCGGCAGCAGATGGCCGGACTCCCCGCCTGCGAGTCTTCCCGTGCGCGCCAGCGCCCACCAGACGGCAAAGATATGCAGGAAAAAGGCAGCCTGCACCTCGTTCCAGACGGGTTCCTGCGCCGGATGCAGCCGCACGAACAGGCTCAGCACGATCGCCGCCGCACAGCCCAGCCAGATCCAGCTCTCCTTCAAACGGGGCACGCCTGCATGCAGGTATTCCGCCATCAGGACAAACAGCACCGTGAACACCGTCAGCCAGATCTTCCACATTTCTCCCCAGCCGGTAAACAGCGAGTCTGCGCTGAACAGCGCGTAAATATAGATGTATGCGGCAAGGTACGCGACGAACGCCGCCGCGTGCTCGCGCGGGGACGATGTAAACGGCGGCTTCGGCCGGAGATACTCCGCGCTCCAGTTCTGCTGCACAGGCTGCGGGCAGGTATTCTGTTCATCCATGATATTCTTCCTCCTTCGGCGTGTCCGCGCGAAATTCCAGCAGGTCGCCCGGCTGACACGCGAGCACATCGCACAGGGCCATGAGCGTGGAAAAACGGATGGCCTTGGCTTTGTTGTTTTTGAGTATGGACAGGTTGGCCGGCGTGATGCCGATCCGCTCGGCCAGCTCTCCGGCGGAGATCTTGCGCTTGGCCATCATCACGTCCAGGTTCACAAGTATTTCCATGGCGGCACCTCAGACCGTCAGGTCAAGCTCATCCTTCATGGCGATGGCCTGCTCGAACGCATTCTTGACGATGCGGACGACCAGCGCCATGAAGCCCGCCGCCGCCGCGACAAAGACGAACGGCAGGTAATATCCCGCGCTCAGCACGCAGATGGCTGCCGCCCAGACGCAGCACCAGCTGATCGCGCGCATGCGGCGCACATTCTCCGGAGCAAAAACCACCCCGCTGCGGATCGCGCCCAGCAGCCGCCAGAGCTGCCAGAGGCAGATCCATGCGAACACACTCCCGGCATACACCGTTACCATCAGCAGTATGCCGGACTGCCAGGCGGAAAACTTCCACCGGACGAACCAAGCGGCGATCCACCAGCACCCGACGTCCACCGCCAAAAGCAGCGCTGCAAACAGCGCAACGCAGATCTGCGAGAGCACGATGCTCCGATCCTTTGTCCAGTTCATGCGTCACCACGTCCTTTCGCCGCAAGGATACCACATGTATTATCGAATGTCAAGAATTTCTTATTGTTTTTCGATAAATATATTTGACATCGCACGCAGGCAGCCCGCCTGCCGGGTGTCTTTTCAGGGCGGACAGAAGCGTGCGGGATGGGGACGGGCTTTTGGAAAAAGCCGAACCATTCCGCGCTGTTTCTCTTTGCGCACACGGGTGCGCGCCGAGAAAATACGATTTTTTGTTGAATATTTTCCGCTTTTCCTGCTTTTTTCCTGCGAAACCGGTTGTTCAACCGTGTTTTTCTCCATTTTGTACAATTGCTTCCACATGTTGTTGGTAAATGTTGATATTGACAGTTTCTGAGCCGGAGACTATCTTATAGTAAGACAATCGGTTGCGCAAACCGACTGCACACAAGAATACAGGGCCCCGGCTGCGGGGTTCAAAAACAGGAGGAATTCAAATGAAAAAGCAAGTTCTCGCGCTTGTGCTTGCTGCTCTGATGGTCTGCGCGCTGTTCGCAGGCTGTGCAAGCAAGCCCGCTGCCAACGAGCAGAACACGCCCGCCACCGACGAGCAGAACACGCCCGCCACCACCGAGCAGAACACGCCCGCCGAAACCAAGGACTACGGCACCGGCGAGATCAAGATCTGGGTGGCCGACAACGTCACCGCGTTCACCGAGGAACAGGCCAAGGCGTTCATGGACGCGCATCCGGAGTTCGCCGGCTACACCGTCACCGTTGAGCCCGTGGGCGAAGGCGACGCCACCAACAACGTCCTGACCGACGTGGAAAGCGCTGCCGACATCTTCGGCTTCGCGCAGGATCAGCTCTCCCGCCTTGTCACGGCCGGTGCTGTGATCCCTGTTGCGGACGAGAATGCCGCCAAGGTCGCTGCCGACAATGACGCCGGCTCCGTCGCCGCCGCTACGCTCGGCGGTGTGATGTACGCCTACCCGCTGACCTCCGACAACGGCTACTTCCTCTACTACGACAAGAGCGTTGTCACCGATCCGACCACGCTGGAAGCTGTGATCAAGTCCTGCGAGGACGCCGGCAAGGGCTTCTACATGGAGATCAACTCCGGCTGGTATCAGCCCGCGTTCTTCTTCGGCGCCGGCTGCACCCTGACCTATGACACCGCCGACGACGGCTCCTTCACCGCCTGCAACATCGACTATGCCTCCGACAACGGTCTTGCCGCTCTGAAGGCTCTGATCGCGCTGCACAAGTCCCCCGCGTTCAACAACGGCTCCTCCGTCGGCAACGCCACCAACGCCGCTGCCATCGTGGACGGCACATGGGATGCCGGCGCTGCGAAGGAACTGTTCGGTGAGAACTACGCCTGCGCGAAGCTCCCGACCTTCACCGTTGACGGCGCCACCTATCAGCTCTCCGGCTTCGGCGGCTTCAAGCTCCTGGGCGTCAAGCCGCAGACCGATGAGAACAAGCTGGCTGTCTGCGACGCTCTGGCCGCTTACCTCTCCAGCCCGGAAGTCCAGCTCGCCCGCTACAACGCTGTCCAGTGGGGCCCCTCCGCTCTGGAAGCGCAGAAGAACGAAGCCGTCCAGGCTGACGAGGCTCTGGCCGCGCTCGGCGAGCAGCTTGCGTTTGCGATCCCGCAGGGTCAGTACCCCGGCGACTACTGGTCGCTGGCTACCGCGCTGGGTGACTCCATCATCGGCGGCGAGTACGACACCGCGGACGACGTTGCCCTGATGGACGCCCTCAAGACGTTCCAGGACACCTGCATCTCCTACGCGAAGTAAGATAATCTCTGACATGATAAGGCAGGGCGTATGCCCTGCCTTTCGTGTCCGGAAACAACACAACCGCCTGCCTGCGGCAGGCCGTTTATCCGGGAGGCTGGAATATGGATGAGAAAACACGGCGCGGCGGAAAGCTCGCCCGCTTTTTCCAATGGCTCGGCTCGGATCTGAAGGACATCGGCGCCACTTTCGTCCAGGGCGACTGGAAAACCAGGATGTCCTATCTGATCATGGGCTTCGGCCAGATCGCGCGCGGCCAGTTCGTGCGCGGCATCTCGATGCTCGTCCTGCAGGTCCTGCTGCTGGCGTTCATCGTTTTCTTCGGCTGGGATTATCTCAGCAAGATCACCACGCTCGGCACCGTGGAAAGCTCCATGCGCGGGCGTGTCATCACCTACGGCGACAACAGCTTCTTCATTCTGCTCTATGGGATCCTGACCATTGTGGCAGTCCTTGTGCTGATCTACCTGTGGCGCGTGAACCTGCGCCAGAACCGGGACGCACAGCGCACGCTGGCGCTCGGCAAGCGTCTGCCCACCAACGCGCGGGACGCATCGTCGCTGCTCAACGAGCATTTTGACAAGACGCTCCTTGCGCTGCCGGTGCTCGGCATTTTCATCTTTACGGTCCTGCCGATCATCTTCATGATCTGCATCGCCTTTACCAATTACGACAAAAACCATCAGCCGCCCGGAAAGCTCTTCTCCTGGGTGGGGCTGTCCAATTTCAAGGAGCTATTCGGCATCGGCGCCAACTCCAACTTCGGCAGCACCTTCTTCTATGTCCTGCTGTGGACGCTGGTGTGGGCGTTCTTCGCCACGTTCCTGACCTACTTCCTGGGCATGGCGGTCGCCATCATGATCAACAAGAAGGGCATCCGCTTCAAAAAGCTCTGGCGGACGATCCTGGTCATGACCATCGCCGTTCCGCAGTTCGTGTCGCTGCTGTATGTGGGCAAAATGTTTGCGACCGACGGTCTGGTCAACGCCATGCTCCTGCGCTGGGGCTGGATCCGCACGGCGATCCCGTTCTGGACGAACCCGGTCTACGCGCGCATCCTCATCATCGTCATCAACCTGTGGATCGGCATCCCGTACACCATGCTGATCGTCACGGGCCTTCTGATGAACATCCCGGCGGAGCTCTATGAGAGCGCGCGCATCGACGGTGCGAACGCCTTCCAGACCTTCAAAAGCATCACCCTGCCCTACATGCTCTTCGTCACGGGGCCGTTCCTGCTGACGCAGTTCATCGGCCATCTCAACAACTTCAACGTCATCTTCCTGCTCAACAAGGGCCAGCCGCAATCGATGCAGCTGTCGAACAAGGCCGGCGCCACCGACCTGCTCGTCACCTGGCTCTATAAGATCACGGTGGAGGACAACAACTACAAGATCGCGGCCGTCATCGGCATCATGGTCTTCATCGTCACGGCGGTGATCTCCCTGGTCGTCTACAATACGATGCCGTCGGTCAAGGATGAGGAGGGATTCCAATAATGGCCGGTTCCAACAGGCGTTCCAACGCCATCATTTATGCCGTGCTGATCGTCATCAGCATCATCTGGCTGTTCCCCTTCTTCTGCCTCATTCTGCAGAGCTTCCGCGGGGAATACGGCGGCATGGTCAACTATCTCTTCCCGAAGGAATTCTCCCTGAAGAACTATCAGTTCCTGTTCAGCAACAGCAGCAAATTTGTCCGCTGGTATCTCAACACGCTCACCATCGCGGTGTTTGTGGCCGTCTTCCAGACGATCATCATCATCTGCGTGAGCTATGCCCTGTCCCGCATGCGCTTCAAGGGGCGCAGGCTGCTGATGAATTCCTGGCTGGTGCTGGGCATGTTCCCGGGCTTTTTGACGATGATCTGCCTCTACTTCCTGCTGAAGCTGCTGGGCCTGACGCAGGCCGGCGCCATCCCGGGCCTGATCCTCATCTCTGTTGCCAGCTCCGGCATGGGCTACTACATCTGCAAGGGGTATTTCGACACGATCCCCAAATCACTGGACGAGGCTGCCATCATCGACGGCGCCTCCCGCGCCCAGATCCTCTGGAAAATGACCATTCCCCTGTCCAAGCCCATCATCATCTATACCGCGCTCGTTGCGTTCATGGCGCCGTGGTGCGACTACATCTTCGCCTCCTATGTGGCCTTCGGCAATGAGGACAGCTACAACGTCGCCGTCGCCATGCAGAGATGGGTCTGGACGAACGACTACCAGGGCTATTTCACCAGATTCTGCGCAGGCGGCATTCTGGTGGCGATCCCGGTGACGATCCTGTTCATGTGCTTGCAGAAATACTACGTGGAAGGCATCACCGGCGGTTCTGTCAAAGGATGATGTAAAATTGGCACCCAAACTCACCATTGCCGATGTGGCCAGCGCACTCGGCGTCTCCAAAACGACGGTGTCCCGCGCCATCTCCGGCAAGGGGCGCATCAGCGAGGAGACCGTCCGCCGCGTGCATGAATACATCGGCCTGCACAACTACAAGCCGAATGTGGTCGCCCGCGGCCTGGCGCAGCAGAAAACCTACAACATCGGCGTTATCTGCTCCACCGAGTATGATATTTTTGCCTATCCGTTCTTCCATGCCTGTCTGCGCGGCATCGGGGACGTGACGGCGGCAAACGGCTACGACATCCTCATCACGCTGGTGGAAAACAGCAAAAGCCGCGATCTGCAGCGCGTGGTGGACAACTGCAAGGTCGACGGCGTGATCCTCACCCGGACCACCGCCAACGACCCGCTGGCAGAATATCTCAAGGCGAACGACATCCCCTTCGCCGCCATCGGCACCAGCCCGGATCCGGACGTACTGCAGGTGGATAACGACCATGTGGCCGCCTGCAGCAAGCTGACCGCCTCGCTCCTGGAGCAGGGCTGCCGGAGGCTGGCGCTCATCGGGCTCGACGAGGGCCACGTCATCACCCGCTGCCGCTGCGACGGGTTCCTGGCCGGCTATGCCGCCGCCGGGCTCACGCCCGACCGCACGCTCATCCGGCTCGACGCCGCCGACCAGCAGCACGTCGGACGCATCATCGACGCGCTTCAGACACGCTCCGTGGACGGCATCATCTGCATGGATGAAAAGATCACCGGGCAGGTGATGACCGCCTGCAAGCAGCGCGGCATCCACATCCCGGACGACTGGAAGCTCGCCTCGTTCTATGACAGCTCCATGCTCGATTCCTCGTCGCCCTCCGTCACGGCCATCCGCTTTGACGACCGGCAGCTCGGCGCGGCCGCGGCACAGATGCTGATCGACCTCTTTAACGGCCGTCAGCCGCAAAGCCGTGTGTTCCGCGATTACCGGATCATCTTCCGGGAAAGCACTGCATGACACCCATGCGCCGGAAGCCCGACCGTTTTCGGACTTCCGGCGCTTTCCGTTGATCGCTCTGTCCCGCCACCGGGCGGGAAAAGGAGGTTTGCCATGATACGCAGAAAGACGCTGATCCTGTTCCTGCTCCTGGCGCTGCTGCTCACCGGCTGCGCCGGCGCCGGGAAAAACCAGATGGAGGCCCTGGCCGCCGGGCTCAAGCCCGTTGCCTGCGCGGATGCGTACCGCACGGGCTATGAGGTCTTCGTCTATTCCTTCCGCGACTCCGACGGCGACGGCATCGGGGATCTGCCGGGCGTCACGCAGCAGCTGGACTACATCGCAGGCGACGGCGGGCTGGGCTTCGACGAGATCTGGCTCATGCCGGTGTTCCCCTCCCCCACCTATCACAAGTACGACGTCACCGACTATCTTTCCATCGACCCGCAGTACGGCACGCTGGAGGACTTTGACGCGCTGGCCGAAGCCTGCCGGAGCCGCGGCGTGCGGCTGCTGCTCGACCTGCCCGTCAACCACACCTCCTCCGAGCACCCCTGGTTCCGCGCGGCGGCGGATTATCTGCGCGCGCTGCCTGAGGGCGCGGAGCCCTCGGCGGAGGATTGTCCCTATCTCGACTACTACAACTTTACCGACACACAGCGCGGCGGCTTTGTCCCGCTGGGCGGCACGAAGTGGTTCTATGAAGCCCGGTTCTGGTCCGGGATGCCGGATCTGAACCTCCGAAGCGAGGCTGTGCGCGCGCAGATCGCCGCGGTCACGGGCTTCTGGCTGGGACGCGGCGCGGACGGCTTCCGGCTCGACGCCGTCACCTCCTATGACACCGACGACACCGCCGCCGGGATCGAGTTCCTCTCCTGGCTCACGGACACCGTCCGCGCGCAGAAGCAGGACGCATATCTTGTCGGCGAGGCGTGGACGGATCCCGGCACCTGCGCCGCGTATTATGACAGCGGCATTGACTCGCTGTTCGATTTCCAGTTCTCCGGAAACGACGGGATCATCTGCTCCGTGGTGCGCGGCTCGCGCTCCGCAGAGGTCTACGGCGAGACGCTGGCAGCCGAGCAGGCGCTCTTTGCCGCCCACAACCCGGACTACATCAACGCCCCCTTCTACACCAACCACGATATGGCCCGCTCGGCCGGATACTATGCCGGCGACGACGGCTCGCGCGTGAAGCTGGCGGGGGCCATGAACCTGCTCATGCCCGGCAACGCCTTTGTCTACTATGGCGAGGAGCTCGGCATGAAGGGCTCCGGGCGCGATGAAAACAAGCGCGCGCCCATGTACTGGACGCTGGACGCTGCCGCCGAGGGCATGTGCCGCGGGCCGGAGCAGATGGAGGCCTTCGCCCAGAAATTCCCGCCGCAGGACGAGCAGGCGCAGGATCCCTGGTCCGTCTGGCAGTATTTCCGCACCTGCGTGAAGATCCGGCGCAGCTTTCCCGCCATCGCCCGCGGGGAAACGCAGTATCTGCCCGCCTGCTCTAGCCGCCGCACCGTGACGCTGCTGCGCGGCGCGGAGGACCCGGCGCTCACGCCGGTCCTGCTTGTGTTCAACACGGACAAGGAGCCCGCCGAGGTGCGGCTCACCGGCGAGGCCGCCGGTTTCCGGACGCTCGCCGCGGTGCTTCTGACCGCGGAGGGCACAGTCACGCTCAAAAACGGGACGCTGACGCTCCCGCCCTTCGGGACGGCAGTCCTGACACAATAATAAAGAGAAGGAGAAACATCATCATGCCCGCATGGCTCAAGGACGCAGTTTTTTATGAGATCTATCCCCAGTCCTTCCAGGACACCAACGGCGACGGCATCGGAGATTTTGCCGGTATCATCCGCCGCCTGCCCTATATCCGCGATCTCGGCTGCAACGCGCTGTGGATCAACCCCTGCTTCGATTCCCCGTTCAAGGACGCCGGCTACGACGTGCGCGACTATCAGCGCGCCGCGCCGCGCTACGGCACGAACGAGGACCTCTTCCGCCTGTTTGACGAGGCGCACCGGCTCGGTATCCGCGTGCTGCTGGATCTTGTGCCCGGCCACACCTCCGAAGAGCATCCATGGTTCCTGGAGAGCAGCAAAGCCGAGCCCAACGCCCTTTCCGACCGCTACATCTGGACGGACGACTGGATCACGGGCGTCCCGGGTTACCCCTACATCGGCGGCGAGGCGCCGCGCAACGGCACCTATATGCTGAATTTCTTCAAGTGCCAGCCCGCGCTCAACTACGGCTGGGGCACCGTCACCCGGAGCTGGCAGACGCCCTGTGACGCGCCCGAAGCCATCCGCACGCGCGAGGCAATGAAGGACGTGATGCGCTTCTGGCTGGATCACGGCTGCGACGGCTTCCGCGTGGACATGGCAAGCTCGCTGGTCAAGGCGGACGACGCGAAAAAATCCGCCACCTGCCGCATCTGGCAGGACGTGCGCAGGATGCTCGACGCGGAATACCCCGAAGCCGCGATGGTGGCCGAATGGAGCGATCCCGACCAGGCGCTCACCGGCGCGCGGTTTGACATGGATTTCTGTCTCGACCACCCCGGCAACGCCTACCACATGCTCTGCCGCGTGAAAAATGACCGCGGCGCCAACTGCAGCTTCATCAAAGCCGGCTCCGGCGCGGACGCGCAGGCGTTCCTTGCGGAATACCTGCCGCGCTACGAGCGCACGCGCGCCGACGGCTACATCAGCTTCATCACCTGCAACCACGATACGCCGCGCCTGTCCCCGGAGCTCACCGAGCGCGAGCGCAAGCTGCTGTTCGCCATGCTCTTCACGCTGCCCGGCGTCCCCTTCCTCTACTACGGCGACGAGATCGGCATGCGCTATCAGCCGCAGCTGCCGAGCAAGGAGGGCGGCTACACCCGCACCGGCACCCGCACGCCCATGCAGTGGGACGGCTCCCGGAACCTGGGCTTCTCGGAGGCCGGAGCGGAGCAGCTCTATCTGCCCGTGGACGGCGCGCCCGACGCGCCCACCGTGCAGTCCGAGTCCGCGCGGGCGGATTCCCTGTTCCATCTGGTGCAGGAGGTGCTCGCGCTGCGCCATGCGGAGCCCGATCTGCAGGCGGACGCGCTGTTCCGCCCGGTATATGCCCCCGCAGGGCGGCAGCTGCTGGTCTATGCCCGCGGCACGCGCCTGGTGGCGGTCAACCCGTCCTGCGCGGCCGTCCGGCTGACGGCCGCAGAGCTGGGCGGGGAGCTTTCCGGCCGCAGGCTGCTGCTCACAGTCGGCGAGGCCGGCTGCTCCGACGTGCTGACGCTCGGGGCGCAGTCGCTGGCGATCCTCTGATCCTTCCGGAGGTATCTGTCCATGTCTGAATTTCTGGATCTGGCCCATCTTTCCCCAAGGGCCGTCTATCCCCTGGATGAACACTTCCGCGGCGTCCGCCCGGACGGGCAGGAGCTCGGCTTCACCAACAGCTCCATGACGCTGGACGGCAAGCCCTTCTTCGCCATATCCGGCGAGGTGCACTATGCGCGCGTCGCCCGCGATCAATGGGAGGATACGATCCTCAAGTGCAAGGCAGGCGGGCTCAATATCATCTCCACCTATGTCATCTGGATCGTCCATGAGGAGATCCGCGGCCGCTTCCGCTTCGACGGGAACCGGGATCTGCGCGCATTTCTGGAGCTCTGCCGCAGGCACGGGATGTACGTGATCCTGCGCATCGGGCCGTTCGTCCACGGCGAAATGCGCAACGGCGGTCTGCCCGACTGGCTGTACGGCATGCCCTTTGACACGCGCAGCTGCGACCCGGAATACTACCGGTATGTGCGGCGGTTCTACCGCGAGATCCACCGGCAGGCCGACGGGCTCTATTACGCGCAGGGCGGCTGCATCATCGGCACGCAGATCGAAAACGAATATATGCACTCCTCCGCAGCCTGGGAGATGACGACCGGCGTGAGCGGCGAGTACATCCCCGGCGGCGACGGCGGCGACCGGCACATGCTGGATCTATACGCCATCGCCCGTGAGGAAGGCATCGTCACCCCGTTCTATACCGCCACCGCCTGGGGCGGCGCCCGGACGCCCACGGAGGTGATGCTCCCGCTGTGGGGCGGCTACGCCTACCGGCCCTGGCTCTTTTACCGCGAGGACGGCGTGCACCCGCTGACGGAGGAGTATCTCTACCGCGACTGCCACAACGACGCCGTCCCCGCGACGGGCGATTTCACCCCGCGCTACGCGCCTGAGTCCCGCCCCTACTCCTGCTGCGAGATGATGGGCGGCATGACCGTCAGCTACCGCCACCGTTTCCGCCTGCCCATGCAGAGCGTGGACGCGCTGGCCAACGCCAAGCTCGGCTCGGGCTGCAATTTCCTGGGCTATTACATGTATCGGGGCGGCACCAACCCCACCGGCGAGCGGACGATGTTCCTCAATGAGGCGCAGGTGCCCAAGCGCTCCTATGACTACCAGGCGGCCCTGGGCGAATACGGACTGCCGAACCGTTCCTACTTCCGGCTGCGCACCCTGCACGCGCTGTGCAGGAGCTTCCGGACGCTGCTGGCGCAGGCGCACACCGTCCTGCCCGAGCGCATGAAAACCATCACGCCCGCGGATCCCGCGCTGCGCTGGTGCGTGCGTGCCGCGGGAGATTCCGGCTTCCTGTTCCTGCAGAACTTCCAGGATCACGCCGAGCGCCCGGACATCCGCGGCGTGCAGATCACCCTGGGCCTGCCCTCCGGCACGCTCCGTTTCCCGGAGCTCTCCATCGCCGGAGGCGAAAACGCGGTCCTGCCCTTCGGCGTCACGCTGGACGGCGTCCGGCTCACCGCAGCTTCCGCGCAGCCGATCGCCGGCCTGAAGGATGCGGAGGGGGCGGTCTGGTTCTTCTTTGCGCCGGAGGGGATGACGCCTGTCTACTGCTTCCCTGCGGGGAGCGCGGCGGACGGATGCCCCGCGGAGGAGGCGGAGGGCATGCTCCTCTGCCGCCCGGCGGCGGACGGCAGCTGCTTCACCCTGCGGCAGGGCGGCGCGCGCGTGCGCATCGTCACGCTCACGCGGGCGCAGGCCGAGCGCTTCGTCACGCTGGAAATCCGTGGGCGGGAGATCGCCTTCCTGGCCGACGGCGCGCTGACCTGGGACGGCCAGACGCTGCGCATGGAGCTGACACAGACACGCCACACGCTGCTCAGCTTCCCGCCGCTTGGGCCGGAGAGCGCGCCGGACGGCGCGCGGCCCGCACGCGAGGGCGTGTTCTCCGGATGGACGTTCCCGGGCGTTCCCGCGCCGGTCCCCATCCCCTGGCGTCAGACCGGAGCGAGCCGCTATGTGCTGGACATCCCGCAGGCGTCGCTCCGCGGCCACAGGATGACGCTTCTTTCGGCGCTGTACCGCGGGGACATTGCCCAGCTGTTTGTGGACGGCGAGCTGATCGCGGACAATTTCTGCAACGGGGAACGGTGGCTGGCGCGTCTGGACGACTGCGCGGAAGCGCTCGCCCATGCGCCGCTGACGCTGTCCGTCACGCCGCGGCGGATCAACGCCCGCCTGCAGACCAGCGCCATGGCCGGTCAGCAGGAGCAGTATGACGCGCTGGAGGCGTCTTTGGACGAAGCGGAGCTCCGCTTCGTCGATGATCGGAAGATCCCGCTCTGAACGGGCGAACAGAAAGGAGTCTCACGATGCAGTCTGAACGGAAAAAGGAGCTGCTGCGCTCCCTCAAATTCCTGCTGTTTTCCATCTCTGCCGGCGTGATCGAGCTCGGCGTGTTCACGCTCCTGACGGAATTTACCGGCTGGAGCTACTGGCCGTGCTATCTGACGGCGCTGGTGCTGTCCGTGGTGTGGAACTTCACGCTCAACCGGCGCTATACGTTCCGCTCGGCCAACAATGTGCCCGTGGCAATGGCGAAGGTCTTCCTGTTCTACGCCGTCTTTACCCCCGTCTCCACGATCCTGGGGAACTACCTGGCGGAGCGCTGCGGCTGGAACGACTATCTGGTCACGATCCTCAATATGCTGGCAAACTTCGTGCTGGAATACCTTTATGACCGCTTCTTCGTCTTCCGCGGCTCCATCGACACCAACCAGGCCGCCCGGAAGGACGCGACCTGACCGCCGGAAACAGGCACTGCAAAGGAGGCAGCTTGATCTGAAAGCTGCCTCCTTGTTGTAAAAAAGCACCGCCCGGGCAGGACCTCATAAGGAAGTTGATTTCGAGGCAAGCATTACCAGCAAAAACGGAAAAACGAAACAGGCGTGACCGCTGCGGTCACGCCTGTTTTGTCGAATCGGTCGGGTTTTTACTGTGGGCAGAAGTGCCTCCAAGGCTTCCCCTTGAGGGGAAGCTGTCAGCCGCAAGGCTGACTGATGAGGTGTTTTTTCACGTCTGTTCAATGTCCGTCAAAGCAAGTCTCCGGAAAAGGTCGGCACACACGCCGTCGAAATTCCGGTTGACGTCGTCATTGGAATATCGCACGACGGTGATCCCAAGCTGGTTCAGCGCATGCTCGATGACCTTTTGCCTGTTGACTGTTACAGGAAGCTGTTTCAGAAAGTCATACCAGAGTCGGCGCTCCTCTTTCGTCACCTCGCGGCGCAGCTTCTGCGCGTTTTCTCTTAATCTCGGGTTGTTCGTTTGATTCAAGGCTTACCACCTCATCCGGCGCGGCTGCCTGCCGCGCAGGGGACTTTTTGCATGCGCTTCCCGGGGCCGCTTCAAAGGATCTGCTCCATGCAGGTCTTCTGGACGTGCATGCCGAGGGCTTCATAGAACCTCTGCGCGCCGGGATTGCCGGCCCAGACGTTCAGCGTCACATTGTGGCAGCCGCAGGCCCGGGCATAGTCCAGCACGAACCGGTACAGCGCCGTACCCACGCCCGCGCCGCGGGCATGGGCGTCGACGCACAGGTCGTCCAGATACAGCGTGCGGACGGGCGTCATGTTTCCGTGCGGCGGATCCTGAAGCACGCAGAACGCATAGCCCAGCACAGCGCCGTCCCGCTCGGCCACGAACACGGGCGTGCTGTCCCCGGCCAGGATCGCGCGCAGCTCGGCGTCGGTATATTTTTTCGCGCCGGGCACGAACAGATCCGGCCGCGCGTCGCTGTGCACCCTGTGCACCTGATAAAGCAGCCGGTCCAGCGCGGGGATATCCTGCTCCCCCGCGCGCCGGATGGACAGATCCTCCATGTGCTTCCTCCCGTTCAGCGGAGCGGGCGCTCCAGCACGACCACAAGGCCGTAGCCCCGCGCCAGATTGGGCGTGGCCGAGATGACGCGCCAGCCCTCCCGGGCCAGCTCGTTCATGCGCGCCTCCGCCTGGTTCACCAGGAGCTTTTCCACACGATATTCAAACATGTCTGCATCCTCCTTGCTGTTTGTTGTCCTTATGACGGACAAGCCTGGCTCAAGGTTCCCGCACGTCCTTCATGCTCAGACTGATGCGCCTGCGCTTTTCGTCCACCTCCAGCACGGTGACCTTCACCACGTCCCCCACCGAAACGACCTCAGACGGGTGGCGGATGAAGCGGTCGCAGACACGCGAGATGTGCACAAGACCGTCCTGATGCACGCCGATGTCCACGAACACGCCGAAATCGATGACGTTGCGCACCGTTCCGGTCAGGACCATGCCGGGCTTCAGATCCTTCAGCTCCAGAACGTCCGTGCGCAGCACCGGCGCGGGCAGCTCGTCCCGCGGGTCGCGCCCGGGACGCACCAGCTCACGGACGATGTCCTGCAGCGTCGGCACGCCCACGCCGCACGCTTCGGCGGCTGCCTGCTCGCCGCAGGCGCGGAGCTTCTCCGGCAGGTCCGCCATCCGGTCCGTACCGGCGTCCTCCAGCCGGACGTGCAGCAGCTCCGCCAGCTTCTTCGCCGCGCCGTAGCTCTCCGGGTGGACGCCCGTCCGGTCCAGCACCTGGCCGCCCTGCATCACACGCAGGAAGCCGGCGGACTGTTCAAAGGCCTTCGGGCCGAGCTTGGGTACCTTTTTGATCTGCGCGCGGGAGGTGAAGGCGCCGTTTTCCTCGCGGTAGGCGACGATGTTTCTGGCCGTCGCAGCCGTCAGGCCGGAAACCTGCCGCAGCAGCGGCACGGAGGCGGTGTTGACGTCCACGCCCACGGCGTTGACGCACTGCTCCACCACGCCCTCCAGCGCGGCGTCAAGCTCCTTCTGGGGCATATCGTGCTGATACTGCCCCACGCCGATGGCCTTGGGGTCGATCTTGACCAGCTCGGCCAGCGGGTCCTGCAGGCGTCTTGCAATGGAGACCGCCGAGCGGAGGTTCACGTCAAACTGCGGGAACTCCTGCGCGGCCAGCTCCGACGCCGAATAGACCGAAGCGCCCGCCTCGTTCACGATGGTATAGCCCACGCCCGGATGTTCCTTCAAAAGCGCGGCCGTGAAGGCCTCCGTCTCCCGGGAAGCCGTGCCGTTGCCGATGGCGATGCAGCGCACGCCGTCCTTTCGGATCAGCCGGGAGAGCGTGCGCGCCGACTCCTCCCGCTGGCGCTGGCCGAAGGTCGGATAGACCACGGCGGTATCGAGCACCTTGCCCGTTTCGTCCACGACCGCGACCTTGCAGCCGTGCGTGTAGCCGGGGTCCAGGCCCATGGTCACGGCGCCGCGTACCGGCGGCTGCATCAGCAGCGGCCGGAGATTGAGCGCAAAGTTGCCGATCGCCTGCGTGTTGGCGCGGTCGGTCAGCTCGGCGCGCAGCTCACGCTCCAGACTCGGCGCGAGCAGGCGGTCAAAGCTGTCCTCGGTGACGGCTTTGAGGAAGTCCATGGCGGGCGTGCCGGGTACGATGAGCTTCCGGCGGATGCGCGCAAGCACTTCGCCGCGGTCCACCGACACGCGCACCTTCAGATATCCCTCCCGTTCGCCGCGGTTGAGCGCCAGGATCTGGTGGCTCTGGAGGCGGCGGATCGGCTGGGAGAATGCGTCATAGAGCCGGTAGACCGACGTCTCGTCCGGCGCTTCCGCCTCTGAGGCAAGCGCGCCCTGCTCCTGATAATACGCGCGCAGCCGGCGGCGCAGCTCCGCGTCGTCCGAAATGCGCTCGGCCAGGATGTCTCCCGCGCCGGAAAGCGCATCCTGCGCCGTCGGGACGCCCAGCGCCTCGTTCACATAGTCCTCCGCCAGTGTGAGCGGCGCCGGCATGGTGCGCGTCTGGGCAATGATGGCGTCGGCCAGCGGCTCCAGGCCGCGCTCCTTCGCAATGGAGGCACGGGTGCGGCGCTTCTGCCGGTAGGGGCGGTAGCAGTCCTCCACCTCGGCAAGCGTGGCGGCCTCGTCGATGGCGGCGGCCAGCTCCGGCGTGAGCTTGCCCTGCGCCTCGATGGCGCCTTTGACCTCCTCCCGGCGCTGGGCCAGGTTCCGCAGGTACTGCAGCCGCTTCTCCAGCGTCCGCAGGGCGGTATCGTCCATGGCGCCGTGCAGCTCCTTGCGGTAGCGGGCGATGAACGGGATGGTGCTGCCCTCATCGAGCAGGCGGATGACATTTTCAACATACTCCTCGCGGACGGAAAGCTCCTGCGCAAGGATGGTGGGAATGGTCTGCATGGATAAACTCCTTTTTCGGATGATCGGGATCGGCGCTCAAGGCTCCGCGTCCGGCAGCGCATAGAGCGGCAGCGGGCTGTCATAGGGCTGCGCACGATAGGTCACGGACCGGATGCGCGGGCGCGGCGCGCCGTATTTTGGGTTGTAGCCGAACAGGTCGATATAGCGCTCCAGATCGTCCCGCTCGCGCTCCATGGCGCACAGCAGCTCAAGCGTGGCCGCGGCGTCGTCGATGGCGCGGTGGGTGTTCTGCCCGGCGAGCCGGTATGCCTCCACGGCGTTTGCAAGCCTGTGGGGATAGGGCCTGCGGTCCTTATAGACAGTCATGGCGTCGATCCGCGCCACATGGCGCAGCCGATCCGCAAGGCCGAAGGGCAGCAGGAAAAAATAGAGGAACGACAGGTCGAACTGCGCATTGTAGGCCACCAGGAGCGTCTCCGGCGTGAGCATGGACGCGAAGCGTTCCGCGGCCTGCTGTGCGCAGACGCCGTCCGCCTGCAGCATCTGATCGGTGATGCCGGTGAGATCCGTGATGACGCCGGGCAGACGGCGCCCCTCGGGGAGGCGGATGAGGTCGTCCATCTCCGCCTCGCGGCGGAGCTCCGCGCCGCACCGGACGACGCGCAGCGCCGCCAGCTCAATGATCTCGTCGCGGCGGCAATAGACGCCGGTGGTCTCCGTGTCCAGCACGACGACGGCCTCGTACCGTTCCAGCAGCTTGTCCAGCATGGTCAGTCCTCCTGTCTTTTCTCCGCGCGCAGGCGGCGCAGAAACAGAAGCTCTCCGTTGAGGGCGGTGCCGATGCGCTCATAGCCCGCCTTGTAATAGAGCATCTGCGCGCGCAGATTCGCCGGATGCGTGCGCAAAAGGATCCCGCTGCGCCCGGCCTGCCGGGCGTGGCGTTCGGCATACTCCATGAGCCTGCGGCCGAGCCCGCGGTGCTGATACGCCTCGTCCACGGCGATGCCGAGCTCCGGCACGGAATCCATGTCCCGCAGGAACACATAGCCCGCCATCACGCCGTTGTCCTCAGCCAGGAAATAATCGGTGCAGCGCGCGGTCCCTTTGAAAAATGCCCGCGCGGGCCTGCGGTTGACGTCGTTTGTGTTGAAAAACAGCTCCGCCTCGCCGTGCATCCGGTCGAAAAACGCTTCGACGCGCGCGCGGTCGTCCGGTGCAAAGGGTCGGATGACGATCGGATCCGGTTCATGCTTCATGCAGATCTCCTCCTGCGTCAAATGTTCGTCAGAGTCCCCGGCGCTGAAGGTCCTCAGCGATGGAGACATAGAGCTCGCAGATATCGCGGACGCCGCCGCTCCGTTTCCGCGTCAGCGGCGCGCGGCGCAGGTCGATGGCATCCAGGTGCGACACGCCCCGGAAGCCCGCGCTGCGGACCACATGGCGTTCCTCGCCCCACAGCGCCGACTCCACCGACACCAGCCCGTCGTTCTCGCCCTCGATGCGGCCCAGGATCCAGTTGGCCGTGGAGAGGTGAAGGTCGGAAAAGGGGTGCTTCATGACGCAGGCATAGCTCTGGTAGAAGATCCCCGGCACGTCCGGGTTCTGCGCGTTGAAGCGGCGCATGTGCTCCGTTGTGAGATCCCGGCACAGGCGCAGGAAATCCGGCTTCCGGTCGCCAACCAGGCGGATCCAGTTGTTGACGGCAAACGCCGCAATGCTCCAAACGGGCCGCGCCAGCGGGATGAGCCGGTCGATCGTCCGGGAGCCCCGGTGCGGCGTAGCGACGGTGGTGATGCTGGCGATCTGCCCGGCGCAGCCGAAACGGCAGGCCGCCATGCGCGCGTCAAGCCCGCCCTTGGAATGGGCGATGATGTTGACCTTTCCGCACTCCGTCTGCCGGACGATGTCCGCAATGCGGGCGGCGACGGCCTCCGCATTCGTTTCCACGCTGGCCCAGCAGTCCTGCCCGCCATAGAAGATCCGCGCGCCCTCCCGCGCCAGCGCCTGCGGGATCCGCCCCCAATAGAGCGGCAGCCGCAGGTCGCGGAAGCCTGCGCCGTGCAGCAGCAGGAGCGGATACTTCGTTCTGCATCGGTCGCCCATGTGCGCGTCCCTCCCAAGCCGGTTTCGGTCCGATCATACCATACGGCGCGCAAAAACGCAAACGGAAGCGCCCGCCCGCGCAGAAAAAACGCATGCCGGTGACCCGGCATGCGTTTTTGTCGGAAAGGGCTGTTTC
>CADCOJ010000045.1 GCA_902803075.1 Oscillospiraceae bacterium | reverse complement strand
TCATAATGCCGCTTGAGCACCAGCATCACACGCATGCCCCGGCGGAGCCCCGCGGAGCGAAACACGTTGGCCATGCGGTTGCTCTGCTTTTTGATATCCAGAAAGGAAAAGCGATGCTCCTCACCCTCGGTGTTGCACCAGATCATGGCCGTTTTTTCGGGCGTCTGCGCCGCAATGGCGTCTGCCACATCGTATCCGAAATTAAAATCCTCGGGATAATCAAGCGCAAAGGTTTTCAGACGTCCCCGCTCATCCAGGACCTCCCGGCAGTATTTCTGACAAATGCTCATACAGTCTCCTTAACCAGTTCCGCACCGATCCGCCGGAAGCGGTCGTAGCGCTTGTTGATGAGGTCGGGGTCATGGGCCAGCAGGGTCAGCTCCTCAGCCAGCAGCTCCCGGAGCGCACGGAAAAACGGCGGCCTGCCCAGTTCCGTCTCCGGCAGGATGCGCGCAATGACGCCGAGCCGTTTCGCGTCCTCCGCCGTCAGCTTCAGGCTGGCGGCCGCCGTCTCGGCCTTTTTGGCGTCCTTCCACAGGATGCTGGCGCAGCCCTCTGGAGAGATCACCGAGTACACAGCGTTTTCCAGCATCCAGACCCGGTCGGCCACGGCCAGCGCCAGCGCGCCGCCGCTGCCGCCCTCTCCGATCAGCAGGGAGATCACAGGGACACAGAGGGTGGACATTTCCGTCAGGTTTTCCGCAATGGCCTGTCCCTGGCCCCGTTCCTCGGCGCCGATGCCGCAGTATGCACCCGAGGTGTCCACAAAACAGATGACCGGGCGCCCGAACTTGTCCGCCTGCTTCATCAGCCGCAGAGCCTTCCGGTATCCCTCCGGATGGGGAGAACCGAAATTGCGCGCGCCCCGTTCCCGGGCGTTGTGCCCCTTCTCAATGGCGATCACGGTCACCGGCGTCCCGTTGAGCCGGGCGACGCCGCCGACCACCGCCGGATCGTCTCCGAAGCGGCGGTCGCCGTGCAGCTCGATGAAGTTTTGAAAGATGTTCTGTATATAGTCCAGACCTGTGGGCCTGTCGGTGCTCCGGGCCAGCTTTACCCGTTCATACGGCGTGGTCTTACGCATGATCTCATCCCCCCTTATGCAGGCGGAGCAGCTCCGCCAGGAATGACCGCTGCCCGGCACGGGGCACGATCCCGTCAAGGAAGCCGTGTGCCAGCACGAATTCCGCTTTTTGGAAGCCCTTTGGCAGTGTTTTCCGCGTGGTCTGCTCAATGACCCGCGCCCCGGCGAAGCCCACGGTGGCCCCGGGCTCGGCGAGGATGATGTCCGCCTCCATGGCGAAGCTGGCGGTCACGCCGCCGGTGGTGGGGTCGGTAAGCACGGCGATATACAGCAGCCCCGCGTCGCTGTGCCGTTTCACGGCGGCGCTGGTCTTGGCCATCTGCATCAGGGAAAGCAGGCCCTCCTGCATGCGTGCGCCGCCGGAGACCGTATAGCCGATCACCGGCAGGCGGCGCTCCATGGCGTATTCAAAGAGCCGGGTGATCTTTTCTCCCACGGCCGTGCCCATGCTGCCCATCATAAAATAGGACTCCATCACAAACAGGCAGCAGGATTCCCCCTCCAGCGAGGCGGTCCCGCAGAGCACCGCCTCGCGCTCGCCGCTGGCGGCGCGCACGGCCTCCTGCTTTTCCGTGTAACCGGGAAAGGCCAGCGGGTTTTCCGCCCGCAGCCCGGCAAACAGCTCGCGGAAGCTGTCCTTGTCCGTCAGCGAAGCGATCCGCTGCCGCGCCTTCATGCGGAAATGATAGCCGCAGGGACAGACCAGGTCGCGGGACCAGAGCCGGCTCAGCGGGATCGCCTTGCGGCAGTTTGGACAGGTCTTTTCCGGCTCCAGCGCATCCTGCTGAACAATGGCCGCACTGCGGCCGCCCTCCTCCAGCTGGTTTTTCGGTTTGATAAAATTGATCAGGGCCATGGCTTCATCTGCTCCCCATAAATGTCAGGTCATATTCACCGGAGACGAACCGCTCGTCGTCGATGATGTTCAGCTGCTCCTCAATATTGGTGGGGATCCCCCGGATCACCAGCTCGCACAGCGCCGCCCGCAGCTTGCGCAGCGCCGCCTCCCGCGTCTTGGAATACACGATCAGCTTCCCCAGCAGGGAATCGTAATACGGGGTGACCTCCAGCCCCTCCATCAGCGCGGTGTCAAACCGGACGGAGGGGCCGCCGGGCACGTGGAGCATCTCCAGCCGGCCGCTGCTTCTTGCGTTGATGCGGCACTCGATGGCTGCGCCCAGCAGAGAGATATCCCCCTGGGTGAAGCTCAGCGCGATCCCCGCAGCGATGCGGATCTGCCACTGCACCAGATCGATCCCGGTGAGCATCTCCGTCACGCTGTGCTCCACCTGCAGGCGCACGTTCATCTCCATGAACCAGAAGTTTCCGTCTCCGTCCAGCAGGAACTCCAGCGTTCCTGCGCCGACGTATCCGATCTTCCGGACAGCCTCCACCGCGCGTCCGATGAGGTCTTTCCGCTGCGCGGCGAGCACGGCCGGCGAAGGGCTTTCTTCGATGAGCTTCTGGTTGCGCCGCTGCAGGGAGCAGTCCCGTTCCCCCAGACAGACCACGCCGCCGTACTCGTCGGCCAGGATCTGCAGCTCCACATGGCGGGCGGGATGTATGTATTTTTCCATATACAGCGAGCCGTCGCCAAAGGCGCTGAGCGCCTCGCTGCCGGCCTGCTGCCAGTTGGGCTCCAGCTCGCTTTCCGTGCGGATCAGCCGGATCCCCCGGCCGCCGCCGCCGGTGCATGCCTTGAGCATGACGGGGTACCCCATCTCCTCTGCGCTCTGCCGGGCCTGCTGGAGGTCGGCCAGCGCCGTGGTGCCGGGGATCACCGTCAGCCCTGTGTGCTCGATCTGTTCCTTCAGCACGGATTTGTCGCTGAGCTTCTCCATGGTTTCCGGGGCCGGCCCTATGAAGACCAGGCCGTTTTTCTGGCACAGCCGGGCAAAGTGGGCATTTTCGGACAGGAAGCCGTAGCCCGGATGGATCGCCTGCGCCCCGGAGAGCAGGGCCGTGCTGATGATCTGGTTTTCATCCAGATAGCTGTCAGAGGCCTCCGGCCCGCCGATGCAGTAGCTCTGATCCGCCAGTGCGGTGTGGAGCGCGTTGCGATCCGCCTCGGAATATACAGCCACCGTGGCGATCCCCATTTCCTTGCAGGCCCGGATGATCCGGACGGCGATCTCGCCCCGGTTGGCGATCAGGATCTTGGAAAACATGGGCTATATCCTCGTGACGGCAAAGGAAAACTCCGCGCTGACGCACAGGCGTCCATCCACCGTCACGGTACCCTCGGCAAAATAAAACGGGTGCCTGGCACGCCGGATCCTGCAGCGGGATTCCACCGTATCTCCCGGACGGACCGGCGAGCGGAACTTCACATTGTTCAGCCCCGTATAGACCGGCAGCATCCCATCGCGGATCTGATCCTGCAGCAGCACGCAGGCGGACTGGGCCAGCATTTCGCAGAGGATCACCCCCGGGACGATGGGATTTCCGGGAAAGTGCCCCTGCAGAAAGTATTCATCGCCCCGCACACGGTAACGGCCCACTGCCGTGTCGCCCTCGCGCGCGGCCTCATCCACCAGAAGCATCGGCTCCCGGTGGGGCAGAATGCCCTTGAGCGCTTCTTTGTTCATTGCGTTACCTCCGGAGCCGGAACAGCTCGGTCCCGTACTCCACCATCTGTCCGTTGGTGACACAGATCTCAACGATCTCCCCATCCTCCTCGGCGGGGATCTCGTTCATCAGCTTCATCGCTTCCACGATGCATAGGGTCTGACCCTTCTTCACCCGATCGCCCAGGGAGACATAAGGCTCCGCGGTTTCCGCCGGAGCGGCATAGAACAGTCCCACGATGGGCGAGCGGATGCTGATCGTGTCTTCCGCCTCCGCCGCAGGCGCCGGGGAAGGCGCAGCGGAGACAGCCTGGATCAGGGGAGCGGGCGCTGCGCCGCGCTCCAGACGAACGACTTGATCTCCCTCCGTGATCTCCAGGCCGGTGAGCTCCAGCTCCCGCATCAGGGCTGCATATTTCCGGATATCTGCCTCATTCATGCGCTATACCCTCCGAAAAGCAAGGCTGGCGTTGTGCCCGCCGAAGCCCAGGGAATTGGAAATGCACAGGTCGATCTCCGCCTGCACAGCCTTGTTGGGCACATAGTTCAGGTCGCACGCCGGATCCGGCTCCCGCAGATTGATGGTGGGCGGGACGATCCCGGTCTGCAGCACCTTCAGGCAGACGATCGCCTCCAGCGCGCCGGCGGCGCCCAGCATGTGCCCGGTCATGGATTTGGTGGAGCTGACCAGGGCTCTGGCTGCAGCCTCCGCACCCAGGGCCTTCTTGATGGCCAGCGTCTCGCCCGCGTCGTTGAGCGGCGTGCCGGTCCCGTGGGCGTTGACATAGACCCGCTCCGTGCCGGCGTACCCGGCCTCGGAGAGCGCCTGAACCATGGCCCGCGCGCCGCCCTCCGCCTCCGGATGGGGCGCTGTGATGTGGTAGGCGTCGCAGGTGGAGCCGTAGCCGCAGATCTCGCCGTAGATACGGGCGCCCCGGCGCAGGGCGTGTTCATATTCCTCCAGCACCAGGGCGCCGGCTCCCTCGCCGATGACAAAGCCCGCCCGCCGCGCGTCAAAGGGCAGGGAGGCCGCGTCGGGATCCTCCGATGTGGAGAGCGCCTTCATGTTGACAAAGCCCGCAATGCCCACCGGCACGATGGAAGCTTCCGCGCCGCCGGCGATCATGGCGTCGGCATAGCCGTGGCGGATGGCCCGGACGGCCTCCCCGATGGCGTTGGAGCCGGAGGCGCAGGCGGTGACTGCGGGCATGGCGGGGCCCCTGCAGCCGAAGCGGATGGCGATCATCCCGGAGGCCATGTTGGCGATCATCATGGGCACCAGCAGAGACGATACCCGGCGGGGCCCCTGCGCGTCCAGCTTGGCGATCTCCGTGCAGATGGTGTTCAGCCCGCCGATGCCGGAGCCGAAATAAACGCCGATCCGCTCGTCGGGGAGCGACCCGATGACACCGCTTTCCTTTACGGCCTGCACTGCCGCGCCGACGGCGTACTGTGCGTACAGGTCGCTGCGCAGCGTCTCGCTTCTGTCCATATAATCCAGGGGATCGAAATCCCGGACCTCTGCGGCGAGCTTGGCCTTATAGCCCTCCGGGTCAAAGTGGGTGATGGGCCCGATGGCATTGCGCCCGGCTGTCAGGTTCTCCCAGCAAACATCCACCCGGCTGCCGACAGGGCTCACCACGCCCAGCCCGGTCACGACAACTCTTCTGCTTTCCTTCATAGTCTTTGCTCCTTACATGGCGATACCGCCGTCCACCCGCAGCACCGTACCGGTCACATACTCTGCCGTGGCGAGATACGCTGCAGCCTGGGCCACATCCTGCGCGGTGCCCATCCGTCCCAGTGGGACGGAACCGAGCAGCGGATTGTCCGCCTGCGCTTCGGTCATGTCGGTGCGGATGAAGCCCGGGGCAATGGCGTTGCAGCGGATGCCGCGCGGCGCCAGCTCCCGTGCCGCGGACTTGGTCAGTCCGATCAGTCCTGCCTTGGACGCGGAATAATTGCTTTGCCCGGCGTTGCCCATCAGGCCGGAGACCGAGCTGATGTTGATGATGCAGCCCTCCCGATTGCGCAGGAACAGCCCGGAGCAGTGACGGATCATGTTGAACGCGCCTTTGAGGTTGGTGTCCAGCACCGCGTCGAAGCTCTCCTCGCTCATCATGGGGATCAGGCTGTCCCGGGTAATGCCGGCATTGTTGACAAGAATGTGAACGGTGCCGAAGTCCGCCTTGATGGCGGCCACGACGGCCTTTGTCTGCTCATAGGAGGCCACGTCGCAGCGGTAGGCCCTGGCCGCCGCGCCGGACGCATTCCGGCAGCGCGCGCAGACTGCTTCGGCCAGCGCCTCATTTCCCGCGCAGATCACGGCGACTGCCGCGCCCATGGACGCGAAGGTCTCTGCGATGGCTGCGCCGATGCCCCGGGAACCCCCGGTCACAACGGCGACCTTTCCGTTCAGCATGACAGCACCTCCTCGATCAGCCGATCCATATCCGACACGCAGAAGGTACGGACAGCCGGATCGGTTTTGCGGATCATATTGCACAGGGTCTTCCCGGGCCCGACCTCAAGAAACGTGTCGATACCCGCGGCGATCATATTCCGAATCAGCGCTTCCCAGCGCACGGGGCTTGCGATCTGCTCGGCCAGCAGGGAAGCGGGATCTCCGTAGGGCAGGGCCGTCACGTCGGAATACAGGGGTATCTCCGGCGTCCGCAGCTCAAGCTTTTTCAGTTCTTCCCCAAAGGCCGCGGCGGCCGGCCGCATAAAGGGCGAGTGGAACGCGCCCCCGACCTTCAGCGGCAGCGCGCGGCCCCCGGCGTCTTTGACCGCCTGACAAAGGGCGGGCAGCTCCGAAACGGGGCCTGACACCGTGATCTGCCCCGGGCAGTTGAAGTTGACCGGGTAGAGCCGATCGTGCTTCGCACAGATCGCGCCGACCTGCTCCGGCGTCAGCCCCAGAACGGCGGCCATGGAGGCCTGTGTTTTCTCCGCCTCCGCCTGCATCAGCCCGGCGCGCCGGCACACCAGAGAAAACCCCTCCGCCGCGCTGAATACCCCGGCCATGGCGGCGGCAGCCAGTTCGCCCAGAGAAAACCCGGCTGCGGCCTCCGGCCGGATCCCATGATCCAGCAGGACGGCCGCTGCGGCCAGCTCCATGGCAAACAGGCAGGGCTGCGCGTTTTTCGTCTCCCGGAGCTCCTCCGCCGTGCCGGTGAAGCACTGCGCCGAGGTACCGGGCCGCAGACGGTCAAACAGGCGGAACATCTCCGCGGCGACCGGATACCGGCTGCAGAGCTCCTGCCCCATACCCGGATGCTGATCGCCCTGGCCGGAGAATACGAATGCTATTCCACCCATGCCGCGGCCCTCCGCAGAACCACTTCCGCCTGCTCCATGACATCCCGGACGATCTCGGCGGCAGGCTGTTCGCTTTTGACCATTGCCGCGGCCTGGCCGGACAGGAAGCAGCCTTTTTAGCCGTCGCCCTCCTCCACAGCCAGACGGAACGCGCCGGCGGAATAGCCGTGCAGCTCCTCGTCCGTGATGCCGCTGAACTCCGCCCTGGCGTAGCTTCGGGCAAAGGGCGTGCGCAGGCTGCGCACCGGATGGCCAAGGCGCTTGCCGGTGACCATGGTGCACAGATCCGTGGCCTTCAGGATCTTTTCCTTGTAGACCGGATGCACGCTGCATTCACAGGCGCACAGGAATCGCGTGCCCATCTGCACGCCGCAGGCGCCCAGCATGAAGGCTGCCGCCGCACCCCGGCCGTCGGCAATGCCGCCGGCGGCGATCACCGGGAGCGCCGTGGCGTCGCAGACCTGGGGGACGAGCACCATGGTGGTGAGCTCTCCCACATGGCCGCCGCTTTCGCCGCCCTCGGCGATCAGCGCGGAAGCGCCCATGCGGGTCATCTGCTTCGCCATAGCCACGGAGGCGACCACAGGGATCACCCGGATCCCCGCTTCCTGCCAGCGCTCCATGTACCGCGCGGGATCACCCGCGCCGGTGGTGACCACGCTGACGCGCTCCTCCGCGGCGACGGCGGCGACCTGCTCCGCATGGGGACTCATGAGCATGATGTTGAGCCCGAAGGGCCTGTCCGTCAGGGCACGGGCGGTGCGGATCTGCTCCCGGGCCCATGCCGCGGATGCGTTTCCCGCCCCGATGATGCCGAGTCCGCCTCCGTTGGAAACAGCCGCGGCCAGCCTGCCGTCGGCGATCCAGGCCATACCGCCCTGGAACACCGGATAGCGGATGCCCAGCAGTCCGCAAAGCTCCGAGCGGATCATTGCGCGCTCCGCTTGCTTTGCAGGAAGCTGTCCAGATCCTGCACGGTCGCAATGGGTCTGTCCAGTTCGATCTCAAAGCCCAGAATGTCTTCCAGGTTCATCATCAGCTCCACCGTGTCCAGGGAGTCGATCCCCAGCTCGGAAAACGTGGACTCCGGGTGAATAGAATCGGGGTCGCAGCCGGTACGGTCAGAGATGACCTTTTTGATTGCATCGTAAAACATGTGAGTTCCTCCTCGTGTTTTCTACGGGCCAGGCCGTTTCCTCCATTATGCACACCGTGCTTTCCCGCTTGATTCCGCCGGCGTTCCACCGGCGTTCCTTCGGCAAAAAAATCCCGG
>CADCOJ010000044.1 GCA_902803075.1 Oscillospiraceae bacterium | reverse complement strand
TGAAAGACCAGAAAGCTGCCATACGGCACAGCAGGGAGGCAAACGCATGGAATTTGATGCATACCGCACACTTGTGGAAAAGCACAGGGAGCTGATCCTTGAGGTTGAACGGTACCTCTGGAAGCATCCGGAGACGGGCTTCCGGGAGTGGAACACAACAGAGTACCTGGCCGGGATTTTTGAGGCGGCCGGATATACGCTGCACATGGCGGGAGATATTCCCGGGTTTTATACGGATCTTGACACCGGTCGGCCCGGCCCGAGGATCCTGATCATGGGTGAGATGGACGCGCTGCTTGCGCCGAACCACCCAGAGGCAGTGAACGGCTGCGCCCACGCCTGCGGCCACCACGCCCAGTGCGCGGAGCTGGTGGGAGCGGCGCTGGCGCTGAAGGAGCCGGGCGCACTGGACGGCCTGTGCGGCTCGATCCGGTTCATGGCTGTTCCGGCGGAGGAGCTGATCGAGGTGAGCTTCCGGGAAAGTCTCCGGCAGAAGGGCGTGATCCATTACCTGGGCGGAAAGGTGGAGTACCTCTACCGCGGATATATGGACGGATGCGACATCGCATATCTGCTCCATGCGACGAACTCCAGGTCTGAAGATTTCAACTGCTACAACTCCAACGGCTGCATCACCAAGGAAGTGACCTATAAAGGCGTTGCGGCCCATGCGGGAGGCAGCCCGCAATCCGGCGTCAATGCGCTCTATGCCGCGTCCCTTGGCCTGCAGGCGGTCAACGCCATCCGCGAGACGTTCCTGGACAGCGACCATGTTCGCGTCCATCCGATCATGACGTCAGGCGGCAGCTCCGTCAATATCATCCCGTCCGAGGCGACGCTCAGCACCTTTATCCGTGGCGCGAGCCTGGAGTCTATCCGGGAAAACAACCGGAAGGTCACCCGCGCGCTGGCCGGTGCAGCCGTCTCGCTGGGCGCAAAGGTCACCGTGCATGACAGGCCTGGTTATGCGCCGCTGCTGAACGATCCGGGCATTGTGGAAGCGGCGGGGGAGATCGCTGTGCGGCTGCTTGGCGCGGACCGCGTCAATATGCACAAGCCCTGGGGCAGCGGCTCCACCGATATGGGCGACCTCAGCTGCGTGATGCGGACGTTCCACCCGCATATCGGCGGCGCCTCCGGCAGAAGCCACGGCGACGATTATCGCATCACCGATCCCGAGCTCACCTGCGTGACCGGCGCTGTGATCGAGGTGCTGCTTGCTGTGGAGCTGCTGAAGGACGGCGCCGCGCGGGCCAGGCAGATCCTTGCCGGACCGCCTCTTCGCTACCCGGACAAGGCCGCCTACTTTGCAGACATGGATTCCTTCTTCCGCGACAGCGAACTGGTCACCTACGATGAAAACCGCATCTGCATTGAGTTCTGAAGCATGGAAAGGATATAGAAGCAGCCCGGGTCCTTAAATGGACCCGGGCTGCTTGATGCGTTTGTTATACCTCTGCTTCTGCCTGCTCCAGCGCGCGGATCAGGCGGGGGAGCGTCGCTTCAAAATCTACGCCGTACCAGGGTTTCCTGGGGTTGGCGAGCGTGGCGCGGATGGTGTCGGCGGTGTAGTCCGCGGCGAGTTCCATCGCCTTCGGCAGCGGCAGGCCACGCATCAGTCCGCCCACGCATACGCTGGAGAAAATATCGCCCGTACCGTGATAACTTGCGTTCACACGGTCGTTCTGATAGACGAATGTTTCGCCGTTGCGGCTGTCGTAGCCCATAACGCCGGTCTTTCCTTCCGAGAGCGATACGCCCGTGATGACCGTGACCTTTGCGCCGAGGGCGGTGAGCCTCTGCATCAGCTGCTCGATGTAGGCTCTGTCGTATGTCTCCCGGTACGGCATCCCCGTCATGAAGCAGGCTTCCGTGATGTTGGGGACGATGACGTCCGCCTGGCCGCAGAGCGTTGCGTTCAGCGCGGCATAGCTCTCGTCGAACGCGGCATAGAGCTTGCCGTTGTCAGCCATGACCGGATCCACAAAAATGAGCGTATCCTCAGAGCGAAAGTCCGAGAAAATGCGTTTTGCAAGCCCGATTTCCTCCGCCGAGCCAAGATAGCCCGTGTAGATCGCGTCAAACCGGATGCCCTGGGACTTCCAGTGCTCGGTGATGGGCACGAGCTGATCGGTCAGATCCTTAACTGTGAAGTTTTGGAACATCGTATGCGTGGACAGGACTGCCGTCGGCAGGATGACAGTCTCAACGCCCATGGCAGAGATGACGGGGAGCGCGACCGTGACGGAGCATTTCCCAAGGCAGGAAATATCCTGGATCGTCAGGATGCGTTTCATGAGAATGGCCTCCTTTGGCTGACCGCTGGCTGCGGGTCTTTCCTGACTATAGCACGCAAATGGCCTTGTTATAATATCCAGTTATCGACTTTTTTATAGAGCCAGATCCCGGATCACTTCTCCCGCGAGGATCAGCCCGGCCACCGACGGCACGAACGCCGTCGAACCCGGAATATCGCGCCGGATGCCGGAGAGCGCTTCGTCGGACAGCTCGCCGCGTGGTCGTGTGGGAAGCTCCGTGGAGTAGACGACCTTCAAGTGGCGGACGCCGTGTTTTTTAAGCTCGTGCCGCATCACGCGCGCCAGCGGGCACACGGAGGTCTTATAAATGTCCGCGACCTGGAACCGGGTCGGGTCAAGCTTGTTGCCGGCGCCCATGGCGCTGATGATCGGCGTTCCGGCAGCCTGTGCGTTTACAGCCAGAGCGATCTTCCCGGCCACGGTGTCGATTGCGTCGATAATGTAGTCGTATTGCGTAAAGTCGAACAGCCCTTCTGTCTCCGGAAGGTAGAAGACCTGGTGCGTGCGCACGGCACAGTCCGGATTGATCTCGGCGATACGCGCGCGTGCGGCGTCCACCTTCGGGCATCCGACCGTGGAAAGCGTGGCAATGATCTGCCGGTTGAGATTGGACATGCTGACAACGTCGTTGTCGATCAGATCCAGCGCGCCGACGCCGCTTCTGGCCAGGGCCTCGACCGCGTATCCACCCACGCCGCCGATCCCGAACACGGCCACGCGCGCACGGTTCAGCTTCTGCATGGCTGCATCGCCCAGAAGCAGTCTTGTTCTCGCAAAGGCATCCTGCATAATTGATCCCTTCCTGTGTGGAGATTTGCATGATTCAGTTTATCAGCCCGTGCAGCCGCTGTCAACCGCCGGGGATCATCCGCTGCATGCAGACGACTGCTTTTTCGGCATTCCTGTCATATCCGGAGCGGATCTGCTACTATATAGGTGAAAGATCTTTCATCCGCACAGACGCAAAGGGGGGAACAGACATGGAAGATTCCGCGATCATCGATCTGTATTTTGCACGCAGCGAAGATGCGATCGCAGAGACGGACCGCAAATACGGCGCGTTCTGCCGCCGCGTGGCGCAGAGCCTGCTGACCGTGCGTGAGGATGCGGAGGAATGCGTCAACGACACATATCATGCCGCCTGGAACGCGATGCCGCCGGAGCGGCCGGTCAGCCTGCGCGCATTTCTCGGGCGCATCACGCGCAATCTGTCGATCTCGCGCATCCGCTATGCGCATGCGCAGAAGCGATATAACGGCATGGAGAGCATGCTCTCGGAGCTGAGCGAGTGTCTGCCCGCCCGAAACGATACCGAGTCCGAGGTTCTGTGTATGCAGCTGACTGCCTGCATTGCCGCCTGGCTCCGGACGCTTGCGCCGGAGGATCGGGTGCTGTTCGTGCGGCGGTATTGGTATGCGGATGCGGTCTGCGAGCTGGCGCGCGCGTGCGGCGTCCGGGAGAACCAGATGGCGCAGCGGCTGCGGCGTCTGCGCGGGAGACTTCGGACTGCGCTGGAGGGAGGAGGGTTTTCTGTATGAACAGTCAGGATCTGTTTGACGCCGTCACGGCGCTGCCGGACGAGCTGATCGAGGAAGCGTCGGCATGCCGCCTGCGGCGGAGCGCCCGGTGGAAGCGCTGGGCTGCGGCTGCTGCGATCCTTGCGCTGGTTGCCGCGGTCG
>CADCOJ010000043.1 GCA_902803075.1 Oscillospiraceae bacterium | reverse complement strand
GGGCTGTGGATCTCGGCTGCGGCGGCGGACGGAACGCAGGCGAACTGCTGAAGAAGTATCCGAACGCGCATGTGACGGCGGTAGACTATTCCGTGCTGTCTGTTGAGAAAGCAAAGGATTACAACAAGTCCATGATCGCTGCCGGACGATGCGAAGTCCTGCAGGGCGACGTGTCAGATCTTCAGCTTCCCGCAGGAACATTTGATCTTGCCACAGCATTTGAAACCGTTTATTTCTGGCCGGGACTTGAAGCGTGCTTTGCTCAGGTGGCGAAGGTGCTGAAGCCCGGCGGAATCTTCATGATCTGCAACGAGTCGGACGGGACAGATCCCACAAGCCTGAAGTTTGAAAAGATCATTGACGGCATGAAGAACTACACGGCAGAGGAACTCGAAGCGGCGCTGAAGGCCGCGGGCTTCCCGGAAGTAACGCATGATCTTCATCCGTCTAAACCGTGGATCACGGTGCTGGCAAGGAAATAAGGGGCGGAAGCATGAACACGATATCTTAAGACGGCGGAGGGATAAAGACGACTATGCTTTTAACCATTTTTCTGGCGATCGTTTTTTGCGCGGCGATGGCTCTGATGCTCATATCCTGCGTGGCGTTTATTCAGGATAACAAATTCTTCTCCTCTGCCCCGAAAGAAGCAAGAGAAGTGCTGATACAGAGAGATCAGGAACTCTTCTATGGAGCAAGGACGATCGGATGGACGCTTTTTACCATCAGTATTCTGATGATCCTCGGGGTGGGGGTGATCGCCGTCTGGGACGGTTTGAGAAGCGGATTCACGTTCTGGCAGTTTTTTCTGAGATTTGTGCTGATCTTTACCATTTACAAGATTTGTGACATGACTCTCATCGACAACTTCCTGCTTCTGAAATTTCACTTCTTTCAGCATTATTATCCGGAGGCGGCAGATGTGATGGAGGGAAGAACGTACGGCTTCAACCTCAAAAGCCAGCTGCTGAAGCTGCTTGTCATATTCCCCGCAGTATCAGCACTCGCAGCCCGGGTCTGTACGCTGTTCTAACGGGAGAACTTCCATATCGATCACGGCATTTTCGGAAACCCGGATCTGGACCGGAGCAGGACATGCAGCGCCTGGCTGCAGAGACATGCGCGCCGCTTTTCACTTCCGGGCAATGACGGCGGAAAATCCAAACGCTGTGTATGCGCGTCCGAGCAGATCCGGGCGCAGTCCGTTTGCCCGAACGGCGGCTGCGGCGGGCTGCTCCGTGCGCCGGGTGAAAAAGCCCCCTCAGATCCGCCGGAAACGCGCGCTCAGCGCTTATAGCGGTTCGTGTCCCTGAGGAAGCGGATGAGCATCCCGGTCCAGTCGGTCTGTATGACGTCGAAGGGACGGTCCGCAAACCATCCCCAGCCGTATTCCATATCCTGCGACAGCGCGGTGTCGTCGGAATGGCCGCCGGAGAGCTGGTCCAGATAGTCATAGATGATGGCGTTGCCCCAGACCAGCTTGCCGTCCCGGTGCATCCGGTCCATATATGCATAGCTGGCGAGCTCGCTGTCATCCCGCTTGTAAAGCCCCTCCACGCCCACATAGTTGATGTTCCGCTTCATCAGCGCCTCATGCTGCGGATGGGTTTCGCTGACGATGGGCATGAACGGGAGCTCCGGGGCAAGCTCCTCCAGCACGCGCAGGACAGGCTCGGAAAGCTCGCTCTTGACCAGGACCTGATCCACCATGTCGTGGGCCCGGATGGCCTCATAGATCTCCTTCGGATAGCTCCAGAACTTGTCGATATTGAGATAACACCGGCCCTTGAAGGTCTCCAGCAGCTCATCGAACGTGACGATGCCGAACTGCGTGGGCGTCCGGTCGCCGTTCTGGTAGCGCAGCTGCCGTACCCGCTCCCAGGGGAGCTGGTCCACATACACATCCTCGCCCAGCTGGCGCCGCTCCATCTTCGGGTGGAAGATGATGAGCTTGCCGTCCGCCGTCCGGCTCAGATCCGTTTCGATCATGTCCGCACCCTGCTTCAGCGCCGTCTCATAGGCGGGGATGGTGTTGCATGGAATGTTGCCGCCGCAGGCGCCCCGGTGCGCCACGATGATTTTGTGATCCCGGGCAGTCTCTCTCAAATCAAAGCGCATACTGTTTCCGCCTTTCTGCTTTTTTCATAAATCGGCCAGATGCGTATGCATCCGGCCGTTGTTTGCCTGTTATTTCTTCATGAGTCCCGCGCCGGCGTTCCAGGCCTTGCCCACCTGCTCGCCGGTGACATAATAGCCGTGCTGGAACTGATCGAAGGTCAGCGCCTGCAGCTTTGCCGGATCCACCTTGCCGTTTTCCGAGAGCACGCGCTCCTCTGCGGCCGTATTCACGATCCTGCCGACGATGGCATAGAGCGTCTGTGTCTGCGCGACCTCGGCCAGCTCGCACTCCATGACGACGGGGAACTCGTCGATCACCGGCGCGTTGACGAACGCGCTCCGCTCGGCATGCAGGCCGGTGCGTGCAAATTTGTCCGGCATCTTGTTGCCGGTGGCAATGCCGAAGAAATCAGCCGCCTCAATATGCGCGCGGTCCGCGATGCTGACTGTGAACGCCTTTGTTTTCAGCAGGTTCTGCGTGGTTTTGTGATCCTCGTCAATGAACAGCGCGATCTTGTCGCTGTCGCAGATCATGCCCCACGCCGCGTTCATAACGTTCACAGTCCCGTTTTCGTCGTAGGCCGCCACCATCAGCACCGGCATAGGATAGACCGCCTGCACAACACCCAGGTTTTTCTTCATTTGGAATACCGCCTTTCCTTGCTTGAATTCATGTTTTTATCATACCATGAAGCCCTGGCCGGCGCAAGTGCCTGCCTGGATTTCCCTTCCGGCGGCATGATGCGGAAGATCCCGGAGGTTTTTCTCAAAAAAGATCGCATTTTCAAAATTCCGCTGTAATAATACCGTCAGGATCGTTCAAATATGGAAAATACGGCGCTGCAAAGGCTGCAGTGCCATGATCGGGAGACGCGCATGAAGCTCATTTTTCATCACCTCGGGCGCCGCCGCGGCGCAGTGGCTGCGTCCAGCTTCATCAAGCTCCCCGGCGCCATGTCAGAGCTGATGCTGCCGTACATTTTTGCGCACATCATTGGCGTTGCGGTGCCCGCGGGCAAGCTGCGGGCGGTGCGGGACGGCCTGACCACCGTTCTCCGGTATGATGAGATGACCGGGAACATGAGAGAATGGACCGGAAAACCATAAAAGAAGAATATGGGAACGCCGCAGAGCACCCGGAGTATCGGCATTTTCTGAAAGGAACCTTTCCTGACATATTGGGTGACTGACAGCGCCCCGTTTTACCCGTGGGCCTGCCTGCCATCGGGTCCTGTCTGAACTGGCCCGGCCCGGAACGACAAAACAGGAGCGACCGCGAAGGTCACTCCTGTTTCATATTCTTTTTGAGCCGGTAGTGCTTTTCTACTTCGCTTACAGCTCCCAATCGTTGATGCCGCAATGCCAGCTGGCAAAGGGCTTCGCAATGCCCTCAGACACATAGCACACGCCCTTGCCCAGTCTCAGAATGGAGGCAGGGAATTCCTTGGAGATGGGCCCGTAGAGCTCCAGGCGGGAGACCATCCGCTGCCAGGAGGAGCCGTCCGGGTTTGCAAACGAATGCAGCTCAAAACGATCCTTGGCGCTGACGATATCCTTGGGCCCGATGGTGGCCGCCTTGAAGGGCACCGCCCACACGTCGCCCGAGGCGCCCATGGGCCCGAACATGGAGTTCTCCGCGATGGTCAGCGGGGTCTCCGTCACGATGCGGGAGCCCAGCTTGCAGAATTCCTCCAGAGAATCCGCCGCAAATTCCTTGGTTTTGGGGTCGATGAAAGCCGTGTGGCCGGGCCAGCCGGTGGCGGAATAGACGCAGTCCACGCCGCCGCCGGAGATATCTTCGATGATGCGGGAATAGACGCCGTCCGCCTTGTTGTCATTGTTGAAGGTGTGCCAGTGATCCACGGGCGGACGCAGATCCTCGCGGATGCGGTAATAGAAGTGGTTCATGAAGGAGTAGCCAAGGCCTGCGCCGTAGGTCAGCGGCGCCACATTGCCGTCCTCATCAGCCCACTCGTCCATGGCAAAGGCATGGAGATTGCGGGCGGAGACGTTGTAATGATTCAGCATGCCTGCCACAGCGGAATAGGCATCCGGCCACTGGTTCGGGCAGATGATCGTCAGCTGCGTGTCGTTCAGATCCGACATCAGGATCCTGTAGAACAGGTCCTGAACCATATACAGCTCCGGATTCAGGACGACCTTCACAGAGAAGCCGTTCTCGTTGGTATACTCCATATCCTCGCGCTTGATGTTGCGCACGCGCTCAAGCTCCTCCAGGGACAGCTCGCTGTGCGGCAGCCAGGGTGCGGGTTTGAACCGGAATTCTTCATACAGTGACATTGTGTTTTCCTCCATTCCATCATAGTCCTGTAAGCTTCTGCGGCGGAACTGCGCCGCAAACGGTCGTATAGTTTCAGTATAGACTCCCGGAAGATGTTTTTCTTGCACTTTTGATTTTATATTTTAATCTTTTGTCAAATCTTTGCCCTCCGTGCACGATCTGAACAGGCAAGAAACCATCCACGGCACGGTCTACGGCTGCCAGGCATCGAGGAATGTGCGCATCGCGTCATGATCGATGGCAAGTCCATTCTGTCGTCGCAGAACGTTGTCGGATCCTTCCGGGGCAGGGCCTTCATATATGCTTCCGATGTTGTGGCAGACCCTGTTGTCGCTGATGTAATATAACGTGCCGTCTCTGGAGTTTTCCAGCCACACAGCAAACTCAGGCACGCCGTCCGATTCCGTATCAAAAAGCCCCACGGCAATGATTTCTTCCTCCACGCCTTCCAGGAGCGCCGACAGCTTATGGTCCCAGAAGTCCAGATAGATCCGGCGCCAGCTTTCGGGCCCGATCCTGTTCGCATCGCCATACAAGCGATCGAAAAACGCTTCAAATTCCGGATTTACTGCCAGGACATAGCCTTTGTCGCCCTGATCGCCGTATGTGCCGGTGAACCGATAAAAGTATCGTGCGCCGAGCTCTGTAGAATATAAAATGTCCTCCTGCCTGTCGGCAAAGGTTATCCGGATCACATATACCGGATCGGAGGTCTGCGCCTGGAGATGTGTTGGATGCAGACGCTCCTCAAGCTCCGCATCCGAGAACAGCCCGAGCAATTCAAAGGATTGCTCATAATTCAGAACAACAGCGTCTCCTGTTTTGTCCCGCACGGAAACAGCGGTG
>CADCOJ010000042.1 GCA_902803075.1 Oscillospiraceae bacterium | reverse complement strand
CCGGCAGGACGTCCGCCATGCCGCGGCCGGGCCGGAGCGTATCCATATACGGAGCCAGCACGCTCAGGTGCTTCGTGTTCTCGCGGACGCGTCGGATCCCGATGGGCGAGCAAATGAACAGTACGTCAATGTCATATCTCTCGGCGGCTTTGTCGGCAGCGATGGCGTATTCCAGAAGCTGGTCGCCATATACATAGTTCTTCGTGCCGACTTCAAAATACGGGGTGCGGATAACTGGCTTCATAAAGTGCCTCCTGTCGTGTTGTTTTTGTCAGCCAATGGTAATCACGTCGAAGTTCATCATGTCCCCGAATGCTTCCAACTCGCACAGATTTGCATCATAGACCATGGCGGAATGATGTGTTCCGCCGGCCATGGAGTATGCCTTGAGGAATTCCGGCAGCGGAAGGTTCGGTTTGAACCAACCCTGGGTGGAATCGCCGTAGGCACCGGACTCCAGTCCGATGTCCAGCATCCGGCCCGGACAGAGAATCAGGCTGAAGGAATCTTTCATCGGGGCGAGATTCACGATGGTAACGTCTCCCTTGCGGTAGCAGCCGTACATACCGACGGTGTCGCCGCAGGAGTTGTAGTTGAATGGAGAGCTGCGTATATGCGGCTTCCACTGGGTAAGGTTCGGATTGCTCTCACCCATGTGACTGAGCAGCAGGATCCCCTGCTCCCAATCCGGGCAGAACATCTCGGTGAAGGTCGTTCCGGGATAGGCCGCAAACAGCGCGCCAACCAGTCCCGCCGTCAGCACGTCGCCCTCTCCGGCGTAGCCCTGCCCGCGCCCCAGGATCTTGCAGCATTCCGGAAATGGCATCTTCGGCAGGCCGCAGACGTCCAGCGTCAGGAAGTTGACCGTAGCGGCATCCAGGCGCTCCGCCTCCATCCACTTGCGCACAGCAAGGCCGGATTTGGTAGCAAGGCGGTAGTTCTCCTGATTCTCGATCTGAACGTCGTACCGCTTCGCGTCCAAGGCAATCTCATCGTCGATCTCAGTATTTGTGACCAGAGCAAGGTATTGCTTTGCCATGTCGGGCGTCATATATTGGACGGACGCGCCGATGTCGGCTTGATAACGCTCGTCGGAGATCTTGAAATCACCCATACCCGTGAAGCTGCCGCCCACAGAGCCGACTCTCATGGTCTGAAACGCCTTTTTGACAGCAGCCGCGCGGCAGAGGCCGGCGAGCTCCGTGATGACCGCGGAATGCAGTGCGTGCCCGGCGCAGATATAATAAGGCCTTTGGTTGCGGCGCAGGAGATTGCACATATCCTGCACGCCGTGGATACCATGATTCGGGCCGATGCGGTTCTTGCTGCCCGCGGATTTGACAAGATCATAGTCCGGCGTGGAGTCAAAGACGATGATGGGCGCTTTGATGCTCAGAAGCGCATCGATGGATTCCAGAGACGGCGAATATGCCAAGTGCATAGTAATGACGGCATCCACGTCCGCAGCGTTGAACTTCTCCGCGGCGGCATCGAACTCCGGTTTGATGCGGCAGATCTTTTCCGCCATGACGATCTCAATGCCCTGAGATTCAAGCATGCGCACGCATGTGTGCATGTAGCGCTCCATCGGCACACGATAGCCCGGACCGTTGGAATCATCATAGAGCTTGATATACAGGGGCAGGAATCCTACCCTGATCGATCTCATAGTCTTACTCCTTTTGTGTTTGTTTTTTTTGCGCGTGCGTTACACAACGCCGAACACGCGCGCGGCGTTGGAGAAGAAGATCTTTTCCACGTCGTCCTTCCCAAGCCCCAGTCGCCTGCACGCCTCACGGCAGGCGTTCATCTCCTCGTAGATGAAGAATGTGATTTTTTCGGCTTCCGGGTAGTCGATCTCGCGCATGTGCTTGTCACCGGCCAGCGCCTCATGGGGGAATTCACCCTTCGGCACCTCGTTGATGTACACTGCGTTCTCCACCACACGGCGGGCCTTCATGCGGAAGATGGGGAAGTCCGAGCCGTACATCAGGTGATCCGAGCCGTAGGTCTCCAGCACGCGCCGGATGACGTGCTCGTTGGTGTTCGCCGTGAAGTCCCACATGGTCTTTTTCATGTCCTTGAGATAATCCAGGGCGTTGCCGACGTCTTCATCGGCGTAAGCCCGCCCCAGGTGCGCCAGGATCAGCTGCATGTCGGGGTAGTTTTCCTCGATTTCAAGGATCTGGTGATAGTTGACAGGATCCCCAAGCCTTCCGGAGCGCGCGATATGCAGCTGCGCCACCCAGCCGTGCTTGTTGCAGAGGGCCAGGTGCTCCTTCGGCAGGAAGTCGTAGATGCGGATCTCATCGTCCGGGATGTATGAGGGCGCGAACTGCAGGTAGACCTTGATGCCCCTGAACACGGGGTTGGAGAGAACAGCCTCCTCCAGCTCTTCCGGCGTCTGGTTGGGATGGGAAAGATAGAGCGCCGGGAAGTTCAGCTGCTCCGCCTTCCTGGCAACGTAGGCGTTGTTCCGCGCAAGATCCATTGTAAGGACCGGATCGCCGTAGAGCACGGACGTGACCTCATTGTCGGGGAACAGCAGACGGTTCGTTTCCAGCAGATCCTCCACGGAATTGTCCTTCGCCACAAGCCCCGGCCAGGACTGACTGCCGCTGCGCTTTTTGCCTCCAGTCAGGAATTCCTCCAGCCAGACATGCGTGTGGCAGTCGATGAACCGCTTCGGCAGGAAAGGCTTTAAGACGGTTTCATAGTAGTGCTTGTCATACGGTGTGACATTCAGAAGTGCCATTTTGATTCCCCCCATAATCAGATATTCTTGACAAATGCGCGGATCTCGCCAAGGCCGTCCAGAATTCCGAGCTCCAGATGGTTCTCGATGCTGGAATACGCCGGCAGTACCGCGATGTTCCCGTTCTCGACCGCCTGTGTGCGGTTGACGCCGCGTGTGTTGCACGGCTCAAGAGCAAGCACATAGTCGTGTGACTTCATCATCTTCCATTCCACAAGATTCGGAAGATTTTTTGTATCGAATGCAATATAAGCGCCAAGCTCCAGCTGCTCATTCCAGATGACGCCGCAGGCGCGGCTGCCAAGGTTCGTGTGGAAGAAAAGTTCTTCGCCGCATCCGTCGACCGGTACAGTCATATGACGGTGGTCGTTGGAGATCGGATTCATCCCGTGCGTATCTGCCGGCGAGATCTCCACGCGCGTGCCTTCCTGCAGGAGCGGATACCCGAAATTGAAGTGATAAAGGAGCATATACGGCTCATCCGCGGCATCATAATTTGTGATGGTATCGTGGATGGTGAGCGATCTGTCATTAAGCCCGGTTTCGACCGTGCGCTGCAGCGCAAGATTCCGGCCATACAAACATGTCTGACGCATCTCCCCGCTGGCGCGGAGTCGGTAGTCCTCCCCTGCCCAAAAAGTCCGCGTGCCGAAGGCAGAAGCAGGCACATTGGAGATGCGGCCGTGGATCGGGTAAATCCCGTCACCGGATGCGTGTTCGCCGACATTGTCAAGCCCACAGGTGACCAGCATTCCTGCCGGCCACTGCTCGGTGAACTCACCGTCCGCGGCAGAACAGAGCTGAGGCGCAGTCAGTCCGTTTTTCGACTGGAACGAAACATTGACTCCCTTATAGCTGAGATCATAAATGTCCATGCACCGATCCGGCACGAGCGTAAAGCGGAGCCCCGCGGCGTTATAGAACTCCGCGATGCGTACGCCTCCGGACGGGCCATTCAAGAGACGCGATTCCCGAATCCCTGCAAGCTGGTCGATGCTGCCGAGCTGACGCAGCAGTCCGATGTTCAAGCGTTTCCCTCCCCGCTGTGTTTCCGCTGTCCTGCTTCAGCGCTATACTCTACAGAGCAGAGCTGCAGCATTCCGATACTGTTCCATCCAGACATGGTACTGCTTCGTGCGATCGGGATCCGGCAGGACCGTACGCGCCTGCATGGCAAGTCTTCGGCATCCTTCCTCCACGGAGGAAAAAACGCCGCTGCCCGCTCCGGCCAGGATCGCTGCACCGACGCAGGCGAGATCCGGCACCTCCGGAATATGGACGGGAAGCCCTGCGATGTCCGCCACAAGCTGCGTCCAAAGCGGGCTCTTGGACGCACCTCCTGCGAGGATCAGCCCGTTTTGAGACGGTTTCGCGCGGAACGATTCCAACATCCAGACGATCTGGAACGCTACGCCCTCCATGACAGCACGGGCAAGATCAAACTGGTCATGGGACAGGTCCAGCCCAGTGAAGGCCGCCCTTCGGAACACACGCCCTTCCCCCGCCTGCCCGGAGAACGGAAAAAAGAACAGTCCGGATTCTGCCGCCTTCCGTTTGGAAGCTTCTGTGTTGATCTGATCGTAGTCCGGAAGCATGCCTTCCGCCGAGAAGAGATTCTTCCGAAGCCACTCCAGACAAACGCCGCCCGAGGACAAGGACCAGATGGAGCCCCATTTTCCGGGCACGGCGGCGACAGACTGCGCAAGTCCGGAGGAAAAATCCGGCTCGTCTGCAATTGCGGTGACGACCCAGGCGGTACCCGAGCCGATGAGGATATCCCCCGCGCGGTTGGCGCCCGCGCCCAGTGCAACGGCGTACTGATCATGCGCGCCGGAGACGAGGACGCAGTCCAAAGAAAGGCCCAGCGTCTGCGCAGCCTCCTTTGTCAAACAACCGATCACCTGCCCGGATGGGACGATCTTCGCAAGCCTGTCCTCCGAAACTCCTGCGAAGGAAAGCAGCTCCGCGTCATACTGACCGGCGCGGATATCCGCAAGCTGATTGATGCCCGCGTTGGAAAGATCCACCGCGGGGATGCCGGTCAGCTTTGCGCTGATGTAGTCCGGAACGGAGAGGAAGTACGCCGTCTTTGCAAAGAGCTCCGGTTCGTTGTCACGCATCCAGCGGATCTGGCAGGCATTGAGTCCACCCTCAAGCTGCCAGCCTGTTTTTTGATACATTGTTTCCGCATCTCCGGTTTCTCGGAGAAACACCGTCTTTTGTGCTTCGCCGCGGCTGTCGTTCCAGACAATGGCCGGGCGGACGGGACGCAATGCGCTGTCCACCGGCGCCATGGTGCCGCCCTGTGTGGAGAGCGAGATGGCCGCGACGCGCCGTGCTGTTTGAGGGTCATGGCAGACCTCCCGCACCGTCTCGCAGACGGCGCGCCACCAGTCCTCCGGGTTTTGTTCGCTCCATCCCGGCGCCGGCGTGGCAGTCGGGTAAGCGCGGTAGGCGTGGCCAAGAAGCCTCCCGGTCTCAGAAAACAACAGCGCCTTTGTGCCGGTCGTACCAACGTCGATGCCCAGAAGATACTGCATGCATCCGCCTCCTTTTCTGCAAGTGTGCACATACTTGTTAACTCGTCTTTACAAGTTGCCTCTATCATACACGTTCCAAACGGAGATGTCAAACAGAAAACGCCGGAGCATTTCGTTACTCCAGCTTCCGGACAGACTGGCGGATCACCAGCCCCGGACGGTAAACGACACCCTCCTGAGGCTCGCCCGGGTATCGGACCATGTGGATGATCGCTTCGGCCGCCTCGCTGCCCAGGTGGTCCTTCGGATGGACGATAGTCGTCAGCGCGGGGATGGATGTACGGGACAGCTCCGTGTCGTCAAAGCCGACGAGCGAAATATCCTCCGGAACGCGATACCCGTTTTCCACCAGCAGGCGCAGGCACTGCACAGCGACCTGGTCGTTGAAGCACTGGATGGCGGTGATCCCCTCCTCCCGGATCATTCGCAGGACCTCCGGCTCATACGTCTCCTGACCAATTAGATGCCAGCTTTTTGCATCCGGCACAAGGCTGACGGCATTCTGGAAGCCCTTCAGCCGTTCGCGGCAGCTGAATTCGCTGTTTGGATAACAGAAAAGGCCAAGCAGCCGCCTGTGGCCGCAGTCGAGCAGATACTGCGCGGAAAGCTGCGCGCCGTAGACCTGATCGATGGCAAAGCCGACGCCCCCCGGCAGCGGCGAGGGACCCATCATCACGACCGTTGGGATCTTTGCCTGGCGGTACTGCTCAAGAACAGCGCAGAATTCCTCCCACTCCCTATCTCCGATATGGCCCGCCGGAACAATGATGCCGTCCGTCCCCCGCTCGAGCGTCCGTCTGAGGATCTCCACGGTACGGTCAAGCGAGCCGGACGAATCATGCAGCAGCAGGTTGCAGTTGTTCCGCTCAAACACCTCACTTACGCCCTTGAGGATATAGGGATAGAAATAGGAATCGGACTGGTTCGTGACCACGTCGACGTTGATGCGCTGCTCTCTCTGCGGGCGCGCGACGCAGAAGGTGCCAAGCCCGTGCTCCTTGCGCAGGCATCCCTCCGAAACAAGACGGGAGAGAGCGGCGCGGATGGTCGGACGGGCAACGCCGTAAAAACGCTGCATCTCTGTCTCCGACATCAGCTTGTCGCCGATTTTGATTTTGCCCTGCTCGATCTCCGACCGGATATGGTTCTCGATTTGAAGATACAGAGGCTCCGCACGTCTGCGATCGACCATATTTTCTCCTCACTTGTCATTTTCTCATTTCTCATTATAGCCTGCCTGATCCATGAACGCAAGCAGAAAGCGGCTGACTGCCCCTGATAAAAAACGCCCCATGCGCGGTTTGTTTCCGCGCATGGGGCGTTGATCCGTCGGTTCAGCCTTCGCCGCACAGGACGTCGGCAATGCGCCGGCATGCAAAGCCGTCGCCATAGGGGTTGCTGGCATGGGCCATGGCATGGTATGCCTGCGGGTCTTCAAGCAGCTGCTTGAAATTCTCATAGATGACAGATTCGCTTGTGCCGACGAGCTTCAGTGTTCCGGCGCGGATACCCTCCGGCCGCTCCGTCGTATCCCGCATGACGAGCACAGGCTTGCCGAGCGACGGCGCTTCCTCCTGGATGCCGCCGCTGTCCGTCAGGATCAGATAGCTCCTGGCAAGAAAGTTGTGAAAATCAAGCACCTCAAGCGGCTCGATGATATGGATGCGCGCGCAGCCGCGCAGCTCCTCGTCCGCCGCAGCCCGGACAACGGGATTCATGTGGATCGGGTAGATCGCCTTGACGTCAGGGTGCTCATCCATGATGCGTCGGATGGCGCGGAACATGTGGTGCATGGGCTCGCCCAGGTTTTCCCGCCGGTGCGCGGTAATGACGATAAGGCGGCTGTCCGATGCCCAGTCAAGCTCCGGATGCGTATAATCGGGGCGGACAGTCGTTTTGAGCGCGTCGATGGCGGTGTTTCCCGTCACCCAGATGGTGGCCGGGTCTTTACCTTCCCGCAGAAGGTTTTCCTTTGCAAGTTCTGTGGGCGCAAAGTTGAAGCGGGAGATGATGGAGACCGCCTGCCGGTTGAATTCCTCCGGATACGGAGAGGCAATGTTGTAGGTTCGAAGTCCCGCTTCCACATGGCCGACAGGGATCTGCAGATAGAAGCAGGCCAGCGCCGTCACAAATGTGGTGGATGTATCACCGTGGACAAGCACCACGTCGGGCCGCTCCGTCTCAAGGACGGTGCGGATGCGCTCGAGGATGCTGGCGGTAATGTCGAAAAGCGTCTGCTTTTCCTTCATGATGGAAAGGTCATAGTCCGGCACAACACGGAACGTCTCAAGGACCTGGTCGAGCATCTGCCGGTGCTGGCCCGTGACGCAGACAAGCGTCCGGATGTTCCGGCGTTCCTTGAGCTCATTGACAAGCGGGCACATTTTGATTGCTTCCGGCCGCGTGCCGAAAACAAGCATCACTTTTTTCATGGCTTCCTCCGTTCGCGCGGGGCGGTTCAGATATGGTAGACGCCGGGCAGGCCGCAGATGTTGTGGCAGTCCAGAATAATCTTTCCCTGCAGCTTCTGCATGTTTTCCCGGATCTCGGTGTGCTTGACCATAATGACGACGAAATCGACGTTCTTCAGGAATGCATCCAGATCGTGGTACTGATTCTCCACCACATCCGCGGTGAT
>CADCOJ010000041.1 GCA_902803075.1 Oscillospiraceae bacterium | reverse complement strand
TTCTTTCCGATTCAGCGCTCCGTGCCGACGAAGAACACGGAGATGACGCCCGGGCCGGTGTGGGCGCCGATGACAGGTCCCACATAGTTGATGATGATATCGTGCACCGGCGTGAGCGAGCGGATCTGTTCAGCGGTGTATTCCGCGTCGTCCAGGCAGTCGCCGTGGCAGATAAAGACGGTCTGCGACGCGGGGTCGATGGCCGTGGCGGCCAGCTTTTCAGCCAGCGCGCGCAGGGAGGCCCTGCGTCCGCGCGCCTTGGTGACGGGCTTGAGTGTGCCGGCGTTGTCCATGTGCATGACGGGCTTGATCTGCAGCATCGTGCCGACGATAGCCGTGGCTGCGTCCACGCGGCCGCCGCGCTTGAGGAACATCAGGTCGCGCACCGTGAACCAGTGGCACAGATGCGGGATCGTCTCGCGGACGAAGTCCGCAACTTCGTCGATCGAGCAGCCCTCCAGCCGTTTCTTTGCGGCCAGATAGACCAGAAGCCCCTGGCCCAGGGACGCGCAGAGCGTGTCGATGCAGATGATCTTCCGCTCTGGATAGCGCGGCTGCAGCTCCTGCGCGGCAATGAGACCCGACTGGAACGTTGCGCTCAGCCCGGAGGAGAAGCCGAGGAAAAGAATATCCGTACCGGATTGCAGCCGCGGTTCCATGGCGGCGGAAAACTCCTCCACGTTCACGGCGCTGGTGGAGCCTGTGGAGCCGGTGCGGAGCCGTTCAAAGAAATCATGGAAGCCGATCTCCCGGCCGTCAAGATAGTTGCGGTATGTCTGGCCGTCGAGCGTGACGTGCAGCGGGAGCACCTCAAGCTCCAGCTCGTCGGCAAGCTGCTGCGGCAGGTCGCAGGAAGAATCGGTGAAGATCTGATACGGCGTCGGCATGGAAAAATCCTCCTGTCTGAAGATGGAATGATTATAACAGATTTCGCCGCAAATATCGAGATACACTTTCACTTTTTTTCTCTACCGGTCAAACGGCAGACTCTACGGGCGGTAGAGTCCCGGCGGCACATCATTTTTTGCGGATCGCCGGGATTTCATCTTCCCGCCGGAACAGAAATGTGATAAAATAGAAAAAATACGCCCGGCACAGGAAAGGAACGGCACAGCGACATGGACATGGAAGACAAAACCTACTCGGACGAAGGCGAGCAGCTGGTCAGAGACCGCCTGCGGGACCGCCGCCGCGCCAAGCGCATGCGGCTCGTGCGCGCCGTGGTGCTGGTGGCTGTCATCACGGCCTTTCTGGCCGGCGCGGGTCTTCTGGTCCGCAGGAGCCTGATCGACCCTTATCTGTCCACGACGATCCGCCCGGGCAATGACCCCGGAAACACGCCTGCAGTGCAGATCCTGGAGCCGAAACCGGCAAAGCCCGACCCGGAACCTGACCCGGAGCCGGATCCGGAACCGATACCCGAACCGGAACCCGAACCGATACCTGACCCGGAACCGGAACCTGATCCGGAACCCGACCTGGGACCCGCGCCTGAGACGGAGGAGAATCCCGCGCTGCTCAGCAGTGCGTCCACCCGCGTGCTCGATGGAGAGCTGTCTTCGCCGGAGGCCATTCTGATCGACGTGGAGACGGGCGAAGTGATTGCGGAAAAGGCGCCGGATGAGCGGATCTTCCCGGCGTCCATGACCAAGATCATGACGGCCTACACGGCTGCGCAGACGCTTCCGGATCTGGATGAGACGTTCACCATGACGCAGGAGATCATCGACCCGCTGTTCCTGTCCGACGCATCCATGGCGGGCTTTGTCAACGGGGAGACAGCCGCGCTGCGCGAGTATCTCTATGGGGCGGTCGTCCCCTCGGGCGCAGAGGCGACCGAAGCGCTGGCCCGTGCCGCGGCAGGCTCGGAGGAGGCGTTCGTGCAGCTGATGAACGACAACGCGCAGGCGCTTGGCCTGTCCGACACGCATTTCGTCAACACCAGCGGCCTGCACGACGACGATCACTACAGCACCGTGCGCGATGTCGCGCGCATCCTGCGCGCGGCCATGGGCAATGAGACCTGCCTGCAGGTGCTTTCAAGCGAGAACCATCGGACCGCGCCCACCGAGCAGCATCCGGAGGGCTTCCTCATGACCAACAAGTTCCTCTACCGCACGCACCATGAGTATGTGCTCCTTGGCGCGCAGATCCTGGGCGCCAAGACGGGCTATACCTCTCATGCGAAAAACTGCTGCGCAAGCTTCGGGCTGACGCCGGACGGCCGGACGGTCCTGTGCGTGACGGCCGGGGCGGAGACAGGCGAGGCGTGCATCGAGGACCACATCGCGCTCTATACCGTTTACAACAGAGGCGGGCAGAGCTGAAAGCAGGGGGGACGGATATGAAAAAGATCCCGGCGCGCCTCTGGGCGACGCTCATCACGGTCGGCCTTGTGGGGCAGTTTGCCTGGACGATCGAGAACATGTATTTCAACGTGTTCCTCTACAACACCATTTCTACCGATCCGGGATACATTTCCGCGATGGTGGGCTGGAGCGCGGCGGCAGCCACGCTGACGACGCTCCTGATGGGCGCGCTGAGCGACCGGCTCGGCCGGCGCAAGGTGTTCATCTGCGCGGGCTATATCCTCTGGGGGCTGAGCACTGCGGCGTTCGGCTTTGTGACGGTGGAGCGTGCGGCAAAGCTCTTCCCGGCGGCCTCCGCAGCATCGGCAGCCGCGGTGACGGTGGTGGCGCTGGACTGCGTGATGACGTTTTTCGGCTCCACGGCCAACGACGCGGCCTTCAACGCCTATGTGACCGACATGGTCCCGAATGAGAGCCGCGGCCGCGCGGAGAGCGTGCTCGCGGTGCTGCCGCTGGCGTCGATGCTCGTGATCTTCGGGCTGTTCGACGCCATGACGCAGCGCGGCGAATGGCAGAAATTCTTCCTGATCTTCGGCGGCCTTGTGACGCTGACGGGCCTTGTTTCCTGCGTGCTCGTGCGCGAATCGCCCGTCCGCCCCCAGCGCGGCGGGTTGGCGGCCATCGTCTATGGCCTGCGCCCGCGGGTGTGGCGTTCGCAGCCGGAGCTGTATCTGGCGCTGGCGGGGCTGTGCGTGTTCTCGGTCGCAGTGCAGGTCTTTTTCCCGTTCCTGATTATTTATCTGCAAACCTATCTCCGACTGGATCATTATGCCATGGTCCT
>CADCOJ010000040.1 GCA_902803075.1 Oscillospiraceae bacterium | reverse complement strand
GACTGTATGACAAAAAATGTGGTGTGCGTGGGGGCGCAGGAGCCGGTTTCGGTGGCGGCGCGGCTGATGTACCGCTATAATCTCGGGGCGCTGCCCGTGCAGGGCGCGGACGGGCGGCTCGCGGGCGTGCTCACCGACCGGGACGTGGTGCTCCGGTGCGTGGCGCCGGAGCGGCAGGCCGGGCAGCTGCGGGTGAAGGACATCATGTCCGCGGGCGTGGTGAGCGTCCGGCCGGACGAGCAGGTGGCGCAGGCGGCGTCGCTGATGGCGGCGCGCCAGCTGCGGCGGCTGCCCGTGGCGCAGGACGGGCGGCTGGTGGGCATCGTGTCGCTGGCGGATCTGGCCCGCGCGGAGGGCCACAGCGCCGCCGCAGGCACCTGCCTGGGCGAGATCTGCAGTCCGGTCCGGAATCTGACGGATTGAGCAAAAAAATGGCGGAAAAGCGCCCGGATCACCGAAAAATCATTTGACAAGCAGACATAGCTCTGGTATAATCGAAAGGCCGCATCAAAGAGGCTCAAGCTGCCCGCGGGCACGCCTCCCGAGCGAGACTACAAAAAAGGTAGGTGCAAATCAGTATGCAGGCTATTATCGTTACCGGCGGTAAGCAGTACAACGTCAAGGAGGGCGACGTCATTTACGTCGAAAAGCTTGGCGCAGAGGCTGACGAAACCGTGATCTTCGATCAGGTTCTTGCAGTCGTCGACGGCGCGGACTCCAGGTTCGGCACCCCGGCGCTGGAAGGTGCCAAGGTTGAGGCGAAGGTCCTGAAAAACGGCAAGGGCAAGAAGATCCGCGTCTTCAAGTACCGTCCGAAGAAGGACTCCAAGTCCCTCAAGGGCCACAGACAGCCGTACACCAAGGTGCAGATCGAAAAAATCGCGCTGTAACAGGCCATGACGAAAGTCGAATTTTTCGATCAGAACGGCAGGATCACCGGATTCTGCTGCTCGGGCCACAGCGGCTACGCCGAAGCGGGGAGCGACGTCGTCTGCTCCGCAGTCTCCACAGCCGTGAAGCTGGCCGAATGCACGATCAACGACGTGCTCGGCGAGCATGCAAAAACCAGAGTGAATGCAGACGAGGCCCGAATCACTCTGACACTCCCCGCAGCGTGCGAGAATGAGGAGGCCGTGCAGGCCGTCCTCTCGGGCATGATGCTCACGCTCTGCAGCCTGCGGGACGAGTACCCTGACTATATCGAAGTTTTGGAGGTGTAACAACATGCTGAAGATGAGTTTCCAGTTCTTCGCGCACAAGAAGGGCGGCGGCTCCACCAAGAACGGCCGTGATTCCGAGTCCAAGCGCCTCGGCGCCAAGCGCGCAGACGGTCAGTTTGTTCTGGCTGGCAACATCCTGGTCCGCCAGAGAGGCACGCACATCCATCCGGGCAACAATGTCGGCATCGGCAAGGACGACACCCTGTTCGCAAAGATCGACGGCAAGGTCAAGTTCGAGCGCCTGGGCAAGGATCGCAAGATGTGCTCCGTGTACGCAGAGGCAGAACAGTAATTTGCACGAAAAAACTCCGAACAGCCCGTTCGGAGTTTTTTTAACCCGAAAAAGGGGGAATATGCCATGTTTGTGGATAAAGTCCGCATTTATGTCAGGGCCGGCAGCGGCGGCAACGGCGCGGTGGCCTTTCACAGGGAAAAATATGTGGCGGCCGGCGGGCCGGACGGCGGCGACGGCGGCAACGGCGGCTCCATCGTCCTGCGCGTGGACGACAACCTTTCCACGCTGATGGACTTCCGCTATAAGCGGAAATATACCGCCCCGAACGGCGAGGACGGGCGCGGCAAGCGCTGCCGGGGCAAAAACGGCGAGGATCTGGTCATCCGCGTGCCGCGGGGGACCGTCGTGCGCGACGCGGAGACGAACGCCGTGATACAGGATATGTCCGGCGACGGGGACTATGTGCTCTGCCGCGGCGGACGCGGCGGATGGGGCAACCAGCACTTTGCCACGCCCACGCGGCAGGTGCCGCGCTTTGCCAAGGCCGGGCTGCCCGGCGAGGAGCATGAGGTCGTGCTGGAGCTCAAGCTCCTGGCGGACGTGGGGCTGGTCGGCTTCCCGAACGTCGGCAAGTCCACGCTGCTCTCGGTCACGTCCAACGCCCATCCGAAGATCGCCAACTACCATTTCACAACGCTCTATCCGAACCTGGGCGTCATCTATGTGGACGAGGGCGTATCCTTCGTCATGGCGGATATTCCCGGCATCATCGAGGGCGCGGCGGACGGCGTGGGGCTCGGGCACGATTTCCTGCGCCATATCGACCGGTGCCGCCTGCTGGTGCACATCGTGGACGTGTCCGGCAGCGAGGACCGGGACCCGGTGGCGGATTTTGAGGCCATTCATGAGGAGCTGCGGCGCTATTCGCCGGAGCTGGCTGCCAGGCCGATGCTCGTGGCGGCGAACAAGGCGGATCTGCTGCCGCCGGAGAGCGGCAATCTTGCGCGCCTGCGGGACTATGTGACGCAGCGCGGCTATCCGTTCTTTGTCATCTCCGCCGCCACCACCCAGGGCACGCGGGAGCTGATGCGCGCCGTGGCCGACCGGCTGGCGCATCTGCCGCCGGTGACGGTGTATGAGCGCGAATATGTCAAGCCGCTGCCCGAGGCGGGCGACGCCCAGGAGCTGCAGATCGAGCACGATGAGGATCTCTGGATCGTATCGGGAAGCTGGCTGCAGCGGCTGCTGGCCGATATCAATCTGGAGGACTATGAGTCGCGCATGTACTTCGACCGCCAGCTGCGCAAAAGCGGGCTGTTCGACCGGCTTGAGGCCATGGGCATCGAGGACGGCGACACCGTCAGCATCTACGACCTGGAGTTTGAATATACCAGATAGACCGGACCTGCGCCCCGCTCCCGCCCGGAGCGGGGCGCGTCTGCTCCGGCGGCCTTCCTGCGGCCGCACAAAAAAACGCCTGCAGGCGAAATGCCGCAGGCAAACAGATCCCCCTCCCGGGCTGCGTCCGGGAGGGGGATCGCCGTTTCAGCAGGTCAACGGGCTTTTCACTTCAGCGGGTTCAGCCGGCGGGCGTAATCCGGGAGCAGCTGCGGCGAGCGCAGGCCGGTCTCGACGCCGGCCGCGGCGCGTTCGCGCTCGAATGCGTCCAGATGCGCCAGCGTCAGCGTGCCGACGGTGACGGTCTTTGCCTTCTGCGCGGCATGGATGCCGGCGTTCCGGCCAAAGACGATGACGTCCAGCAGGCTGTTGCCCATCAGGCGGTTGCGCCCATGGATGCCGCCCACCACCTCGCCTGCGGCGAAGAGGTTTTCCACGTCGGTCTGGCCGTCCACAGTGATCTTCAGGCCGCCGTTCTGGTAGTGCAGCGTCGGATAGACAAGGATCGGCTCGGTACGGATGTCGATGCCGTGCTTGCCGAACATGCGGAGCATGGCGGGGATACGCTTTTCAATGGCGCCCGCGCCGTTTTTCAGCTCGATCATGGGCGTGTCGAGCCAGACGGCAGAGCCTTCGGGCGTGGGGACGCCGTTGCCCCGTTCGGTGCACTCGCGGATGATGGCGGCCGCGGCCACATCGCGCGTTTCCAGCGGGTTCATGAACACCTCGCCGCTGGCATTGACCAGCATGGCGCCCACGGAGCGCACCTTCTCGGTGACGAGCGCGCCATAGATCTGCGCGGGGAAGGCCGCGCCGGTGGGGTGATACTGCAGGGTGTCGGGATAGAGCAGGCGCGCGCCGGCGCGGTAGCCCAGGATCAGGCCGTCCGCCGTTGCGCCGTAGTGGTTGGAGGTGGGGAAGCCCTGGTAATGCAGGCGGCCCGCGCCGCCGGTGGCAAGAATGACCGTTTTGGCCTTTGCAACAAGCAGCTCCTTCGTCTCCATGTTCACGAGCACCGCGCCCGCGCAGCAGCCGCGGTCGTCCTTGACCAGCTCGACGGCCGCCGTGAAATCCACAACGCGGATGGGCCGGTTGAACACCTCATCGCGCAGGGTGCGCATGATCTCGGCGCCGGAATAGTCCTTTGCGGCGTGCATGCGCTTGCGGGAGGTGCCGCCGCCGTGGGTGGTGATCATGGTGCCGTCGGGCGCCTTGTCAAATTCCACGCCCAGCCCGGAGAGCCAGGCGATGGCCTCGGGCGCTTCGGTGACGAGCTTGCGGAGCAGATCCTTCTGGGCGGCAAAGTGGCCGCCGCCATAGGCGTCAAGGAAGTGCTGGGCGGGGGAATCGTTGGGCTTGTCGGCGGCCTGGATGCCGCCCTCGGCCATCATGGTGTTGGCGTCGCCCACGCGGAGCTTCGTCACCAGCAGGACGCTGCAGCCTGCCCGGTCGGCCTCGATGGCCGCAGAGCACCCTGCGCCGCCGCCGCCGATGATGAGCACGTCCGTTTCAAAATCCGGGTGCTCCAGATCCACGCGGCTGCCGGTCAGGCGCGGCGTTCCCTCCAGGAGCGCCCGCAGCTCCAGCGGGACCTTTTCGCCGCGGTTGGGGCCGAAGTCGAGCAGGGCGAACTGATCTTCCCGGTAGTCCGGGTGAAAGGCTTTGAGCAGCCGGTCCTTTTCCTCCGCGCTCATGCGGCGCGGATCAAGACGGATGTTGCGCGCACGCGCGGCCTCCACCTTCCGGATGGACTGCTGCATGATGGGATCAGAATACATCGTTTGGCCCTCCTTACTTCTCAATGTCCCGGTTGTTGTAAAGCTCCTGGATCTCGGCAAGCGGCCGGTCCATCAGATCCTCGATCAGAGCTTCAAATTTCCCGTCGCGGACCTCCTGCACGCGCGTGCGCAGGTGGGCGCAGTCGGGGGCCAGATACCGCCCGTTGAGCCGCCGCGCGAGCATGGCGACCTGGGGATGGGAGATCCCCGCCGGGCAGCGCGACGAGCACACGCCGCACATCACGCAGTCGAACGACAGCTCGGCGCATTTGTCGAACTCGCCGCGCTGCGCGCAGGCGATATACTGCATGACGTCCAGCCCCTGGGTGCAGGCCTTGGTGCAGGCGTTGCAGCCGACGCAGCTGTAGATCTCGGGGTAAAGCTGCATCATGACCGTCTCGGAGGGGGTGAGCTTCTCCAGGTCGTAGACCTCCTTGACCAGCGGGAAAAACGGCAGCGCGGCCACATACATGTTGTTCTCGACCTTCGTCGAGCAGGCCAGGCACGCCTTCAGGTCCCGGTCGCCCGCAATGCGGTAGATGGTGGCGCAGGCGCCGCAGAAGCCGTTGCGGCAGCCGCAGCCGCGCACGAGCTGATAGCCGGAATACTCCATGGCCTCCATGATGGTGAGGCTGGAGGGGACTTCATATTTTTTACCGAAGAGGTAAACGGTTGCCATTTGTTCCATCGGAACGCCTCCTTAATATTCGTCGGGCAGCTCGTCGAGCTGATCGAACCGGAACACCGGCCCGTCCTTGCAGACGTACTTCGTTCCGATGTTGCAGCGGCCGCATTTGCCCAGCGCGCATTTCATCCGCAGCTCCATGGTGGTGTAGATGCTCGTGCGGTCGAAGCCGAGATCCATGAGCGCTGCAAGCGTGAATTTGATCATGACGGGCGGGCCGCACATGACGACCGTCCGGGCGGTATCCGGGGCGAGCTCCCGGACATAGTTCGGCACAAAGCCGACATGGCCGTCCCATTCCGGCTGCTCCCGGTCGATGGTGAGGTGGACGCGGATGCCGTCCTCGCGGCTCCATTCGTTCAGGATCTCCGGATAGTCCACAAGATCCTCCATGGAGCGCGAGCCGTAGACGATGTCGATGGCGCCGTAGCGGCTGCGGTAATGGCGGCAGTAGTTGATGACGGAGTGCAGCGGCGCCAGGCCGATGCCGCCGGCAATGAACAGCAGGTCCTTCCCGGCAAAGTCGGTATCCACGGGGAAGCCGTTGCCGTAGGGGCCGCGGATGGTGATCTGCCGGCCGGGCTCCATGGCGTGGAGCCAGTCGGTCACGCAGCCGCATTTCTTGATGGAAAATTCCAGATATTCCGTCTGCGTGGGGCTGGAGGTGATGGAAAACAGCGCCTCGCCCACGCCCGGCACGGAGAGCATGGCGCACTGGCCGGGGATATGGGTGAAGGGCTTTTTCCCGTCCAGGCCCACCACGCGGAAGGTCTTGACGTCCGGCGTGTCGGTGCGGATGTCCGTCACGACGCCGATCTCGGGGATCAGAGGATCTTGTTTCATGCGTGCGTCACCCCCAGCGTTTTGATGACTTTGACGATGTTCATGTGGATGGGGCATTTGGCCAGGCACCGGCCGCAGCCCACACAGCCGAACACGCCGTCGTTGTTTTCAGGGAAATAGACCAGCTTGTGCAGGAAGCGCTGGCGGAAGCGCTCGCGCTGCGTGGGCCGGGGCTGCCCGGCGGACATCTTTGTGAAGTCGGAATACATGCAGCTGTCCCAGCAGCGGAAGCGGCGGACGGAGCTGCCGTCCCGGAACTCCTCCACGTCATAGCACTGGCACGTGGGGCAGACGAAGGTGCATGTCCCGCAGCCCAGGCACGCTTCGCTCAGCGACGCCCATTCGGGCCGGTCAAAGAGCGCCCTGGTCTTTCCCGCGCCGAAGGCGGACAGATCCAGCTTTGCCAGCGGCAGCTTCTGCATGAGCGCGCGCGTGCGCGCCTGCTGCGCGTCGGCCGCGTCCGCAGGGCAGGGCCGGAGCATGGGGAGCTTTTCGGTCAGCGCCTCGCCCTTTTCGGTGTTCGCGCGCCAGAGCAGCGTTCCGTCCTCCAGCCAGCAGGTCACGTCTCCGGCGGGATCCGCCGCGTCGACGCCCATGGCGGCGCAGAAGCAGGTCTCCTCCGGCCGTGTGCAGGCCAGGGTGACGACGGTGGCGTGGGCGCGGCGCATCTGGTAGAACGTATCGACGGGCTCGGAGAGGAACACCCGGTCCAGGATCGAGAAGCTGCGGCAGTCGCACGCGCGCACGCCGAAGATCACGAAGTCCTCCGGCTCCTCCCGCGTCTCCACGCGCTCAATGGCGCCGGCGTGCATGCGGAAGCCAACCAGATTTTCCACCTGCGGAAAGAACAGGTCCTTTGCGCTGCGCGCGGTGTTGAGCCGCCCGCTCAGCGCAAGGCCCGGCCGCCAGAGGGTGAACTGCGCCTGCCCGGCGCTGTCGTCCGCGGGGATATAGAGCTTCTGCTCCGCGGTGATGGCTGCAAAGAGCGTGTCAAGCTCCGTTTTTGCGATCTGTTTCATACGCCGCCTCCTCTCACGGCCGCCTGCGACGGCTCGGGATCATGCAGGGTGAAGTCCATCAGCGGCGGCTTCGTGTCGAAGTCGGCGCCGGCCTGATAGGGCCCGTAGAGCCCGTTGATGTCCTTGATGAATTTGCGGTTGAGAAGGTGCAGCGGGATATGCTGCGGGCAAACGCGCGTGCACTCGCCGCAGTCGGTGCAGCGGGAGGCCACATGGAACGCGCGGATGATATGGAACAGGTTCTCCTCGAAGGCATCGGCGGCGGCCTTGTTCCGGAGGCCGGAATCGGGATTGTCAAAGACGCACGTCTCGCAGCTGCAGGCCGGGCAGACGTTCCGGCACGCGTTGCAGCGGATGCAGCGCGACAGCTCGCCGCGCCAGAACGCGAAGCGTTCCTCGGGCGTCATGGCCTCGATGCGCGCCACCTCCAGGAAGCGGCCGTTGTCCTCGTCGCAGCCCTGCTCGCCCAGCAGCTCGTCATAGACGGCGAGCTTTTTGCTCTTGCAGGTGCGGCATTTTTCGCCCAGGGCGTCCTTCCGATCCAGCGTCCGGGCGCCATAGAGCGTTTCCACGCGCAGCGCGCCGTCCTGCTCGGCCACGGAGGTGACGGCGGACAGCCCATGGCTGCGGATCGTCTCCATGTCGCACATGCCTGCGCACTGCACGCCCACAACGTGGACGTTCTCCCGCAGGATGCGGTGCTCCTTGACCAGCTGGACGAAGGAATAGGTGTCGCAGGGCTTGAGGAACGCGGCCACCTTCCCGCCGCGGCGGGACTCGGCAATGAGATATTTGGAAAGGTTCGCAGCGCAGAACACGCTCCAGACGAAGCTCTGCTCCACCTCCGGGACGCTGGTGAAGACCGCGGGCGTCAGATCATAGAAGAACTCGCCCGCCTTCCAGCCGACCACACGGTCGACGCTTTTGCTGCGGAGAAGCTCGATGGCTTTTTCCTTTACGCCTTGCATCTCAGGTCCTCCAATCTGCGGTTTTCACCCAGGGCGGTGACGGTCTGCACGAAGTCGTTCATGGTGGCGGCAAATTTGGCGCCCTCCGCCGCGGAGACCCACTCCACCCGCGTGCGCGCCCGCTCGATGCCGAGATAGTCCAGCATGGAAAACAGCAGCGTCATGCGCCGCCGGGCGTAATAGTTGCCGGTGGTGTAGCGGCAGTCGCCGGGATGGCAGCCGCAGAGGATCACGCCGTCCGCCCCGCGCTGGAACGCGCGGAGGATGAACATCGGGTTCAGACGGCAGGAGCAGGGGATGCGGATGATGCGGACGTTGGCCGGATAGCTCAGCCGGTTCGTGCCGGACAGGTCCGCCCCCGCATAGGAGCACCAGTTGCAGCAGAACGCCACGATGGTCGGTTTCCATTCGCTGTTTACCTGCATATCGCATCCACCTCCGCCATGATCTGTCTGTTGGAAAAGCCCTTGAGGTCCATGGCCCCGGACGGGCAGGCCACCGTGCACGCGCCGCAGCCCTGGCACACAGCCGGGTTGACCTGCGCCACGCGGCGCAGGAGCGTCGTGCGGTTCGGGCCGCGGAATTCTTTGTCGAGATAGGTGATCGCGCCGTAGGGGCAGACCTTTTCGCAGCTGGAGCAGCCGTTGCACATCAGCTCGTCCGGCTGCGCGACGCAGGGATTGCAGACGATGCTGTCCTTGCTCAGAAGGCCGATGACCTTGCTGGCGGCGGCGCTCGCCTGGGCGACCGTCTCGGGGATATCCTTGGGCCCCTGGCAGCAGCCGGAGAGGAACACGCCCGCCGTGGGGCTTTCCACCGGCCGGAGCTTCGGGTGCGCCTCGGTGAAGAAATCGTTCGTATCCATGGAGGCGGTGAGCATCGTCGCAAGGGGCCGGGCGGATTTGTCCGGCTCAATGGCCGCCGCAAGGACCACCATGTCGGCGTCGATATGGAGCTGGCGGCCGTCCAGCAGGTCGGACGCCTGCACCTTCAGCTTTCCGCCCTCGGGCGAGACCTTGCCCACCATGCCCTTGATGTAATGGACGCCGTATTCCTCGACGGCGCGGCGGTAGAACTCGTCAAAGTTCTTGCCGGGGGTACGCACGTCGATGTAGAACACATACACGTCCGTGTCCGGGTATTTTTCCCGGCAGAGCATGGCATGCTTGGCCGTGTACATGCAGCAGATCTTGGAGCAGTAGGTCTTGCCCTTGCCCTCCGCGCTGCAGCGGGAGCCCACGCACTGGACAAAGACGATGGTCTTGGGGTGCGTTTTGTCCGAGGGGCGCAGGAGCGTGCCGCCCGTGGGGCCGGCGGCGTTCATGAGCCGCTCGAACTCCAGGGAGGAGACCACGTCCGGGCTCCGGGAATAGGCAAACTCGTCATAGCCCGACAGGTCGATGGGATTGTAGCCCGTGGCGGCGACGATGGCGCCGTATTCGCACTCCACCAGCTCGTCCTTCTGCGTATAGTCGATGGCGCCGGCGGCGCAGACCTTCGCGCAGACGCCGCACTTGCCGTTTTTGAGCATGCTGCAGTAGTCCGCGTCGATGACGGCGACCTTCGGGACGGCCTGGGCAAAGGGGATATAGATGGCCCGGCGCGTATCAAGGCCGAGGTTGAAGGCGTTGGGCACCTTCTTCTGCGGGCATTTTTCGGTGCACAGGCCGCAGCCGGTGCAGACGTCCTCCCGGACATAGCGGGCTTTTTTGCGGATGGTCACGCGGAAGCTGCCCACAAAGCCGGAGACGGCCTCCACCTCGGAATAGGAGAAGATGCGGATCTTCTCATTCTGGGCGCAGTCGACCATCTTCGGCGTGAGGATGCACGCCGCGCAGTCGAGCGTGGGGAAGGTCTTGTCCAGCTGCGTCATTTTTCCGCCGATGGTGGGCTGCTTCTCCACGATGTCCACTGCAAAGCCGGCCTCCGCAATGTCCAGCGCCGTCTGGATGCCGGCGATGCCGCCGCCGATGACCAGCGCGCGCTTTGTGACCGGGGACTGCCCGGCCTGCAGCGGCGTGTTCAGCTGCACCTTGGCGATGGCCGCCCGGCCGAGGATGATGGCCTTTTCGGTGGCCTGGGCGCGGTCCTTATGGATCCAGGAGCACTGCTCCCGGATGTTGGCGATCTCCAGCAGATACGGGTTGAGCCCTGCCCGGGCGACCGTTTTGCGGAAGGTCTGCTCGTGCATGCGCGGCGAGCAGGAGCAGATCACAACGCCCGTCAGCGCGTGCTCGCGGATGGCCGTTTCGATCAGATCCTGGCCGGTCTGGGAGCACATATATTGGTAGTTCGCGGACAGCACGACGCCCGGCTCCTTCGCCAGCGCGTCCGACACAGCCTGCACGTCCACCGTTGCGGCAATGTTCGTGCCGCACCAGCATACAAATACGCCGATCCTCTGCATCGTCTGTCCTCCTCACCTGCGGTATTTGCGCAGCGCGCTTGTGATGGCCTGCTGGGGCATGTCCGGGTCGAGCCGGGCGGGGATGTCCTGCGGGCGCAGATGGTCCGCGCCCTGCTTCCGCTCGGCCAGCACGCGCACGGCCTCGATGAGCCGCGCGGGCTCCACCTGGCGCGGGCAGCGCTCGATGCAGGCAAAGCAGCTCAGGCAGGTATAGATCCCCTTCGAGCGCAGCAGCTCGTCGATGCGGCCGGTCTCCACCATGGAGACGAACTGATGGGGATGGTACTCCATCTCGTCATAGGCCGGGCATGCGCCGGTGCATTTGCCGCAGCGCATGCATGCGCGCGGGTTCACGCCCGCGATGCGGGCGACGGTTTGCGTGAGATCCCGGTTCATGACTCCACCTCCAGACCGAGCGCCTGCGCCAGCAGCTCCGTGAAATAGCGCACGGGAAGCTCCCCGCCGACGCTTTTCTGCAGGTTGTACATGCACAGGGGGCAGGCGGTGATGAGCGTCTGCGCGCCGCAGGCCGCGGCGTTTGCCAGGACCTTGCCCGCCTGCTTCTGCGCGCGGCCGCCGGGCTCCAGGACCGTGTAGCCGCCGCAGCATTCGTTGCGCATGGCGTAATACACGGGCTCGGCGCCGATGGCGCGGATGAACTGCTCCAGGATGGTGGGGTTTTCCGGGTCGTCGAAGCACATCTCGCGGCTCGGCCGCAGCAGCAGGCAGCCATAGTAGGCGCCGATGCGCTGCCCGGTGAGCGGGCGGGTGACGCGCCGGGCCAGCTCGTCAAAGCCGATGACGTCCCGCAGGACCTCCAGATAGTGGAGCACCTGCGTCTGGCCCTCATAGGGCGTGTCCAGCTGCAGATAGCGGTTCACGGCGCCGCGGATCTGCGCGTCGCGCTGCATGTCGCCGTTGACGCGGCGGATGACATGATGGCATGCCGAGCAGAGCGTCACAAGGCTCTGGCCCTTCCGGCGCGCGGCGTCGAGCGCGCGCACGGAGGACAGGCGCGTGGCGATCTCATCGCGCGCCTGCGGATAGACGCCGCCGCAGCACTGCCACTCGGGCAGCTCCTCAAGCGTGAAGCCCAGCGCCTCCGCCGCGCGCCGGCCGCACAGATCCAGCCTTGCGCCCTTGTTTTTGAGCGTGCAGCCGGGGAAATAACTGAATACCATATCGTTTCCTCTTGTTTCTGCAGCTGCGCGCACACGTCAAAAGCGTGTGCGCGCAGCGTGTTGTTCATCCGGATGCGGTCAGACCATCTGCTCGGGATGGAAGACCTCGTCGAAGCGCTCGGGCGTCAAAAAGCCCAGCTTCACGCACGCTTCCCGGAGCGAAATGTTCTCGCGGAAGGCGAGCTTCGCGGTCTTGGCCGCGTTTTCATAGCCGATGTAAGGGTTCAGCGCCGTCACCAGCATGAGGGAGTTGTGGAGGTTATGCTCCATCTTTTCACGCACGGGGCGGATGCCGCTGACGCAGTGCTCGTTGAAGGAGAGCATCGCCTCGGCCAGCAGGCGGGATGACTGCAGGAAATTATAGATGCAAACGGGCATGAACACGTTCAGCTCAAAGTTGCCCTGGGAGGCCGCCATGGAAACGGCCGTGTCGTTGCCCATGACCTGCACGGCCACCATCGTCACGGCTTCGCACTGGGTCGGGTTCACCTTGCCCGGCATGATGGACGAGCCGGGCTCGTTCTCCGGGATCAGGATCTCCCCCAGGCCGCACCGCGGGCCGGAGGCCAGCCAGCGGATGTCGTTGGCGATCTTCATGAGGTCGCAGGCCAGCGCCTTCAGCGCGCCGTGGGCAAAGACCAGCTCATCCTTGGAGGTCAGGGCGTGGAATTTGTTCTGTGCGGTGACGAAGCGTTCGCCGGTCAGCTTCGAGATCTCCTCGGCGACCCGGGCGTCAAAGCCGGCGGGGGCGTTCAGCCCGGTGCCCACGGCCGTGCCGCCCAGCGCAAGCGCGCGCAGGGGCTCCACGGCGGCCTCGATCATGGCGCGGTCCGTTTCCAGGCTGCTGCGCCAGCCGGAGATCTCCTGGCTGAAGGCGATGGGCACGGCGTCCTGCAGGTGGGTCCGGCCGGATTTGACGATGCCGGCGTTCTCCTGCTCCAGGCGGCGGAAGGTCGCCGTCAGCGCGTCGATGGCCGGGAGCACGCGCCCCGTCAGGACGCAGACCGCCGCGATGTGCATGGCGGTGGGGAAGGTGTCGTTTGAGGACTGGGACATGTTGACGTCGTCGTTGGGGTGCAGCAGTCGCTCGCCGGCCAGCTCGCTGCCGCGGTTGGCCACCACCTCGTTGGCGTTCATGTTGGACTGCGTGCCGGAGCCCGTCTGCCAGACCACAAGCGGGAAGTGGTCGTTCAGGGCGCCGGAGATGACCTCGTCGCACGCGCCCTCGATGGCGGCGAGCTTGCGGTCGGTCATCTTTTCGGGGCGGAGCGCGTGGTTCGCGCGGGCGGCGGCCTTCTTCAGAATGCCGAAGGCGTGGATGATCTCGCGCGGCATCGTCTCCAGGCCGACGCCGATGGGGAAATTGCTGCGGCTGCGCTCGGTCTGCGCGCCCCAGTACCGGTCGGCGGGCACGCGGACCTCGCCCATCGAATCATGTTCCATGCGGTACTCCATAGATGTTCCTCCTGTCTGTTTCATGTAAGCCCATCGCTAAAAAAATATCGATACAAATGATTCGATAAAAGTATATTGAATCAGAGTGCAAAAGTCAATACGTTTTTTGTTTTTTGTTGTTTTGTACTTGAAAAAGGTGGAAAACGGATGTGGTTTTCGGTTCTTTTGCAGAAGGACCGGCGCGGCATGCGAAAACCGGGGCCCGCCGCGAAGCCACACAGGCTGCGGCAGACCCCGGCGGGGGGCTGCTATGGATCGCGCCGGAGCGCGCAGGCGCGCCGGGCGGCTCATCCGGTCTCCCGCTCCGCGGCAGCGGGGCGGCGGTTGACCGCGGCAATGGCCTCCGGCGGGAACTTCGGCTCCCGGCGGTCGGTATAAAGGCCGTTCTGCTCCTGCTCCACATCGGTCAGCTGGGTATAGCAGAAGCCGATCTGCTGCGGATCGTCCAGCAGCGCGCAGGTCAGGCCCTCATAGCGGGCGAGGAATGCCTCCGGGCTGACGGGCGTTTCGCCGTAGCCCCAGCCGGAGCTGTCCTCGGACCAGCGGATGCCGCCGTATTCGCTGACGAAGCGGGGCGCCGCGCCGTCGTAGGTCTGGCGGCCGGCAAAGCGGTCGTACAGGGGCGCGCCCGGCGCATAGCGCCGGCGGAAAACGGCGGGGTCCTGCTCATAGTCGTGGGTGTCATAGATGTCCGTCTGCACATGCAGTCCGCCGCTGGCGTCGATGCAGGGGCGGGTGGGATCGACGGCCTTCGTCACGCGGTAGGTCATCTGCATGGTGAGCTCCCGCAGGCCCTGGCCGCTTTCGCCCCAGGTCTCGTTATAGGGGCACCAGCCCACGATGCACGGGGCGTTGAAATCGCGCGCTACCACCTCCAGCCATTCCCGCAGGAACACGGACATGGTGTGCGGCTGCGCCGGGTCGATGCCCCAGCTGGCCATCTCGCCCCAGCAGAGATAGCCCAGCCTGTCCGCCCAGTAGAGGAAGCGCTGCTCAAAGACCTTCTGGTGCAGCCGGGCGCCGTTGAAGCCCATGGCCATGGAGAGCTCGATGTCGCGGCGCAGGGCCTCGTCGGTGGGCGCGGTATAGATGCCGTCGGGGTAGAAGCCCTGGTCCAGCACCAGCCGCTGGAACACGGGCTTTCCGTTGAGCAGGCAGTGCTTCCCGTCCAGGCTGACGGTGCGCAGGGCAAAATAGCTCTCCGCCGCATCCGCCGTGCGGCCGCCGTCCAGCAGCGTCAGCCGCAGGTCATAGAGCTCCGGCGCGCCCGGGCCCCAGAGGTGCCTGTCCCGGACGCGCAGGACGCCTCTGGCGTGGGCGCCGTCCGCCTGGAACCGTTCCTCCGCCTGGGGCTGCCCGTGATAGGATGCGGCGGCGGCCAGCGTCATGCCGGCGGCCGGGCCGTCGAGCTCCGCGTCAAGATACACGCAGCCGTTGGCGGCGTCGGGGATCATGCGCAGGGAGCGGATATACGTCTGCCCCACCCATTCCAGCCAGACCGTCTGCCAGATGCCGGTGGTGCGGGTGTAGCTGCAGTCATGGGAGAGGTAGCGGTCGGACTGCTTGCCGAAGGGCTGGCGGCCGCTGCGCAGGTCGTCCTCGGCGCAGACGACAAGCAGGTTCTCCCCCGGGCGCAGGGCGCGGGTGATCTCAAAGGAAAAGGAGGCGTAGCCGCCGGCATGGACGCCGACGGACTGCCCGTTCACCCAGGCCTCGCAGCGGTAATCCACGGCGCCGAAGTGCAGCAGCACGCGCTGCCCTTCCGCCGCCGGGGGGAGCGTGAAGGTCCGGCGGTACCAGACGGCGGCCATGAAATCCTTGCAGTTCACGCCGGAAAGAACGCTTTCCGGGCAAAAGGGGACGGTGATGCTGCCGCGAAGCGGGCGGTCGAGCAGTCCGCGGGCGCGGCCGGAGGCGCCGGGATCGGCTTCAAACTGCCATGAGCCGTTCAGATTCATCCAGCCGGGGCGGACGAACTGCGGGCGGGGATATTCAGGACGCGGGATCTTGTCAGACATGGTCTCATCTCCGAATCGTCAGATGCCGGCGGAAAAACCGCCGGGTAAGGAAAGTATAGCACGGCGGGCGCGGGAAATGCAACACGGCGCGCGGGAAATCGGAAGACCCGCGGGCAGGCCGCAGAACGCCCCGCAGGCAGCCGGGCCGGAGGGCCGCCGTCTGCGGGGCGCGGGACGCAGGGATCGGGCGCGGTCAGGCGCTGCCGTCCGGACGCGGCAGCGGATGGAGCATCCGGCGCAGCTCCGCGCCCTTGGAGATGTTGCCCTCCACCTTGAGCTGGCCGTTCATGAACAGCCGGTCGGGGGAGACGGAGCCGTCGGTCATGCCCAGGAGAGTGTCAAAGCTGCCGGCGATGAAGGCGTCGGCGTCGTGATAGGTGGTGGGGACCACCGAGAGCCCCTGCCGCGTGAAGTCCAGATAGAAGATGCCTGCGCCGCGGCCCAGGATCTGCACCTGCACGATGCGGCGGTAGTCCTCCGGCAGCTCGTGGCCGCGGCGGCGGAGATAGTCGGCGTCCAGCGCCTCGTAGGCGGCCTTGAGGGTGGTGAACGCCTGCTCGAAGGTCAGATCCCCGCCGCCCGCGCAGTCGCCGGCAATGTCCATATACATGCGGCGGTAGGCGCCGGCGCTCCTGGTCCAGGAGAAATCCTTGCGCATGCAGCGCTCGCCCAGCGTGCGGAACATGGCCTCGTCGCCGAAATAGAGCTTCACCGCCGCCTGCACGGCAAGATAGAGCGCCTTGGGCTGATAGGACACGAAGGAGAAGCCGTCCCCGATGCCGTCAAAGTCGCTGTAAGGGCGCACGGAGTCCTTCAGTCCCCCGGTCTCATGGACGATGGGGACGGTCCCATAGCGCATGGCCATCATCTGCGACAGGCCGCAGGGCTCGAAGCGCGAGGGCATGAGATACAGGTCCGCGCCGGCAAAGATCTCGCTGGCGGTCTGCTCGGTGTAGTCGCAGGAGAAGCCGAGCTGCTCCGGCCACTGGCTGCGGGCCCAGCGGAAATAATCGACGTACTGCTGCTCGCCCTGGCCGAACACAATGAGCTGCACGCCCATTTTCATCAGATCCGGCAGGATCTGCCGGATGAGCTCGATGCCCTTCTGCTCCACCAGCCGGGCCACCGAGCACAGCAGCGGCCAGTGGGGCTCGGCGGAAAGGCCGAATTTCTTCTGGATGAACGATTTGCACACGGCTTTGCCGGAGCGGTCGTCCACGGTGAAGCGGCAGGGGATGCGCGGGTCGGCGGAAGGGTCGTAGTGCGCCATGTCGATGCCGTTGAGGATGCCGTAGGTCTTGCGCTCGACCATGTCCATCACGCCCTCAAGCCCCTGGCCGAAGTCCGGGTGGTGCAGCTCGCGGGCATAGGTCTCGGAGACGGTGGAGACGGCGTCGGCCATCAGGATGGCGCCCTTCATGAGGTTGATGTCGTGGCGGCCCTCGTATTCATAGCCGAGCCCGCCCTGGTACCACCCGCCGGGCAGGGCGAAGGTGCGCTCCAGCTCCTCCGCGCCGAACTGGCCCTGGTAGGCGATGTTGTGGATGGTAAAGACGGCCCGGATGCCGCGCAGATCCTGCCGCCAGGTCTGGTCGTTGCGGAGATAGAGCACGGCCGGGGCGGTCTCCCAGTCGTTGCAGTGGAGGATGTCCGGGCGGAAATCCAGCAGCGGCAGCACGTCGATGACTGCGCGGCTGAAGAACGCGAAGCGGCGCGCGTCGTCGTCATAGCCATACAGGCGCGGGCGGTCGAAAAAGTCGTCGCAGGCCACGAACCAGACGTTCACGCCCCCGCGGTCGCCGCGATAGAGCGCGCAGGAGCCCTCCCACGCGCCCAGGCGCACGGGCGCCGTGCAGACAAAGCGCAGCGCGTCCTGGAACCGCGCGCGCACGCACTGGTACAGGGGCGTGATGATGGCGATCTCGTCGCCCGCGGCCTGCAGGGCGGGCGGCAGGGAAAAGGCGACGTCCGCAAGCCCGCCGGATTTGCTGAAGGGCGCGCATTCGCTGGTCACGAACAGGATCTTCATGTCGTATCTTCCTTCTGTGTCGTTATTCTGCGGAAACGGTACGGAGTACCTTCTATATTCTGACATATATTTCCGGAAAATACAATCTATATTTCCGCGCCGGAGGCGGGAAAACGGGCGGATCGGGGCTTGTTTTTTCACAGGGCCGTGATAAGATAGGAAAACAGAAACATGCTGCGGAGGGACGGAGGTGCGTGCGCCGGTGGCGAGGGAACAGAAGCTGATCCGGGATCTGACGACGGGGAGCGTGCCGAAAACGCTGCTGCGGTTTTCGCTGCCGCTGTTCCTGTCGGGCCTGCTGCAGATGGTCTATAATCTGGTGGACATGGTGGTGGTGGGCCGGTTCGTGGGCACGCAGGGCCTGTCCGCCGTCGCCATCGGCGGCGAGGTGCTGCAGCTCATCACGTTCGTGGCCATGGGCTTTTCCAACGCCGGGCAGATCCTGATCTCCCGCTATGTGGGCGAGGACCGCCGCGACAAGGTGGGGCTGATGGTCGGCACGCTCTTTACGCTGCTCATGAGCCTTGCGGCCGTCATCACGGCGGCGTTCCTGGCGGGCTATCAGGACGTGCTGCGCTGGCTCAACACGCCGGAGGACATCTGGGAATACACGCGGCAGTACAGCGTGACGTGCGTCTACGGGACGCTGTTCATCTACGGCTATAACCTGGTCTCGGCCATCCTGCGCGGCATGGGCGATTCGCGCCACCCCTTCCAGTTCATTGCCATCGCCTCGGTCATCAACATCGTGCTGGACGTGCTGCTGGTGGGGCCCATGCGCATGGGGCCGCTGGGCGCGGCGCTGGCCACGGTGATCGGCCAGGCGGTGAGTTTCCTGTTCGCGCTGCGGCTGCTCTACCGCAGCCGGGAGCAGATCCGGTTCGATTTCAAACCCTCCCACTTCCGCATCAGCGGCGCTGTGGCCGGGCCGCTGATCGCCCTGGGCATCCCGATGGTCATCCAGTCCGCGGCGGTCACGTTCTCCATGCTGTTCGTCAACGCCTACGTCAATGCCTACGGCACCGTCGCCGTGGCGGTGACGGGCGTGGCGCGGAAGCTGGAGGGCATGATCGGCGTCGTCTCGCAGGCCATCTCCTCCGCCGGCGGCGCCATGATCTCCCAGGCGCTCGGCGCGCGGAAAACAGGCCGGGTGCCGAAGGTCGTGTTCCACGCGCTGTGGATCGTGGCGATCCCGGCGAGCGTGTTTGCGGTGGTGACGCTGTTCCACCCGGAGTGGCTGTTCGGCCTGTTTTCCGACGACCCGGCGGTGCTGGCGCTGGCGCTGAGCTATGTGCCGGTGGCGCTGGTGCAGTATCTGGGCGCGACGCTCCGTCCGGCGAGCTTTGCGCTCATCAACGGCTCGGGCAATTCCCGGCTCAATCTGCTCGTGGCCCTGCTGGACGGGCTGGCCGCGCGCATCGGGCTGGCGCTGCTGCTGGGCCGTGCGCTGGAGATGGGCATCCGCGGGTTCTGGTACGGCAACGCGCTGGCCGGGCTGGTGCCGTTTCTGATCGGGAGCACCTACCTGCTCTCGGGCCGGTGGAAGCGGCGCGCCTCCGCCCCGGACCCCGGCAAAGAGCATACGATATGACCGTTGCAGACGACCGGCCTGCCGCACCCGTGCGGCAGGCCGGCTTTTTGCGGGAAGCCGGGCGCGCCGTGAAGGGGGCTATTTCCGTTGGTTTTTGCGTGCGGGGCGGTTGATTTTCCGGGGCGGTATGCTATACTACAAACAGATATTGCAATTTTTCTGTCATTTTCAAACGGAATTTGACGGAGCGTGCACGGAGAAATTCATATTTTGCCGGGTTCCGGCGGCGCAGGGGCGGTTCGGGCTTCCGTTCTGCATTTTGTGCCGGGCGGCTGGTCATGGGAGAAGCCCGGGCCGCCGGGGCAGGCTTTTTTGACGGAGGGAGATCGACATGGGATATCAGCACTGGAGCTATGAGACGCTGGACAGGCTCTGCATGGACGCGTTCACGAGGTTCGGCTTCACGGACGGCCAGGCCCGCATCATCACGGACGTGCTCCTGACGAGCGATCTGTACGGCATCGAATCGCACGGCATGCAGCGCATGGCGCGCTACCACAAGAGCATCCAGCGCGGCCTCATCCGGATCGGCGCGGAGCCGGAGATCGTCTTTCAGACGCCGGTTTCCGCTGTGATCGACGGCCACGCGGGCATGGGCCAGCTCATCGGCCACAGGGCCATGACGCTGGCCATCGAAAAGGCGCAGGCCGCCGGCATCGGCATGGTGAGCGTGCGCAACTCGAACCACTACGGCATCGCGGGCTACTATGCCCGGATGGCCTGCGAGCGCGGGCTCATCGGCATGTCCTGCACCAACAGCGCGGCCATCATGGTGCCCACCTTCGGCCGAAAGGCCATGCTCGGCAGCGATCCCATCGCCGTGGCGGTGCCGGCGGACCCCTATGCGTTCATTTTTGACGCCTCCACCACCGTTGTCACCCGCGGGAAGCTGGAGATGTACAACAAGGAGGGCAGGCCCCTGCCGGAGGGCTGGGCCGTGGGCAGGGACGGCAGGCCCTCCACCGACGCCGCGGACGTCCTGGCCTGCATCACCGCCAAGCAGGGCGGCGGCATCCTCCCCCTGGGCGGCAGCACGGAAAAGACCGGCAGCCACAAGGGCTACGGCAACGCCATGATCTGCGAGATCCTGTCGGCCGTCCTGTCGCTGGGCGCCACCTCCAACCACACGATGGAAAACGGCTGCGCCAACATCAGCCATTTCTTCCTGGCGATGGACCCGGCGCTGTTCGGCGATCCCGCCGCCATCCGCGCGCATCTGTCCGCCTATCTGCAGGAGCTGCGGGAGTCCCCGAAGGCCGAGGGGCAGGAGCGGATCTATACGCACGGGGAAAAGGAGGCGGCCGCCATCCGCGACCGGATGGAGCACGGCATCCCCGTCAACGACAACACCATGCTGGAGGTGCAGGCGCTCTGCAGCGACCTGGAGATGGACTTCAGCAGCTATTTCGGGGACTATCTCCCGCCGCAGAGCGGCTTCCGGGGCAATTCGTTCTGACCCGGCAGGTTTTTCCAAAAAAGATGCGCGCCCGGCTTGATTTCTGCCGGGCGCGTGGTATATACTTTTCTGGAAAAAACCGGAGCGCCTGCTCCGGAGGACGGGAAAGAGGCGTTTGCCCGGTATGGAAATACGGCGTATGGAGGACCGGAGCTACCGGTGGGTCGTGCTGGCGGTGTGCTTTCTGATGGTGTTCGTGTGTCTCGGGTTCTGCAGCAGCTCCAAGTCCCTGTATCTCGCGGCGATCACACAGGCCACGGGCATCCGGCGCAGCCTCTTTGCCGTCAGCGACAGCTGCCGCTACGTCACGACGGCCGTGGTCAACCTGTTTTTCGGCGCACTGATCGCCCGCTTCGGCGCAAAGCGGCTGGTGGCCGCGGGCTTTGCGTCGCTGATCGCGTTCGCGCTCATCTATGCCTGGTCGGAGCAGGCGTGGCAGTTCTGCGTGGGCGGGTGCTTCCTGGGGCTGGGGCTGAGCTGGACGACCACCACGATGGTCGGCCATGTGATCGGCGCGTGGTTCCGGGAGCGGCGCGGCACCATGATGGGCTTTGTGCTGGCCTCCAACGGCCTGGGCGGCGCGCTGGCGATGCAGATCGTCTCCCCGATCATCAACCGGCAGGACACCGCCTTCGGCTACCGCTCGGCCTATCTGCTGGTGGCGGCGATCCTGGCCGGGACGGGGCTGATCGTGCTGCTGCTGTTCCGCCCGTATCCCCGGGGCGGGAACGCGGAGGTCCGGAAGAAACGCGCCCCGGGCGGCGCCTGGGAGGGCGTCCCCTTCAGCGAGGCGCGGCGCACGCCGTATCTCTATGCCGCGCTGGGCGGCATCTTCCTCACGGGCATGACGCTGCAGAGCATCTCCAGCATCAGCGCGGCGCACATGCGCGACGTGGGGCTGGACGCGGAGTATATCGCGGCGGTCCTCAGCTTCTATTCGCTGTGCCTGGCGGCGCTCAAATTCGGCGTCGGCGTGCTGCACGACCGGATCGGCCTGCGCAGGACGATGCTGATCTGCGACGCGGCGTCGGTGGCGGCGATCCTGCTGCTGGCGCTGGTGGCGCCGACGAAGGCGGGCCGGGCGGTGGCGCTGGGCTACGCGGTGCTCTCGTCGCTGGCGATGCCGCTGGAGACGATCATGCTGCCGCTGCTGGCGGCGGATCTGTTCGGGGAGCGGTCGTTCGGGAAGCTGCTGGGCATCGTCGTGTCCGTCAATACGGCGGGCTACGCCGTGGGCGCGCCGCTGACGAACCTCTGCTACGATCTGCTGGGCACCTACAGGCCGGTGCTGTTTGCGCTCGGCGGGGTGATGGCCGTGATGACCGCGGCGTTCCAGCTCATCCTGCGCGCCGCGGACAGGAAACGGCGCGCCATGGAGCAGGCCCCGGCGTGAGCCGCAAATCAACAAAAAAACCATGCCCCCGGATGCGGACGCATCCGGGGGCGTGTCGTTTCTATTCCGCATCTGCGGGCTTTGGCCCGGGGGCGGGCGCTTCGCCGCGGACGCCCAGGCGCAGCGCATGGGTCGGGCAGGCTTCGACGCACAGGCCGCAGCGGATGCACTCGGCGGAATTGGGCGTGCGCGCGGGATCGACCTGCATCGGGCAGGCCCGGGCGCAGGCGCCGCAGCCGGTGCAGCGGTGCATCTGCGGGCGCATGCGGTACAGCGCCGCGCGGTTCGCCAGCCCGTAGAGGGCGCCCAGCGGGCAGAGATATTTGCAGAACGGCCGGAAGATCACAGCCGAGAGCGCAAGCACGGCCAGCAGCACCAGGAGCTTCCAGGCGAACAGCAGGCCCACCGGCAGCTTCAGCCCCGCGCGGTTCAGCAGCACCAGCGGCAGCCCGCCCTCCAGCGTCCCGGCGGGGCAGAGGTATTTGCAGAAGGCGGGCGTGCCCGCCAGCGCAAGCGGCAGCGCGATGACCATCACCAGCAGCACCGCATATTTCAGGTACCGCAGCGGCCGGTCGCCGCGGAAGGCGCGCACCTTCCGCCGGGGGAAGGGGAGCTTGTGCAGCAGCTCCTGGATGAAGCCGAAGGGGCACAGGAAGCCGCACACGGCCCGCCCCAGCAAGGCGCCGAAAAACAGCAGCAGCCCCATGACATAGTACGGCAGCTTCACGGGCCGCGCGGACAGAAAGCTCTGCATCGCGCCGACGGGGCACGCCCCCAGTGCGCCCGGGCAGGAATAGCAGTTGAGCCCGGGCACGCAGACGGTCTTCCCGCCGCCCTGATAGAGCTTTCCGGTGAAAAAGCCCCTGAAATTCGCGTTCTGGATCAGCAGGGCCGCAAACTGGATCCAGCCGCGCACCCGCTTACCCAACGCCGATACACTCCAGGCAGACGCGGGCGGCCTTTGCGAGCACCTGCGCGTGCTGGCCAAGGGCCAGCCCCGCGCACACCAGCGCCGCAGCCAGGAGCAGCAGCAGGGGCGTCAGCAGCTTTTTCATTTCAGATACTCCTCGATGATCGCGGCCCACTGGTCGTAGCTCCGGCTGCCCACGTATGCGCTGTCCAGCAGACGGCCGTCCTCATCCAGAAAGACCGTGGTGGGATAATAGCCGGTGGCAAGGGCGTCGTTGAAGGCGTCGGTATAGAGCAGGCACGGGATGGTGACGCCCAGGGATTCCAGCGCGGCGGCGTCCTGCTCCGCCTCGGCCGGGTCGCAGATGAGAAGCAGCTGCAGGCCGCGGTCCGAATAGTCCTCGGCCAGCTTCTGCAGGTCCGGCAGCTCGCTCATGCACGGGCCGCACCAGTAGGCCCAGAGGTTGATCAGGGTGAGCTTGTGGCCGGCGAAGCATGCCTCCGTCCACGTCTCATCCGACAGGTCGGTGGTGGTGAAAACGATGTCCGGCGTCCGGTCCGCCGCGTCGGCGGGCGGGTCGGCTTCCGCCGGCAGGCCGGTCTCCGCCGCGTCGGCGGGGTCCGGGTCCGGACGGTTCTGCGCGGCGCAGGCGCACAGGCCTGCCAGCAGCGTAAGGGTCAGAAGAAATGCAAGAATCTGTTTCATGGTACGGTTCCTTTCCGGGATATGGGTGGCAGGATGGGCGGACGGTGCGGCGGGGAAGCTAAAGCGGAAGCTGCGCCGTGATGCGGAAGCGGCCCGGGGCGGGCAGGCTGGCGCGGATGGTCCCCCTGTGGGCGGAGACGATGGCCCGCGCGATCGAAAGGCCGATGCCGTAGCCGCCGGTGCTGGCGCGGGCTTTGTCGGCGCGGTAGAAGCGGTCGAACAGGTGCGGCAGATCCTCCGGATCGACGCCTGCGGCGTCGTTTTCCACGGCGAGCTGCGCGGCGCGGCCCTTCCGGCGGAGCGTCAGGCTGACGGAGCCCTGCCGGTCGGCGTGCTTGAGCGCGTTGTCCAGCAGGATGGAGACGAGCTGGCGGATGGCGGCCTCGTCGCCCGCGCAGACCAGCGCGGGCTCGGCGTCCACGGCGAGCGTTTTTTCCTGCGCCAGCGCGGGGGCCTGGAAGGGCTGCGCGGCCTCGGTCACGGCCTGCGTGAGGGAAAAGCTGCGCCGCGTCCGGTGCAGGTCCAGCTCCTCCATCCGCGCCAGGCTGACCAGCTCGTCGGTGAGCGACGCAAGGCGGTCGGTCTGCCTGCGGATGTCCTGCAGCCATTCGCTCTCCCCCGCCTCAAGGGCGAGCACGTCCGCGTCCGCGCCGATGATGGAAAGGGGCGTTTTGAGCTCATGGCCGGCGTTGGTGATGAACTGCTTCTGCTTTTCATAGTTGTCGGCAAAGGGCTTGACGATCCGCCCGGAGAACACCACGGTCAGCGCAAACACGATGAGATAGCCCAGCAGCGTGATGAGCACGCTCGTCAGCAGGAACGCGCGGAAATCCGAAAGGCTGCGCAGGCAGTCGAGAAAGACGATGAGCGTGCCGGCGTCATTGGCCTGGGCGCGGAAGCGGTAGTCGCCGGAAAAGCCCTGCGTGCGGCCCGTGCGGAGCACGTCCCGGGCATAGGAAAGCGCCTGGCCGGTGTCCACGCGCGTGACGCGGCCGGTGTTGACATAGAGCGGCTGGCCGCTGCCGTCCAGCTGCACGGAAAACAGGCGCGACTCCTCCGGCGCTTCCGGGGAAAAGCGCGGGTCGAACCGCTCGTAGTTGAATTCCTCCGGGCCGGGCAGACGGCCCCCGTGCGCCGCGGCGACAAAGAGGAGCTTGTCGGCGGCGTCGGCCACGGAGCGGTAATTGAGCGCATTGAACACGGTGACCACCGCGGCCAGCAGCAGAAGAAGAAGCCCCATGCTCAGCGCGATGAAGCGCACGCGCAGCTGACGGATCATGGCGTTTCCTCCAGAGAGAAGCCGGCGTTGCGGCTGGTGCGGATCTGGACGTCCGCGCCCAGGGCGGCCAGCTTTTTGCGCAGGTTGGAGATATAGACCCAGAGGACGTTGGCCTCCACCTCCGCGTCAAAGCCCCAGATCTTTTCCAGAAAGCGCTCCGTGGGGATCACGCACCGGGGATTGGCCATCAGCAGCTCCAGGATCTGGAACTCCCGGTTGGTCAGGCGGACGCTCCCGCCCGGGGCCGTGAGCGCAAAGCTCGCGCGGTCCAGGGTGACGCTGCCCAGGCGCAGGCGCGTGTCGGGCTGGGCGGTGCGGCTGCGCGTCATGGCGCGCACGCGCGCAAGAAGCTCCTGCGTGTGGAAGGGCTTTGTAAGGTAGTCGTTGGCGCCGCTGTCGAGGCCGAGCACCTTGTCGTCGGTCTCGGAGCGGGCCGTCAGCAGCAGGATGGGCGTGCCGTCCCCCGCCTCACGCAGGCGGCGCAGGACCGTCAGCCCGTCCAGCTTCGGCATCATGATGTCCAGAATGGCGCCGTCGTATGCGCCGGACTGCAGATAGGCCAGGGCGTCGCTGCCGTCGGAAACGGCATCCACGGACCAGCCGCTCTTTTCCAGCAGGACTGTGACCGCCCGGCGCAGGGACGGCTCGTCCTCAGCCAGGAGCAGACGCATCGGCCCCACCTCCTCCCATCGGGTTTTCTCCATTATATACGAATCCGGCCGCCGGATTCAACCGCAAAACGCGCAGATCCCGCGCCTGTTCACAAATTGTTTTCTTTTCTTTTAACTTGATTTATGGTTCGCGCGGTATGCTTGCCCCAGAAACGCAGAAGGGAGGGCTTTTGCATGGAAAACCAGATGATCTTTGAGCGGTATGAGCTCAAGTACCGCATCACCCGCGCCCAGCAGCTCCTGCTGCTGGCCTGCATGCAGGGGTATATGGCGCCGGACTGCTACGGCCGGTCGACGGTGCGCAGCATCTATTATGATACGGACAGCTTCCGGCTCATCCGCGACAGCATGGACAAGCCCGTCTACAAGGAAAAGCTCCGTGTGCGCAGCTACGGCAGGGTGACCGGCGACGGGACGGTGTTCGTGGAGCTCAAGAAAAAGTACCGGGACGTGGTCTACAAGCGGCGCATCGAGCTGCCGGAGCGCACGGCCATGCAGTGGCTGGCCGGAAGGGCGGAATGCCCTGAGCAGTCGCAGATCGCGCGGGAGATCGAATACTTCCGCTCGTTCTATCCCACGCTTCGGCCGGCGGTGCTCATCACCTGCAGCCGCGAGGCGTTCGCGGGCGTCCGCGACGAGGGCTTCCGCCTCACCTTCGACGACGACATCCGCTTCCGCACCCACGCGCTCTCGCTGCGCGCGGACGTATGGGGCGAGCCGCTGCTGGGGCCGGACGAGGTCCTGATGGAGCTCAAGACCAACGGCGGCCTGCCGCTGTGGATGACAGGGTTCCTCACGGAGCATCACATCACAAAAACAACGTTCTCCAAATACGGCAGCGCATACAGCCTGCTGCGCGGAGACAGGGATCATGGAGGGAAACGCTATGCTTGAATCGATCTTCAAAGGGATCTTTGACTCGGAGATGACCAGCGTCATCACCGTATCCGACTTTCTGCTCTGCGTGGGCTGCGCGCTGGCGCTCGGGCTGGTCCTGGCCGGCGTCTACCGCTACCGCAGCCGGAGCACCAGGAGCTTCGTGGTCACGCTGGCGCTGCTGCCGGCAGTGGTGTGCGTGGTCATCATGATGGTCAACGGCAACGTGGGCACGGGCGTTGCGGTGGCAGGCGCGTTCAGCCTGGTGCGCTTCCGCTCGGCGGCCGGCACGGCCAAGGAGATCGGCGCGCTGTTCCTGGCTATGGCCGCGGGGCTCATCGCCGGCATGGGATATCTGGCCTATGCGGTGCTGTTCACGGCGGTGCTGGCGGCGGCATGGCTGCTGTACCACAGGCTCGGGCTCGGCTCGGAGCGGGGCGGCAGCCGGACGCTCCATATCACCGTGCCGGAAAATCTCAACTTCAACGGCGTCTTTGACGACCTGCTGAACGCATACGCCTCCGAATGGGAGCTGGCGAGCGTCAGGACCACCAACATGGGGAGCCTGTATAAGCTCACCTACGATATGACCTTCCGCAGGGCAAACACGGAAAAGGAGCTGATCGACCAGCTGCGCTGCCGCAACGGCAACCTGGAGATCAGCGTGACGAACCGGCAGACGGTCACGGAAAGCCTGTGACGGGCCGGACAGACAGGAGGACGATCATGATGAAACAATATAAAACACTCGCAGCGCTCCTGGCCGGAGCGATGCTGCTGAGCGGATGCGCGGCCGGCACGTCCGGCGCCGCCTCCGCCGGTCCGGTCACGCAGACCGGGCAGACCGCCGCCCAGACGCAGGACGTCTCTGATTCCGCCGCGGCGGACACGCAGGACACCGCGCAGATGCTTTCGGAAATGATCTCGAGCCGCGACTGCGAGGTGGGCTATGACGAGAACACGGCCGCCGTCATCACCCTGACGGGCAGCGGCGCACAGTCCGATTCCGACGCCGTGCAGATCTCCGGCTCCAGCGTCACCATCACCGACGAGGGGACGTATATCCTCAGAGGCACGCTCACCGACGGGCAGATCCTTGTGAACGCGGAGAAGACCGACAAGCTGCAGATCGTCCTGGACGGCGCGGACATCTGCAGCGGGACCTCCGCCGCGCTCTATATCCTGCAGGCCGACAAGGTGTTCCTCACCACCGCCCGGGATTCGCAGAACAGGCTTTCCAACGGCGGCAGCTTCGTGCAGACCGACGGCAACAACGTGGACGCCGCCGTCTATTCCAAGGAGGATCTGACGCTCAACGGCACGGGCAGCCTGACGGTGGAATCGCCCGCCGGCCACGGCGTCGTGTCGAAGGACGACCTGGTGGTGACGAGCGGGACATACACGGTCACCGCCGCAAAGCAGGGCCTGAGCGGCAAGGACAGCATCCGCATCACCGGCGGCAGCATCACCGTCACCGCCGGCAAGGACGCCATCCATGCCGAAAACAGCGACGACACGGCCCTTGGCTTCGTGTATCTGGCCGGCGGCACGCTGACGCTGGACGCACAGGGCGACGGCATCTCGGCCTCGGGCACGCTGAACGCGGAGGGCGGCACAGTCTCCATCACTGCCGGCGGCGGCAGCCGGACGGTCTCTCAGTCGCAGGGCGTCTGGAGCTGGGGCGGCGGCAGCGCGGACAGCTCGGACAGCGCAAAGGGGCTCAAGGCTGCGGGCGCGCTGAGCATCACGGGCGGCACCTTCACCATCGACAGCGCGGACGACGCGCTGCATACCGACGCGGATCTCACCATCGCGGGCGGCAGCTTCACCATCGCCACCGGCGACGACGCGCTGCATGCCGACGGCCTGGCGGCCGTCTCGGGCGGCACCATCGCCATCACCGCCAGCTATGAGGGCATTGAGGGCACGCAGGTGGAGATCTCCGGCGGCGAGATCCGCATCGTCGCCTCGGACGACGGCATCAACGCCTCCGGCGGCGCGGATCAGAGCGGCTTCGGCGGCGACGGGGGCTTCGGCGGCAACGGCGCCTTCGGCGCTTCGGGCGGATCGGTCACCATCTCGGGCGGCGTGATCCATGTGAATGCCTCCGGCGACGGCATCGACGTCAACGGCTCGCTCACCGTTTCGGGCGGCGAGACCTATGTCTCCGGCCCCACCGACAGCGGCAACGGCGCGCTGGACTATGACGGCGCGGCGGTCATCACGGGCGGCGTCCTTGTGGCGGCGGGTTCGGCGGGCATGGCCATGAACGTGACGGAGGCCGGGCAGGGCTCCATGCTCCTGAACCTCAGCGGCGGCGCCGGGAGCACCGTCACCGTCGCCGACAGCACGGGCCGGACGCTGGTCACCTTCACGGCGGAAAAGCGCTTCGAGACCATCGTCATCAGCTGCCCGGAGCTGGTCCAGGGCGGGAGCTACACCGTCACCGTGGACGGCAGCAGCACCCAGGTCACGCTGAGCAGCCTGATCTACGGCTCCGGCCAGGGCGCCATGGGCGGCCAGATGG
>CADCOJ010000039.1 GCA_902803075.1 Oscillospiraceae bacterium | reverse complement strand
TTTTGGGGTCCGGTTCCTATTTCTGTGCGAAGGCGTCGGCGCCGGGCTCATCCCCCGCCAGAGCGAGCACCTCGCTGAACTGTGTCTCATAGAGCTCGCGGTAGACGCCGCCCTTCGCCAACAGCTCCTCGTGGGAGCCCTGCTCTGCAATAACGCCGTCCTTGACGACAAGGATGCTGTCCGCCTTGAGGATGGTTGACAGGCGGTGCGCAATGACGATACTGGTGCGTCCCTTCATCAGCACCTCCAGGGCATCCTGGATGGCATGCTCCGAGATGGAGTCGAGCGCGGAGGTCGCCTCGTCAAGGATCAGGATCTTGGGGTTCTTCAGGATCACGCGCGCGATGGAGATGCGCTGTTTTTCGCCGCCGGAGAGCTTCAGGCCGCGGTTGCCGACCATGGTGTCATAGCCGTCCGGCTGCTGCAGGATGAAGTCATGGATACTGGCGATCCGACAGGCGTCCTCCAGATTCTTCTGTGAGGCCGTCGGGAACGCATAGAGCAGGTTCTCACGGATGGTGCCGTTGAAAAGGTAGGTGTCCTGCGTCACGACGCCGATGCCCATGCGCAGGTATTTGAGCTCGATGTCCCGCACATCCACCCCATCGATGGTCACGGCGCCGCTCTGCACATCGTACAGGCGCGGGATCAGGTTGACAAGCGTTGATTTGCCGGAGCCCGACGGGCCAACGATGGCGTACATCTTCCCGCCGGGAACGGTGAAGCTCACGTCCCGGATCAGCGGACGGTCCGGCTCATAGCTGAAGGAAACATGGTCGAAGGTGATGTCCGCATTGCGCAGGACCGGAAGCTTGCCGCCCTCTTTGGAGGTGATGCTGATTTCCTTGTCAAAATAGTCAAAGATCCGGGAGAAAAGCGCGAGCGACCGGGTAAAGTCCACCTGGATATTCAGAAGCGACTCCACCGGGCGGTACAGGCGGTTCACCAGTGCGACGGTTGCGGTGATCGTACCGACGGTGAGCGCCGCGTCGAACCCGCCGATGATGAACACGCCGCCCGCGAAATAGATCAGCAGCGGCCCCAGCTGCGTGAACATGCCCATGACCACCCGGAACCATTTGCCGCTGCGCTGCTCGCGGATCGCCAGCTCCGTCACCTCGCGGTTGACCTTCACAAACCGGTCGTACTCCGCCTGCTCACGTGTAAAGAGCTTGACCAGCATCGAACCGCTGACAGAGAGCGTCTCGTTGATCAGCTGATTCATCTCATCGTTTTTGGCCTGGCTTTGCGTCAGCAGCTGCCAGCGTGTCCGTCCGACCGAGCGCGTCGGCAGGATCAGCAGCGGGATCACCAGAATGCCCACGATCGCCAGCTTCCAGCTGAGGGTGAAGAGCGCCGCCAGCGGTGTGATGACGACCACGAAATTGCTGACAATGCTCGAAAGCGTTCCGGAAATGACCGAGCTGACGCCGGAGATGTCGGTATTCATGCGGGTGATGATGTCGCCCTGTTTTTCGGTCGTGAAAAATGCGTGCGGCATATGCTGCAGATGGTCATACATCTGGTTTTTCATGTCGAAAATGATGTGCTGGGAGATCCAGGCGTTGATGTAGCTCTCCACCACGCCCACGACCTGTGAGACAAGCAGCGTCCCGAACGCCATGAGCAGCAGTTCGATCAGCAGCTTCATGTCTTTCCCGCCCAGCGCCTCATCGACCACGCGCCCCGTCAGGATGGACGGCAGCAGACCGACCGCCGCCGAGGCAATGATGGCTGCAAAGACAAGCAGAAACTGCAGCCAGTAGGGCCGGAGATAAGACGCGATGCGCAGCAGCAGCGCCTTCGTCACCTTCGGCATGTTCTTTTTTTCTTCTTCTGTCAGAAATCTGCTTCTTCCGGGGCCACCGGGGCCCATTCCGCCTGCCATCGTGTGCCACCTGCCTTTTTCAGATAGCAGAAGTATAGCATGTTCCATGCGCGTTTTCCACTGGAAATCGATAATTTTTGTTAGATCCAGCATTTTTTGGAAGAATACCGGCGAGGCAGGTTTTTTTGCTTTACTTTTCCGTGCGTGTTTGCTATAATAATCTGGCTCCGTGAGATCAAAGCTTCCCGGAGCCGCGCAGAGTGTCCGTGCAGCGGCTTCAGATCTTACCCGCCAACCAAATATGCGCCCGTAGCTCAGCTGGATAGAGTGTCAGACTCCGACGTTTCTGCCCCGTTCGGCTGAGAGAATCCCAAAGCCGTTGATACGACTGGACTTTTCGGGTGTGAGAGCGATTTTCCGCTTGTTCCTTGACTACTGTTTGACTACCATTTTCAAAAAGCGATGACCGGCGTACCGCCGTTTATCTCATAAATGCGCTCGTAGCTCAGTTGGATAGAGTGACAGACTCCGACTCTGTAGGTCGCACGTTCGAATCGTGTCGGGCGTACCAAAAATTCC
>CADCOJ010000038.1 GCA_902803075.1 Oscillospiraceae bacterium | reverse complement strand
GCAAAGCTGACATGGTCAAAGACAATGTCGCCGTGCAGATCCGGCGTGACGGAGCCGGGCGCGTCCTGCTCCACAGGGGCGTCCATGATGTAGCGGATGCGGTCGATGGAAACGCCGGCCTTGCTCATCTCGGAGATCATGCGTCCGAGCATGCGGATGGGCCACATGAGCATGGCGTTGTAAGAGATGAAGGCGACATATTCGCCGGCCTCCATTCGCCCGCGGATGCAGAACACCGCGCCAAAGACCACCACAAGCAGCACCTGCGTGCCGGACAGGATATCCGAGACGCTCCAGAAGCGGCTCATGACGCGCCCCAGCGTCTCCCAGAGACCGGTGTAATGGCGGTTCTGCGCTTCAAATTTGTCCAGCTCAAAACGCTCGCGTCCAAAGGCGCGCACCACACGCACGCCGGTCAGATTTTCCTGCGCCATGGTGGAGAGCTTGCCCTCGTTTTCGTCGCAGTTCAGAAAACCGGCGCGGAACTTGGTGTGGAAGTGCAGCGAATAGCCGATGATGAGCGGCATCGGGAGGAACGCGATGAGCGTCAGCGCCAGATCCATGGAGAACATGAACACCAGGCTCAGAATGAGCATCACCACGATGCGGAACACGTTCGTCAGCTGCTCGGAGACGAAGCGCTTCATGGTGTCAATATCGGAGGTGCAGCGCTGGATGATGTCACCGGTGCGGTTTTTCATGTGCCAGGAAAACGGCAGGTGCTCAATGTGGGAAAAGACCGTGTCGCGCATGGTTTTGACCAGCGTTTCGGAGGCCTTTGTGTTGCTGACGCGGAAGATGTACTGGCAGGCGACCTTCACCGCCGCCACCGCCACCACGGCCAGCGCCATGATCCAGAGGTTTCTGCCCAGATAGGTGAAGCCGCCCACACGGTCCACAAGCGCCATGACCCACGCGGGGAAGCGCGCAGGCTTGCCGCCGATGGCATTGTCGATGGCGGCGCGGATGATCTGCGGACTGAGCATGTCGGCCAGGGCAGCGAGCGCGGCTGTGAGCATGCTGACGGCGAACATCAGCCGGCTGCCCTTCAGAAAACGCCCGACGAGCTTTGCCGAGCCGGTATTGTGTTGTTGTTTTGTATGTGCCATAGTGTCCACCGTTCAACAAATCGTTCTGTTTTTGCCTGTTTTGTGCAGATGTAGGTATTATATATGCTCCGGCTGTGTTTCGTCAATGATATTCGAGTATATATCCGCATGGAACGCACAAAACAGACGGCCCCCCGGGACGCGATCGCGTCCCGGGGGGCCGCCCCGATCAGGAGTGCTCACAACGGGTCAGACCCGTGGGAGTGCGGAAAAAGGAACTTACAGCGTGTCGGTCTTGAGCGTGAGGTAGTCCATCTCAGCCTGCGTGAGGTGGATGGCCGTGGCGTTGATGACGTTGTCGATGTCCTGCTTGGAGCGCGGGCCGATGATGGCGACGATGTTCGCCTTCTGGCTCAGGACATAGCACAGGGAGATCTGCGAGGGGCGGATGCCCTTCTTGGCGGCCAGCTCAATGACGCGCTCTTTTCTTGCAAAGTTGACCGGCGTCAGCGCAGCCATCTTGGTTGCGGGATCAGCCTTGTCCGGATCATACTGCGGGTAGCTGCCGAAGAAGCCGCGGCCCTGGGCAGACCATGCGGAGAGGGTAACGTCCTTGTGGTCCTCGAACCACTTGACGGACTCTTCCTTGAAAGCGGGGATACGATAATACCAGGGCTTTTCCAGCTTGAGGAGGCTGTAGAACGGGGAGTTGACGGAGGGGCCCTGATAGCCCATGCGCTCACAGTAGTTGTAAGCCTCGATGAAGCGCTCCTGCGTCCAGTTGGAGACGCCGTAGGCGCGGATCCAGCCGCGGCGGAGGAACTCCTCAAAGGTGTCCATGATCTCCTCAACGGGGACCTTGGGGTTGTCTCTGTGGGTCAGGTAGATGTCGATGGTCTCAACGCCCAGATGGTCGCGGCTGAAGAGGATGTCGTCATACATGAAGGTGCGGCCGACACGGGGCATTTCCTCGAACATGTGCAGGTTCCTGTCCATGTAGGGGTTGCAGCACTTGGACTGAATGATGACCTTGCTGCGGTTGTCATTCTTGTTCAGCCAGCGGCCCAGGATCTCCTCGGTGTGCTGGATGCCGCTGCCGCGGCCGTAGAAGCGCGCGGTGTCGATGTAGTTGCCGCCGATGCTGACATAGTAGTCAAGCATGTCATGGATCTTTTCCTCGTCCTCAAGGGTGGAGGTGGCGGTTCCGAACGCAATGTCGGAAACCTTGGTGGTCAGACCTTTGATATCAACATAGTTCATGGATTGGTTTCGCTCCTTTGTTCAGAATGATTTATGGAAGTGCGGGGAAGAGCGTCATGATGAGCGCCACGGCCAGCGTACCGCAGGTCGTAGCCAGAACGGTGGAGACAAAGACGGCGGGATATCCGTCCTTCATTTTCAGATCTGCCAGATCCAGCGCCATGATGACGGCGCCGCTGTTCGGCAGGGAGTCCAGGACGGTCGCGGAGAATGTGCCGACTCTGTGGATGAAGGTGAGCGGCATACCGAGCTTTGTCAGCACCGGCGCGAGGATCGGCAGTGCGATCTGTGTGCCGGTGGTCGAGCCGCCGGTCATCATGCAGATGAGCGCGACACAGCCGATGAGCAGGACAACAGCCGGCGCATGGGAATGCAGCAGACGGTCGATGAGCTGCTGGTATTCGGGCACGCTCTGCACCACGGCGGCAAAGCCGTTGACTGCGGCGATGGCGCCGATGGGCGTGAGGGAGCTCCTTGCGCCCTTGTTGACGGCATTGAAGATGCCCTGGAGGCCAAGCTGCGGGAAAAACAGCGCGGCCGCCACAACGGACGCTGCAAGGATGGAGAGCGCGATGTTCAGCTTGCACAGGTTGAACACGACGACCAGGAACACAAACGGAGCCAACGCAATGAGAAACGCCGGCTTCCGAAGCTCCGTGCCGACGGCGGTGATTTCCTCCGTGCGGACGCCCTGCGCGCCCCGGCGGACGGCGTGCTCCGTCATGCGGGAGAGCACCGCCACCATGATCGTGATCTCCACAACGGCGCCCACGATGCCGGCGACCAGGCCGCAGGCCGAGGGTGTGCCGATGACCATGGCGACCACATTGGTGGGCTGGGGAGAGCCCGGGCCGCTGAGGGCAAAGGTAAAGGCACCGCCGCAGATTGCGCCCATGACGAAGCGCTTGGGGATGCCGGCCTTTGCGAAGATCGCCATGGCAATGGGATAGATGGCGATGAGCGCGACAGCAGCGTTGATGCCGCCGTAGCAGAGGATGGCAGAAGCGAGAATGACTGACAGAAATCCGAAGCGATAGCGCGCGCCCTGTCCGCGGGCGTTCCGGAACAGACTGTTCGAGACGGTATCAGCGATGGAGATGACTGCACCGCTGCGTGAGGAAAGCTCCGCAAGGATCGCGCCGAAGAAAAACATGGGGAACAGTGCGCCGGCAATTGTGCCGAACCTGGTGAAAAACGCAGTGATGAGCGTATCGGTGAACGGGAGTCCAGCGAGGAGCGTGACGACCATGGCCGCGCCGAAGGCGGCGACCATGACGTTCACATTCAGCAGGCAGAGGACAACGAGCGCGGCAAAACCTATGAATATTGCGAGAAAGCCCAAACCTGCACCAACCTTTTTCCGTTTATGGGAGAATCAGTCGCGTGCATCGGGGCCGCCGACCTTGTCATAGCCCGGCTGCTTCCGGATCGCGGTGAACGCGAGGATCAGGCAGACAACGAGCACGCCCAGCAGACCCTTGAACAGAGCCGCATAGGAGCCGGTCTTGTCATAAACGATGTTGGCAAGCGGGATGCCGACGGACGCGCCGACAGTGATGCAGGCGGTCAGGATGGCGATGATGGAGGCGGAGTCACGGTTGCCGAAGCACAGGGCGAACGGCGTGTGCAGGACCTTGCAGAACAGCCAGCAGACGCCCAGCAGGCCGCAGACCACATACATCATCGTGACGCTCGGCGTGGTGAAGCCAAGCACAAAGGCGACGATGGCATAGGCAACGCAGAGAACCAGAATGGTGATGCGCGGGCCGATCTTGTCGGTGATGTAGCCGCCGAGGAACATGGCGATGACGTTGGCCGTGGAGATGACGCCGAAGATCACGCCGTAGACCGCAGGCTCCCAGCCCAGGTCATCCATGTAAAGCGCAACGTTGGCATAGGCGGCGTAGAACGCGCCGGCATAGAGGAAGAAAATGGCGGCCATGGCCCAGAAGCTGTAGGTCTTCATGGCCTGCTTGAGCGTGTAGCCCGGGCGCTCTTCCTGGGACTTGGCGTGCTTGTCCGCCTCAGAGCCCCAGAGGATCTCTTCGCCGACATCCTCCGGCGCGTTGCGGACGACCAGAATGACGATCGCCATGACCACGCTCATGATGATGGCCATGTTGCGGAAGCTGGCCTCATAGCCGATGGTGCCGAGCCACTTGCCGCAGATGATGGAGCCGACCGTGCCGCCGAAGCCGCCGATGGCCATGGAGATGCTCAGAAGCGTCGTGTTGTACTTGCCGAACCAGCGGTTGACCAGCGAGCCCGTCGTGGTGGAGGAGCAGAACGCCGGGAACATGCCGACGAACAGCGTGCCCACATAGAACATGGCGATGCTGTTGGCGAAGGAGTAGATCACATAGCCGATGGCAAGGCCCAGCGCACCAAGCAGCATGACCTTGCGGAAGCCGAGCTTCTTGACGATGGTGCCGTACAGGAGCAGGAACACCGTGCACCAGACGGAATGCAGCGTCGGAACGAGGGAGTAGGCCGTTCTGGTGATATCAGGATTCTTGGCCAGGATGGATGCACCGTACAGGGAGAAGGAGCTGTACACGATGGAGTAGAAGAAGTTCATCAGGATGGTTGCAACAACCACTACCCACGCGTAATGAAAGGGAAGCTTGCTTTTTTTCATGTCCGTGTTACCTCTTGTCTTTTTCTTAACATAAGTATTGTTTGTCAATACATCTGTATTGAAACGGGCCTATTATATCATCCATGAATTGACAAATCAAGCCCGATCCGGCAAGAAAATCAAAAAATTGCAATAGAAAAATATCATTTTTGACATGCTGTTTTTCTGCTTTCCGGCGGGGGTTTGAAATAAGGCTTGCAACTTTTCACCAAAACGGTATAATTTGAACAGGAATATGCGGCGAAACCTGCGCAGAGCGGGCGTACAAGGGACTTCCGCCTGTCCGTCAGGCGGTGGAAATGCCCCTGCGTCCGGCCAAACGGCGGCGAAGCTGGCGCAGGCTGGAGCGCATGCTGCTTTGCATTTTTTGCAGTATTTCAACTATTTTATATTTTCTGGACGGCGGAAGATGGAAAACAGTAGTTTTTCTGCATATCTGTGGAACGACTGCCGCCCGGCAGACGGCCCGGAGGAAGAGACTGTATGGGACTATATCAAAAAAAAGATACGCGTTTTGTGATCGTTGAGACGGCGATCCGGCTGTTTTCAGAGTCCACGGTGGAGGATGTGCCGGTCAGCGCCATCTGCTCCAAGGCCAATGTGACGCGCAACGCCTTCTATTACTATTTCCAGACGAAGAATCAGCTTTTCGACGCCATCGGGGACTACATTACCGAAGAGGCCAAGCGCCGGATCGACCTCAGCTCCGACGCGTCGAGCTACCGGCGGATCTGGGAATTCTACCGGCCGTTTTTGGAGTACCAGATCGAGCTCGGCCCGGACATCATGAACCACTGCTGCTTTTCACGCACGAGCAAGGGGCGCGCGGACTTCTACTCCTATGTGGATGCCCGGACGGCTGCGTCGCTGAAGCTGCTGATCGAGCTGGCAAAGGCCAACCGGGAGATCACCACCCCGGCCGATCCGGAGAGCCTTGTCTGGGCGAGCTATGCGGTCGTCCGCGGAAACAACATCAAGTGGTGCTTCCAGTGGGGGCAGTCGGATCTGATCGGGGACTGCAAGGCAACGCTCAATACGCTCTTCCTCCCCGCGGAGGGATTTGCGCTCTGAAGAAATTAAACCGCGCGCCGCGGGGCAGGCCCTGCGGCGCGCACTGTCTGAACGGAAAAACCGCCTGCCGGGGCCATCCCGGCAGGCGGTTTTTTGAAGCATGGAAAGAGGATCAGCCGAACACGGCGAGCAGGAAGCCCGCAGCGATGGCGGAGCCGATAACGCCGGCCACATTCGGGCCCATGGCGTGCATCAGCAGGAAGTTCGAGGGGTTGGCCTTCTGGCCCTCCATCTGCGATACGCGCGCGGCCATCGGGACGGCAGAGACGCCGGCGGAGCCGATGAGCGGGTTGACCTTTTTGCCGGTCAGCGCGCACATGATGTTGCCGCCGACCAGACCGCCCGTAGTGGAGATCGCAAACGCGACCAGGCCCAGCAGAACGATCTTGATGGTATCCAGCGCAAGGAAGCGGCTGGCGACGGTCGTTGCGCCGACAGAGGTGGCCAGCATGATGGTCACGATGTTCATGAGGGCGTTCTGCACGGTGTCGGACAGACGCTCGGTCACGCCGCACTCACGGAAGAGGTTGCCCAGCATCAGGCAGCCGATCAGCGGCGCCGTGGACGGCAGGAGCAGGATGACGAAGATGGACACAATGAGCGGGAAGATGATCTTCTCGGTCTTGGTGACCTCGCGGGTCTGGACCATCTTGATCCTGCGCGTTTCCTTCGTGGTCATCAGCTTCATGATGGGCGGCTGGATCAGCGGGATCAGCGCCATGTAGGAGTACGCTGCAATGGCAATGGCGCCGAGCAGGTGCGGGGCGAGCTTCGTGGTCAGGAAAATGGCCGTGGGGCCGTCCGCGCCGCCGATGATGCCGATGGAAGCGGCCTCGGGTCCGGTGAAGCCGAGAAGGATCGCGCCGAAGAATGCGACGAACACGCCCAGCTGGGCAGCGGCGCCCAGCAGCAGGCTCTTTGGATTGGCAAGCAGGGGGCCGAAGTCCGTCATGGCGCCCACG
>CADCOJ010000037.1 GCA_902803075.1 Oscillospiraceae bacterium | reverse complement strand
GGATGGAAAAGGAAGAAGGAGACTGCGGATATGGAACGTCTGGCGGCTCTGCCGCCGGACGGGGAATGGAGCAGGCTTCTTCTGACGTGACGCGGAGCACAGTCGCGGAAGCGGCGGAGGCATAAGCCCCCGCCGCTTTCGTGCCGTGCGGAGCGTGCTTCGACGAAGCAGGCTTCTTCTGACGCGCCGCAGGTTTTGACTTACCGTTCAGGCGTCAGCACGCCGCGCAGGTCATAGATCGCGCCGTGCGGGCATTTGACCGCGCACTGGCCGCAGGAGAGGCACAGCTCCTCATCGATATGCGAAAGATTCTCCTCCACCCGTGCCGCGCCGGCCGGGCAGACCTTCTGGCAGATCCCGCAGCCGAGACAGCTCACCGCGCAGGCCTTCCGCGCGTCCTTGGCCGCGTCCCGGTTCGAGCATTTGACGACGATGGGATTTTCCGCGCTGTGGATGGAAATGATCTGCCGCGGGCACTCCCGCACGCACAGCCCGCAGGCCATGCACCGGCTCCCGTCCACCTCCGCCACGCCAAAGTCATTGAGCGTGACCGCCTCGAACCGGCAGACCGATTCGCAGATCCGGCAGCCCACGCAGCCATAGTCACAGGCCTCCGCGCGGCAGCCGCCGTTGCAGGCGACCACAGCCGCCCGGCGGGGAAAACGCTGTTTCACGGCCATCACTTGCTCCTCCTCTCATACGGCGTATGCGCCAGCGGCAGGGACGTGCGCAGCTCGCCGTCATAGCGGTAATAGGCGTCCGCGATGGCGGGCGCGGTGGGGATGGATGTGATCTCCCCGATGCCGATGGCTCCGTTGGCATAGGGCAGGCCGGGCTTTTCCACCACGATCGCCTTGATCTCGGGGATCTCATGGGCGCGGAACAGGCCCAGCGTTCCGAATTTCCCGGTGGGCATGCAGTTGCCGTCAATGGGATACTGCTCCCGCAGCGCAAAGCCCATGGACATCACCACGCCGCCTTCGATCTGCCCCTCGCAGGAGAGCGGATTGACCGCCTTTCCCACGTCATGGGCGGCGACGATCTGCTTCAGCCGGCCGGTCTTTTTGTCCAGCACGCACATCTGCGTGGCATAGCCGTAGGCCACATGCGAGACGGGGTTCGGCACGTCCGCGCCCAGCGGATCGGTGGCGGCAAAATATGTTCCGTAAAATTCCTGCCCCCGGAGCTCGGAGAGCGTCTTCTCCTCCATGGCCTCCACCAGCAGCTCGCAGGCGCGGCGCACGGCCTCGCCGGTGATGAGCGTCTGGCGCGAGCCGGAGGTATCGCCGGAATCCGGGGCGATCCAGGTGTTGGAGCGCTCATAGACGATGTCCTCCGGGCGCAGATGCGCGTTGGTGACCACGATCTGCGTCAGGACGGTCCCCAGGCCCTGGCCGATGCAGGAGGCGCCGGAATAGATATGGACCTTCGCGTCGTCCTCTACGATCAGCTTCGCGCGGCCCCAGTCCGGCAGGCCCACGCCCACGCCTGAGTTTTTCATCGCACAGGCCAGGCCCACCGGGTCGCCCCGGCGGACAGCCTCCTCATAATACGGCCGGACGGCCTCCAGCGTCTCCACCAGGCCCGTCTCCGGGCCCACGATCTGCCCGTTGGGCAGCACCTCGCCGGGACGGATGGCATTGCGCATGCGGATCTCCCAGGGGGAGATGCCCACCTTGTCGGCCATGCGGTTGAGCAGCGTCTCCGTGGCGAAGCATGTCTGCGTCACGCCGAAGCCGCGGAACGCGCCGGCGGGCGGATTGTTGGTATAATAGGCGGTGCCGTCGATCTCAAAATTTTCATAGTGATACGGGCCCGCGGCATGGGTGCACGCGCGTTCGAGCACCGGGCCGCCCAGCGAAGCGAACGCGCCCGTGTCGGACACGACCTTTGCCTTCACGCCCTGGATGACGCCGTTTTCATCGCAGCCCATGGTGAAATCCATCCAGAACGGATGGCGCTTGGGATGGACAAGGATGGACTCCTGCCGCGAGAGCTTGACCTTCACCGGCACCCGCGCCACGTATGCAAGGAGCGCCGCGTGGTGCTGCACGGACATATCCTCCTTGCCGCCGAAGCCGCCGCCCACCAGCTGGTTTTCCACCAGGCAGTGGTCAAAATCCACGCCCAGCATCTGCGCGCATTCATGCTGCGTCGTGTGGGCGCTCTGGTCCGTGGTCAGGAGCTTCACGCCGCCGTTTTCCAGCGGCAGCGCCACGCAGCATTCCGGCTCCAGGAAGGCATGCTCCGTCCAGGGCGTCTCAAAATGCTCGGTAATGACATATTTGCTGCGGGCAATGGCCCCGTCCGCGTCGCCCCGGGAGACATGCTTGTGCGACTGGATGTTGTCCGGATCGGTCTCAAAGACGCGCGGCGCGCCGGGCGCGGCCGCCTCCACGGGATCATGGACGGCGGGCAGCACCTCATATTCCACGCGCACGAGCTTCTTGGCCGCCTCCAGCGTTTTCCGGTCGCGCGCGCACACCAGCGCCACCGCGTCGCCCAGATAATGCGTCAGCTCCCCCACGGGGATGAGCGTGGGCTGATCCTTCTTGATGTGGCCCACATAATTGCGGCCCGGAACATCCTTTGCCGTCAGCACGCACACCACGCCCTCCAGCGCCTCGGCCTTTGCGGTGTCGATGGAAAGCACGCGGGCGCGGGGATATTTGGCGCGCACGGCGCTGCCGTAGCACATGCCGTCCACATAGACGTCGTCGGGATATTTCCCGTAGCCCTGCACCTTCTCGGCCACGTCGATGCGGTGGACGCGGGCGCCCACCTGCCATCCGGAAGCCGAAGGCTTCAAAGCGCCGCCCTCGCGCCGGAGCTTTGCCGCCAGCTCCACGGCCCGGATGATCTTCACATAGCCGGTGCAGCGGCAGTAATTGTTGCGCAGCGCATAGCGGATCTGCTGCTCGGTGGGGTCCGGCTCGCGGTCCAGCAGCGCCTTGGTGCACAGCACCATCCCCGGGATGCAGAAGCCGCACTGCACCGCGCCGGCTTCGCCGTAGGCGAAGGTATAAAGCGCCTTCTCCTCCTCGCTCAGCCCCTCCACGGTGAGGACGTGCTTTCCCTCCAGCCGGTCGGTATCCGGCGTGCAGGCCCGGCAGGGCTCGCCGTCGATCAAGACGGTGCATGCGCCGCACGCACCCTCGGAGCAGCCGTCCTTGACCGAGGTCAGGTGCAGCGTATCGCGCAGATAACGCAGCAGCTTCTGGTTCTCCGAAACTGTTACCTTTGTGCCGTTGACGAAAAATTCAGCCATTGCAAAACGCCTCCGCAGTTGAATTTTCGGCGTTTACGTCACAGATCCTCTGTTCTCGGCAATGCTTGCCACCGTAAGTCCGAACCGGGCATGTTTGTTACATCTGCCCGAAATCCTTCATTTTATTTTACCATATTTGTTCAAATCACGCAAGATATGGGACATGCCGGCGTGATCCTCTTTCAAACATCACGCGCAGATCTCCGCCATTGCGGCAAACTCCACCCCCGCGCGCGCCAGAAGCGTCTCCAGCTGCCCGCGGAGCTCCGGCTCCGTGCGCCAGCTGATGCCGCAGTCGCTGGTGAGCGCGCGCGGCACCGGCACCAGCTTTCCGGGCACGCCCGCCTCCCGGCAGACGCGCTCGGCCGCCATGGCGGCGCTGGTGGTGTGGAAGGTGACATAGAGGTTCGGCCCCGTCTGTTTCACGGCTCTGCGATCCTTTCCACCGCGCGGACGGCCGCGTCGGCCTCCGCGGCGGTGTTGTAATATCCGAAGCTGAAGCGCACGGCGCCCTGCGCCCGGGTGCCCAGCGCCCGGTGCAGCCGCGGCGCGCAGTGCGCCCCCGCCCGCACGGCGATGCCCGC
>CADCOJ010000036.1 GCA_902803075.1 Oscillospiraceae bacterium | reverse complement strand
GCTGCCAGTGCCGTCTCGCCCTGCGTCTTCTGCGCTGTCTACAGCGTCGCAGGGGCGGCCGTGGCCTTCGGCGTGGTGTTTGCGCTAAGCGTGTGGGCTTCCCTTCGTCTGGAGCGCCACAAGCCCCGGGATATCGCCGCCGGCGTGGGGGCCTTCGTCCTGGCTCTGGCAGTGACCCTTTTGATTTATCCATAACCGCAGATCATTCGCCGGAGGTGGAACGATTGCCGCCAATTGTAACATGTCTCCTGTATATTGCCGTGTTAGGTATGGCCGCCTTTCCCTTCGGGCGGCTGCTGGCACGCTGCCCGCTGCGCACCGACGGCTTTCCCTTCCGTTGCGCGGCATGGGAACGCGGCGGCAAAATCTACGAAAAGCTGCATATCCGCGCCTGGCAGAACAGAGTCCCCGACGTGAGCCGGTGGTTTCCGTCACTGGTCCCGGTCAAGCGGCTGGAGAGCCCTACACCGGAGGGGATGGGGCGCATGGTGCGGGAGACCTGTGTGGCGGAGCTGACCCACGTGCTGCTGATCCTGCTGGGGCTATATTGTCTGCGTCTGTGGCCCGGCGTAGGCGGCGTGATCTTTTATTGCGTTTACACCCTGGCGGGCAACGTGCCGTTCATCCTGATCCAGCGGTACAACCGCCCCCGCCTGGTACGCCTGCAAAAGGCCATGGAGAAAAAGGAGAGAAAACGTGAAGGTATTGATCCTAACGTCGCATAACGGCGGCGGACACGACGCGGTGGCAAAGGCCATCGCCCAGGAGCTGATCTCCCGGGGCGACACCTGCCTGATCCGGGACTGCATGCGCTTTATCTCGACGGATGCGTCCCGTATCGCGGCGAACGGCCACGCGTTCGTCTATCGCCACTGTCCGGAGCTGTTCGGGCGGGGCTATGAATACGCGGAGACCCACGACACCTTCCGGCCCGGCTCCCTGCAGCGCCAGCTGCTGGATCGGGGTGGAAGGAGTCTGTGCGCCTATGCTGCCCGGGAGAATGTAGACGTGATCGTGTGCACCCACGTGTTCGCGGGGATCATGGCAAGCACATGGGGCGGTGGCACCTGCCTGGTGGAGACGGACTACACCTGCACGCCCGGCGCGGAACAGGCGCGGGTGGACTGGCATCTGATCCCCCACGAAGCCCTGCGCAGCGAGCTGGTGAAAAAGGGCGTGAACGCCGACCGCATCCTGGTCAGCGGCATCCCTGTGCGCCAGGAGATCCGCCGCTGCCTGTCCCGGGAACAGGCCCGTGCCGCCGCAGGAATCCCCGTAGGAGAGCCCCACGTGCTGCTCATGGGCGGCAGCATGGGCTGCGGCCCTATTCCGCAGATCCTGGACGCCCTGCTGCAGCAGCTCCCGGCGGAGGTTCGGATCACGACTGTGTGCGGCAGCAACGAAGCGCTTCTATCGCAGCTGCAGAAGCGGTATGCAGACGTTCCGCAGATCCGCCTGCTGGGACATACGGAGGACATCTCGACGCTGATGGACGGTGCCGACGTGCTGGTGACGAAGCCGGGCGGGATCACGGTGACGGAGGCGGCGGTGAAGCGATTGCCGCCGGTGCTGTTCAATGCGGTCTCCGGCTGTGAGGCCCACAATCTCCGCTTCTTCCTCTCCCGCGGCGCGGCGCTCACCGGTGATACGCCGGAGGAGCTGGCCGCCTGCTGCGGCGCTCTGATCCGGAACGCGGAGCGGCGCCGCAGCGTACAAAGCGGCCTGGCGCAGATCGCCCTGGCCAATGACCCCTACGCCCTATGCTGTGCCGTCCACGATGCCGGCACACGGGCAAGGACTCAATATTCAAAGGAGGCGACCCAATGACACAGGTGACCTTTCACGGGACGGAAAAATCCCGGCGGCTGCAGAAGGCGCTCTATATCGCCGCGCTGGCCAGCTTCGCCTTTCCCATGGTCTATCTGCTGGTGCGGATGCTGTCAGGCGGCGAAAACGCGGCCGAGGTGGGCTACCACTCCGATGCCGACTATTTACTGATGCTGGCCCAGTGCGCCTTGGGCCTCGTCACCATCCACCTGCCCATGCTGCTGGAGAAGAGGTTCCGCTTCGAGCTGCCCGGGCTGCTGTACGGCGGCTATATCGTGTTTCTCTACTGCGCCATTTTCCTGGGGGAGGTGCGCAGCTTTTTCTATCTCGTGCCCCACTGGGACGTGTACCTCCACTGCTTCAGCAGTGTGATGACCGGCTTTTTCGGCATGATGGCGGTGACGATCCTGAACCGAGACCGGCACGTGACCATGCATCTTTCTCCGTTCTTCCTGGCGCTGTTCGCCTTTTCCTTTTCCGTGATGATCGGCGCGCTGTGGGAGGTGTATGAATACGTGGGCGACGGTCTGCTGGGCGTCAATATGCAGAAGTTCATCACCGCCGACGGCACGGTGCTGGTGGGCCGCGCGGCCCTCAGCGACACCATGAAGGACATCATGGTGGACATGGCCGGGGCCCTGCTGGCCTCTGTGACGGGCTACTTTTCGGCAAAGAGGCACGACGACTGGTTCGTCCCGGTGCTGACAGAGGGAGACGACACGGATGAAAGCGCGCAGGTCCGGCAGCTCCCGTAAGCCGTGGCGCACGCCCCGGCGCGTCCTCTCCGCCCTGTGCTGGCTGGCAGTGATCGTCCTGTTTATCTGCTATCGGGATCAGATCACCGTGGAGGCCATCTGCCGCTATGCGCCATCGTCTCCCTGGCTCCGTGCCGGGCTGCTGGTGGCGCTGTTTTGGGTAAAGAGCCTGTCCGTGGTGGTGTACT
>CADCOJ010000035.1 GCA_902803075.1 Oscillospiraceae bacterium | reverse complement strand
TACTGCGCTTTGCAGCGTGCGGTCAGTTCCGCTTCCGTGCTGACCATCTTCAGAACCGCCTGCACCAGATCTGCCCGCGTGCCGATAACGACAGGGCTTTCAAAGAGCTTCGGAAGCTGCTCTTGCGACCGGTGCCGATGCTCCGCATCCGGCAGAAAAAGCGGGAGCAGGATGTCCTCCTGCTCCCGATGGAGCTGCGGTTACAGCAGCGCCGCGAGTTCGTCAATGGTATCGGAAAACACGTGCAGCGCGCTCCGGACGGTCTCCGGACTGGTCAGATCTACACCGGCGAGCTTCAGCTCGTTGATCGGATAATCGCTGCCGCCGGTCGAGAGAAACTTCAGGTATCCGCTGGCGTCGCCGGTCTGAAGGATATGCTCGGCAATGGCCACAGCTGAGGAGAAGCCCGTTGCGTACTGATAGACATAGAACGGCGTGTAGAAATGAGGGATATAGGACCATTCTGCGTCGATTACCGGGTCGATCTCAGCGCCCTCATAGTAAGCAGCCTCAAGATCATGGTAGACGCTGTTGAGCGTCGAAGCGGTCACAGGCGTGCCGGCAGCATAGAGTTCATGCGCTTTTCGTTCAAATTCCGCAAAGAGCGTCTGGCGGAAGATCGTTGTGCGGAAGCCCTCAAGGAAGTGGTTGAGCACATAAGCGCGGCGCTTGGGATCGGTTTCGGTTTTCAGCAGATGCTTGGTGAGAAGGACCTCATTGACCGTTGAGGCGACCTCTGCGACCATGATGGAGTAATCATGGTTGATGAACGGCTGGGCATGGTCGGAGAACCAGGAATGCATCGAATGGCCAAGCTCATGCGCAACGGTGAACGCGTCGTCAAGCATGCCGGAATAGTTGAGCAGCACATAAGGGTGCACGCCGTAGACGCCGCAGGAGAACGCACCGCTGCGCTTGCCGGTATTTTCATAGACGTCCATCCAGTTTTCACGAAACGCCTTGTCCAGGAGTCGCTGATACTCTTCGCCGAGCGGCTTCGTCGCGGCCTTGACGAGCTCCTTCACATTTTCATACGGAACGGGATAATCCACGTTCTCCACCATCGGAGTGTAGAGATCGAAGACGTCGAGCTTGTCAAGCTTCAGAATGCGCCGGCGAAGCGCAAGATAGCGCTGCATCGCAGGGAAGCTCTCGTGCACAGCTTCGATGAGGCTGTCATAAACGCTGACGGGCACATTGTGCGTGTCCAGCGAAGCCTCGCAGGCGGAAGCATAGCCACGGACATTGGCAAAATAGGTGTCGAATTTGATCGTGCCGCCATAGAGTGCGGCAAACGTATCGCCGTACGAGCGGTACGTGCCGAACATGGCGCGGAACGCTTCTTCCCGGACGGAACGGTTTCGGCTTTCGCGGAAAACACCGAAATTGCCTGCCGTAAGTTGGACTTCCTTACCATCGTCGTCATGAACCTTCGGCAGCTGCATGTTGACGTTCGTCAGGACCTCATAAGCGTCCTGCGGCATGGCTGCGGCATCGCCCAACTGCGCAAGCATTTTTTCACGCGCTGTATCCAGCGTGTGGGTGCGGCTTCTGGAAATGTCTCCGACCAGGAAACGGTAATCGGCCATATCGGGCTCAGCCATCCAGACGGCGAGCGTTTCCTCCGGGATCGAGAGGATCTCCGGGTTCAGGAACGACAGCGCTGTGCTGTATTTGACCGACAGCGTCATGGCGCGCGCATCCATCTGCTGGTGCAGAGGCACGGAGCCGTCAGCAGAGCGGTGCAGCATCGCATAGATGCAGGGGATCTCCACGAGCTCCCCGGCATGTGCAACGGCGTCCAGCGCCAGCTTGAGTGCTTCCTTGGAACGGCCAAGCGTCCCGGGCAGAGTCGAGAGCGCGCTCACAGCCTGCTCTGCTTTCTGCATGGCGGATTCCCATGCATTGTGGTCCGGATAAATGTGGGTGAAATCCCACTGGAATTTCGGGTCCAATTCGTTTCTCAGCATCCAATTACTCCTGTTTGTTGTATTTTTGGGCAGGGGAGCGGACGATCAGAGTCCCATCTCCTGTTTGACCTCGCCGAAGCAGCGGATCGCAAAGTCCAGATCCTTCCGGGAGTGACCGGCGGAGATCTGCGTGCGGATCCGGTCCTTGCCCTTGGGGACGACCGGATAGCAGAAGCCGACCACATAGACGCCCTTTTCAAGCATCCGTCTTGCAAACTCCTGGGCGATCTTCGGATCATAGAGCATGACCGGGACGATCGGGTGTTCGCCGGGCAGCAGATCGAAGCCGAGCTGCTCCATACCGCGGCGGAAATACTGCGCGTTCTCGTGCACCTTGTCTCGCAGCGCCGTGGAACGCTCAAGAATATCAAGCGTTTTGAGTGTAGCCGCGCAGATGGCAGGCGAAACGGTGTTGGAGAACAGGTACGGGCGGGACTTCTGCCGCAGCAGATCCACGATCTCGCGCCGCGCAGCGGTGAAGCCGCCGGAGGCACCGCCCAACGCTTTGCCGAACGTGCTGGTGATGATATCGACGCGGCCCATAACGCCGCAGTATTCACACGTTCCGCGGCCGTGTTCGCCCATGAAGCCGGAGGCATGGCTGTCATCGACCATCACGAGCGCGTCAAATTCCTCGGCCAAATCGCAGATGCCCTTGAGATTGGCAATATAGCCGTCCATGGAGAATACGCCGTCGGTGGCGATGAGGATCTTTTTGCAGCCCGTGGCGCGCGCATCCTGCAGATGCAGGCGCAGGTCATCCATGTCGTTGTTCTTGTAGCGGTAGCGCTTCGCCTTGCAAAGGCGTACGCCGTCAATGATCGAGGCGTGGTTCAGTTCGTCTGAGATGATCGCATCCTCCGCGGTGAGCAGGGACTCGAACAGACCGCCGTTGGCGTCGAAGCAGGACGAATAGAGGATGGCGTCCTCC
>CADCOJ010000034.1 GCA_902803075.1 Oscillospiraceae bacterium | reverse complement strand
TCTGAATGTTCTGTACATGCCAGTCCCCCCATGTTTCCCGTTTTTTGTTATTATTGCATATCTGCCAGAAAAAAACAAGGACTTGACGCATTCTGACGGATATGATACCGTTGTGTATCATAAAATCGGAAAGGAGCCGGGCCATGAACGTTACGGATGCGGGCCTTCTGTGCGACCTGCACATGCACTCCACCGCCTCAGACGGCACGCTCTCGCCGCGCGAGCTTGCGCAGGAGGCCATCGCGCGCGGTCTCGGCGCAGCCGCGCTCACCGACCACAACACGACAGCGGGCCTCCCCGATTTCCTCCGGGCGCTTGCCGGCAGCCGCGTGACGGCCGTCGCAGGTGCAGAGCTCACGACTGTCCACCAGGGGCGGGAGCTGCATCTGCTGGCTCTGTTCCTGCCGGAGGCGTCGTTCCCGGCGCTGGAAGCGTTCACGCAGACCTTCCAGGCACGCAAGCGTGAAAACACCCTGTCCCTTGCCGATCGGCTCGGCCGGGCAGGATACCCGATCAGTCGCGAGGATCTTGCGGAAGCGTTCCCAGACGCCTTCATCAACCGGTCGCATGTGGCGCGGATCCTGACTGCGCGCGGCGCAGTACCATCGGTCAGCGCGGCGTTTGCCACGCTTCTGAGCCCAACGGCAGGGTTTTACAGCGAACCGGAGCGCCCGGGATTTCTGGAAACGATCCCACAGATCCAGTCCCTTGGGGCGCTGGCTGTCTGGGCGCACCCGGTGCTGAGCGTCGGCATGGAACAGGTTCAGGCGCTGCTGCCGCAATTTGCCGCGGCAGGACTCGACGGTGTGGAGACGATCTGCCCCAACGACACAGCAGAACAAGCCGCTCTCCTCGGCGCGCTTGCAGCACAGCTCGGCCTGCTGCCGAGCGGCGGGTCGGATTACCACGGCAGCGCAAAGCCCGGCCTGTCCATGATGACCGGTTATGGCAGCTTGCGCGTTCCGGCCGAATATGCCCGCGCACTTCAGGCTGCAGCATTGAAACGGCAAACTATTTAACATAATTTTTATTATGTTGATTACATCAGCTTTACAAATCCGACGGAGACCGACTTGCCCTCCCATCAAACAAGCCCTGCGGCAGGAGCTTCCTTTGCCGCAGGGCTTTTGTTATGGTTCCGCTTGGGACAGCGTTGCTGAAGGACATGGCCGGCGCGGATGCAGCCGGGCCAAAACGCGACCATCACATGCTTTGCCGCGAGAACATCCACCAGGTTTTGCCGCAGCAGATCCTCAGCTTGGCGCCCGGTCCATATCCGAATTTCGGCTTCATGCCGATCCTCTGCTTTTTTGCGGTCAGCGCTCCGGCAGGACTTTGCAGCCGCCCCACTCCACAACGGTGAAGCCCTCGCGCTCCGGGTGCGCAAGCTTCTGCGCAGGGAGCTCGACCGGCTCATCCAACGGCTGCCAGGCCATAAAGACACGGATCAGCGTGTCCGGCGTGGGCGTGATGTGCAGGCGGGCGCGGTTTGTATAGGATGCGCCCTGGAAGGAAATGAGATTCCATGCGTTCCGCTCCATCTGCGGCAGCCAGAAAACGATCATTTCATTGGCCTCGGCGCGATCCAGCCCAAGCGCGGCAAGCGCCTGCTCCAGGAACTGCGCAGTTTCCTTCCCGGCGACACAGAAGCCCTCGGAAAAGTCGTATGCTTCTTCCGACTGCCCTTCCCAATAGAGGTAGCGGTATTCCGTGCCGCTCTCATCCGTCAGCCATCCGTCCGGGCGCGCAGTGACCGTCCACGTGCCGCGGCTGGCAGGATATGTACAGGTCAGTCTGCCGTCATAGTCGAGCCGGACCGTGACAGCTTGTTCGCGCTCCGGATACAGATAGATCACCGGCTTGGCGTCCGTCGGTTCCTCGGCGTTCATTTCTGCGACATGCAGCTCCACCGCGTATCGCCAGGTGCGGATACCTTCCGTCTCCGAGACGTATGTATCGCAGAACTGCTCCGGCCGGTCGGCCTCTCGGCCCGGACGGACCGTCAGCCGGTCCGCGCCGCACAGGAAGTCCCATTCCTTATATCCCCTGTCCGCATACTTCTCCGCAAGCTCCGGGTCGCTCCAAACCAGGCGCGTGTTCTCATCGCAGAGAAATCCGTACAGGCTGCCGTCCTCCCCTCGGATGACGATCGCGCCGTCCGCCGCGTCAAACAGCACCGGCGAACCGGACACGCCCCTGTCGCAGCCGCAAAGCATACAGACCAGGCAGACGGCAAGAATGACGCAGCATACGGTCCTTGTGTAGTTTTGTTTCATGGCTGACCCCTTTCCCGTTGTTGTCCTGTTTTATGAACCCGTTCGATTTAAGAGACGAATAACAATGCCGCTGCGTTGCAAAAAACGCCCCGGCGCACAACGCCGGGGCGCCGTTTCCGTTATTGAACGCCTGCAAGCGCGTTGAGCCAGCGGATATACGCCTTGTTGTTGATCATATACGGATAGTTGATGACGATCAGATCCTGCACGCACTGCTCGGCTGCAAAATCAGCCAGCTGCAGAGACGGCTTTCCGTCCTGATTGAATTCACGCGGGTCGATCACGATGATGCGGCTGTAATGACTCGTCAGGAACGGAACGAAGGCATTGCCGTAGGACTCCTTGAGCACCATGCACACAGGGCCGTCCGAATCGGTGTCGATGACGCAGATGGGCGTGTCGCCGCCGATGAAGCAGAGATATTTGTTGCTGTTGCTCTCGGAGACCTTCGTATAGACCACGCTGACAGGTACGCCGTTCTCCAGGCGCGAATCGGCATAATAGCGCGCCTGCGTGCCGGCCACGGGCAGATAATACTCAAGATAATCGGGGTTTGCACGCAGGACCTCGCTCTGGGGATAGCCGGAGGTGAACGTGTACATGGAGCCGAGGAAATTGTCGTAACGTCCCGTTTCAAACTCGGACAGATCGACGGCCTGGAAGCCGGCCGACTTGCAGAACGCGGTATAGGCATAGTAAGCGCCGAGCTGCGTCCAGTGGTGGTCGGTACGGAAATAGACATACTCGTCCGCGTGCATCCGCAGCGCGTCATAGGCGTCTACCGTCACAATGGAGTCCTTCATCTGGCCGTAGCAGGAAGCGATCATGTCCTTCTGGCTGTGAGCGCCGGTATGGAGGCTTTCCGGAGAATAAAACTCGCCGCCGTTCGGCGTGATGAGTGAGATGGTGCGCACGTCGTCGCCCAGCGCGTCAGCCAGATTGCCGACGGCGGCGGCGTAGGCGCTGATCAGATCCGGCAGCGCCGTTGGGATCTCCATTGCGCGCGTGCCGACGATCACCACCGCGCCGGCGTAGCTTGCCTCGGACTCATCCGGCTCATTGAGCTCCGGCAGCTCCTGCTCGGTCTGCGCAGGCTCCGGCACGTTCTGTGCGCCGGGCTTGACCAGCGGCTCGTCGATGACTGCGCCGTTCTGCTCCGGTTCAGATGGGACCTGCTCCGGTTCAGACGTAGACTGCTCCGGCTGCACAGTTGAAGGGTCGGTGCGGCCATGCAGCTGCTCCACCGCGTCCAGTGACTCGCCGCCCTGCTCAGCCCCGGAGGACTGGTTCACGATCAGAACGCCCTCGTCCTTTGCGCCGGAAAAATAATAGAACCGGTTCAGCTGTTTCCCGAAGCCGAGCAGCGTCTGTCTGGCCGGGAAGGTATCGGAATAATACTGCTCCAGCTCGGGGATGAACGTCCCGTCCAGGAGCGCGGAGACGGAGAATCCCGGCTTTGTGATCGTACGCTTTTCCGACTCGGAGACCGTCGGGTCCCTGTCCACCAGAGAATAGATGCCGACAGCCAGAGCGAGAACAAGCAGAATCGTCAGGAGGACCGTATAGATTTTTTTCATCGCCGTTTCCCCCTCTCAGAACCGGAAATACAGGAACGCGTTGTAGCTCGTCCCGACCAGCGCAACCGTGGACAGCGCCAGCAGCGCAAGGATGAACAGGTAGCTCAGCGCCGTATAGACGATATGTCCGGCGCCGTCCGGCTTCTTCTCGGCGCACAGTCCGCCGAGAATGCTGCCGATGATCTGCGGGACAGCTGTGCAGCCGATCGTGCAGACAGCCAGAAGCGGCAGTGCGTTCGTCACGCGGATCCCGGTCTGCGCGTCCCAGAAGCCTGCGCCGGCCAGCCCGAAGAGCACCCGGAAGCTCTCACCCAGGCGCGCGGTATCGGTAAAATAGAAGATGTTCCAACCGATGACCACAAGGAGCATGGTGCCGAGATGGCGCAGGACTGCCGGTATGCGCTTGATCCGGCTGCCGAGCAGCTTTTCGATCGTCAAAAATACGAAGAAATATGCGCCCCAGAGGACAAAGTTCCAGCTGGCGCCGTGCCAGAGACCGGTCAGCAGCCAGACGACCGCCATATTGAGGATCTGATGGCGGCGGTTGCCGCCCAGCGGAATATAGACATAGTCGCGGAAAAACGAGCTCAGGGAGATATGCCACCTGCGCCAGAACTCGGTGATCGATTGCGCCGTGTACGGCAGGCGGAAGTTTTCCGGATAACGGAAGCCGAACATGTGCCCCATGCCGATGGCCATATCGGAATAGCCGGAGAAATCGAAGTAGATCTCAAAGGTATACAGGATCAGGCCGAGCCACATGGCCGCTGTCGTCTGAACGGCCAGCGGCCCGTCCAATATGGACGAGGCGGTCTTGCCGGCATAGTCGGCAAGGAGGACCTTTTTTGCAAGTCCGATCGCAAAGCGGAGCGTGCCGTAGAAGATCTCCTCCGGTTTCGTTTCGCGCGCGTCGATTTGCGCCTCGATGTCCTGATAGCGGACGATCGGTCCGGCAATCAGCTGCGGGAACAGGGAGACGTACAGCAAAAAGCTCTTGAACGATCGCTGGACCTGCACCTGCCCGCGCCAGACGTCGATCGTATAGGACAGCGCCTGGCACGTATAGAACGAGATGCCGATGGGCAGCGCAATCGACGGTACGCGCATGGACACAGAAAACAGCGCGTTCAGGTTTTCCACCACGAAGCCCGCGTATTTGAACACCGCCAGCGCGCCGAGATCCAGCACGACCGCCAGGATCAGATACAGTTTCTTCCGTTCCCGGCCCAAAAGCAGCCCGAAGCCCCAGTTGACCGCCGCCACGGCAATCATCAAAAGCAGATATACCGGCTCTCCCCACGCATAGAACACCAGGCTGAAAACCAGCAGCACCGTGTTCTTCGCCCGCATCGAACGCACAAGGAAATATGCCGCCAGACACAGCGGCAGGAACAGATACAGAAAAATCAGATTTGAAAACACCATGGCGGCCTGTCTCCTGCATGATCGGTTTGATTTACATAATCCAAATCATATTAAATGTATCAGATGTGTTCCCTTTTTTCAAGTCATTTCGTCAGATTCCGCGCGAATCTTTTTTCAGGGTGCAGGCGGCGTATATGGAGCCGCGCATGCGCTTATGCGGACGCGCTTTTTCCGTCGGAGGGGCCGGTTCGGCTTGCATTTCCGAAAAAATATGATATACTGAATTTCAGATGTTGTTTTATGTTGGATTTCAGAAACCAAATAGAAAGCAGGTGCGTTGCCATGCTGGCGATCGAACGCAAAAATGAGATCCTCAACAAGCTCAGAGCCGATCAGCGCGTGCTTGTCAGCGAGCTTGCATCCTTTTACAATGTCACCGAGGAAACCATCCGCCGTGATCTGGACAAGCTTGAAAAAGAAGGATACGCCACCAAAACCTACGGCGGCGCGATTCTGGGAAACAGCACCAAAACCGACCTTTCCTACACCATCCGCAACAAAACGAACGTTGAAGCCAAAAACATCATCGCTTCGCTCGCAAGCAGACTCGTGGAGGACGGCGACCACCTGATGCTGGACGACAGCTCCACGTCGCTCTTTCTTGCCAAGAAGCTCAAGGGGAAGAAAAACCTTACGATCATCACCAACTCTGTGGAGCTTGTGGTGGAGCTGAGCACCGTGGAGACCTGGACCATCATCCTGACCGGCGGACGGCTCAAGCCGGACTCCCTTGCGCTCGTGGGCGACCAGACGCAGGCGTCCCTCCGGCGCTACCATGTGGACAAGGTGATCTTCTCCTGCAAGGGCATCGCGCCCTCGGCTGGCATCACGGACTCCAGCGAGTTCCACGCGCAGACAAAGCAGTCGATGATCGCAGGCGCACAGAAGAAAATCCTGATCCTGGACAGCAGCAAGTTCGACAAGATCTCCTTTGTGGAGATCGCGGGGCTCGACGCCATCGACACCGTGGTCACCAACGCCGCACCGGGCGACCAGTGGCTGCGCCTGTTTGAGGAGAACGGTACGCAGTGCATCTATCCGCACGAAAAAGCAAAATAATCTCGGCAAAAAGCCGGGTGCCGCCATTGTGCGGCACCCGGCTTACTTCTGCATCCGCCTGCCGCGGCTCACCGCTTCGGAGGCAGGAAAGAAAAAGGCCGACGTCAGCCGCGCCGTCTCTCCGGACAGTGCAAACAGGACAAGG
>CADCOJ010000033.1 GCA_902803075.1 Oscillospiraceae bacterium | reverse complement strand
TTCCGGTTATAAAGCTCATCCGCATCAGCCAGCTCCACAATGTTGCCCAGATACATAACGGCGATCCGATCGGACATGAACTGAACGACGCTCAGGTCATGGGCGATGAAAATAAACGTCAGATCGAGCTCTTTCTGGAGCTTGCGCATAAGATTGAGGATCTGCGCCTGGATGGAAACGTCAAGCGCGGAAACCGGCTCGTCGCAGACGATCAGCTTCGGCTGCAGGGCGAGCGCCTTTGCGATGCAGAGTCTCTGGCGCTGGCCGCCGGAAAACTCATGCGGATAGCGGAACATATAGTCCGGCTGGAGGTTGACGCGCTTGAGCGCTTCAGCGATCAGCTGCTGACGGTGCTGCTTGCTTCCGCCGATGCCATGCACGCGCATCGGCTCGTCAAACGCCTCAAGAATGGTATGCATCGGGTTGAGGGATGCATACGGGTCCTGGAAAACGATCTGCAGCTTTTTGCGCAGAGCAAAGCTGTCCTTCTTGTCCAGCGCCAGAAGATCCTTGACCTCCCCGTCGTCATTGAAGAGCAATTTGCCTTCGGTCGGCTTAAGCAGTCGAACGATACATTTGCCGAGAGTCGTTTTGCCGCAGCCGGATTCACCGACGATGCCGAATGTCTCGCCTTCATTCACATAGAACGACACATCGTTGACAGCGCGGACATTGGGCTTGGTTTTTTCAAACAGACGCTTGTTGCTGTGATACTCCATGGTGAGGTGATCCACGACAAGCAGCTTTTTCTTTTCAGGATTCTGCATTCGGATGTCCCTCCTCAAACAGCAGGCAGCGCACACGATGTCCGTCTTCCATTACGGTATCGACGGGGAAGCGCTTGGAGCACTCCGGCGTTGCAAATTCACAGCGGTCGGCAAATTCACAGCCGTTAAAGACTGTGGACGCATCGGGCGTGCTGCCCTCGATGGTTGCCAGTTCTTCGTCTTTCTTCATGCCAAGAACAGGGACCGAACGCATCAGTGCCTTTGTGTAAGGGTGAAGCGGATTTGTAAAAATCTGTTTCAGTGTGCCAAATTCAACGACGCGGCCCATATACATGACAGCGACTTCATCGGCAATCTCAGCGACGATACCCATGTTATGCGTGATCAGGATCACGGACGTGCCATGCTCCCGCTGCATCTTCCGGATCAGATCAAGAATCTGCGCCTGGATGGTCACATCAAGAGCCGTGGTCGGTTCGTCTGCGATCAGCATGGTCGGATTACAGATCATGGCAATCGCAATCATGATCCTTTGCTTCATGCCGCCGGAGAACTCATGCGGATACTGATCGTAACGGATCTCCGGATTCGGGATGCCCAACTCGGCCAGAAGCTTGATGATCTTCTCCCTGCCCTCTTTTCTGGAGATCTTTTCATGGTTGCGGAGGTTTTCCATGATCTGGCTGCCGACGGTATAGACAGGGTTCAGAGAGGACATCGGATCCTGGAAGATCATGGCGATCTCCTTGCCGCGGATCTGACGCATTTCCTTTCCGCTGCGGGGAAGCTGATCCAGGCGGATCGTACGCATCTCCCCCGTTTCCGGGTCTTTGGTCATTAATTCGACCGAACCATCGACGATCTTTCCGTTGACGGGAAGAAGCTGCATGACGGAGTGCGCGGAGACGCTCTTGCCGCAGCCGGATTCACCGACAATACAGAGCGTTTTGCCGCGTTTGACGTCAAACGTGACGCCGTTGACTGCACGAACGGTCTTTTTGCCGACCTTGAAATATGTTTTCAGGTCATTGACTTTCAGAATATAATCTTGCTCAGCCATGTGCAGCCCTCCTTACCTGGTCGTCGGGTCAAGCGCATCGCGCAGACCGTCGCCAAAGAAATTGATCGCCAGGACAAACACGCCGATGGCAACGCCGGGCGCGACCCAGAGCATCGGAGTGTTCTGGATGATGTCAAGACGTTTGGCCGCATTGATGATATTGCCCCAGGTCGGGACAGTCTCCGGAACGCCGAGGCCGATGTAGCTCAGGCCAGCCTCAGAGAGGATAAAGCCGGCGACATTCAGGGAAGCGTTGACGATGACAGGGCCGAGTGTATTGGGCATCATGTGGTGGAACATGATGGACATGCCGCTGATGCCGTTTGCGCGGCAGCTCTCAATGAACGGTTCCTCCTTCAAGGAGAGGATCCGTCCGCGAATGATACGCATCGGCGCGCCCCAGGATGTTATGATAAAAATGAAAATCATCATCGGAACGCTTCTGCCGACAAACGGGACAATCAGCATAATGAGGAGCGTGCTCGGGAAAATGGAGACAAATTCCTGGATCGTGACGAGCACACGGTCGACCTTGCCGCCGAAGAAACCGGCGATACAGCCGAAAATCGTACCGAGCGCCGTAGCGCCGATGGCACTGGAGACGCCAATGAGAATAGACATCCGGCCGCCATAAAGAATGCGCGCAAAAATATCGCGGCCAACGCGGTCGGTGCCGAGCCAATGCTCCGCAGAGGGCGGCAGCTCACGGTCCGGAGGGACGAGACGCGTGGGATCATACGGCGTGATGAGCGGTGCGAAAATACATGCGCCGACGAACAGGATCACAAAGATTGCGCCGACAACGGCCATGCGGTTTTTGAAAAACTTATCCAGACTGCGCTTTGTCAGAGAGGATCTGCCCTGTTTTCTATTCATTATCAGACACACTCCTCTCTTATTCCATACGGATACGCGGATCGAGCATCGCAGTCACGATGTCGACAATCGTACTGGCTGCCAGGGTAAATGCTGCGGAGACCATAGTGGTGACCATGACGACCGGAATATCACCTGCAGTCAATGCAGTCAGGCTCATCTGGCCGGTGCCGGGATAGTTGAACACGCTTTCGACCACAACGGAACCGCCGACAATCATCGGGATACGCATGCAAACGATGGTCATGACAGGGATCATGGCATTGCGGAAGCCATGCTTGAAGTTGACCGTGGCTTCACGGAGGCCCTTGCTGCGGGCGGTCTTGATATAGTCCCTGTTCAGAACATCCAGCATGGTGCTGCGGGTGTAGCGCATCAGGGCGGCGATCAGGCCGATGGACTGCGTCATGATCGGGAGGATCATAAACTTGAATCTGTGGAAGAAGTCCGTCGCACCGCCGACCTCCATGCGCCCGCCGGTCGGCAGCCACTTAAGTTTGACTGCAAACGCCAGCAGGAACACGATACCGAAGAAGAAGTTCGGGACAGACACGCCGATAACGCTGCAGAGCGTCAGGCCGTAGTCTATGATTGTATTTTTGAAGATGGATGCGATGTATCCAAACAGGATCCCGAGGAAACTGCCGATCACCACACTCATCAGGGAAAGCTCCACGGTATAGGGGAATCGTCCGGCAAGCATATTGCCGATATTCTGTTTTGTAGAGGTGGACCAGCCGAAGTCTCCCTTCAGGATATTGCCCAGCCAGTTCAGATAACGAACAGGCAGCGGCTTATTGAGGCCCATGGCCTCACGGTACTGCTCTTTCAGCTCTTCGGTCAGCTGACCGTATGTATCGGGGTTCATTGCACGCGTCAGCGGATCACCGGGAAGCAGGTCCATCATGACGAACAAGATCAGGGAGATGGCAAGCAGCTTCGGGATGAGCGCGACCAGTTTTCGTAAAACATATTTCAGCATGGAAAAACACCTTTCTCTGTTCAGGTGATTGCTTCTTGACCGGGGTTTCTCTGTTTCTCTGAAAGCCTGATACTTGAATTACAGGTACTGCGGGAACGCCTGGAAATGACGCGGGCTGCAGCCGCGATACGGCTGCAGCCCGCCAGAATTACGCGGAAAAATCAGGTTGTTCTGCTATGGATCTTACGATCTCAGCCGACGAGGCTCCAATCCTCGAACAGGAAGTTGGAGACGCCGGTGCCCTGGAAGCAGCTCTCCGGGATGGAGACATGCGCGCCGTTGTACAG
>CADCOJ010000032.1 GCA_902803075.1 Oscillospiraceae bacterium | reverse complement strand
GTCCGGGTTGGAGATGTTCTGCTTGTAGCTCACACCGAGCCGGTCCATCTCCGCCTGGATGTTGGTGAAGCATGTATCCCAAAGCGGAGAGAGGTCAATGACGATGCCATTGACGCCTGCATCGTTGGCCGTGGATGCGTTGCGGCCCAGCATGATGATGTCGTTCATCTTTCCGCCGCTGGCAAGCTTGGCGGCAATGAGCGTGTCAAAGTCGGCGTAGGGCACGACCTCCCATTCAATGTGGACGTTGGTGTAGTCTTCCATATACTGCCAGAAGAACAGTTCGTTGGAGGGCGGCAGATAGTTGCTCGAAACGCCCTCCCAGGTATAGACCGTCAGCGTGGTCTTGTCCTTGCAGAGCCAGGTGGGGTGTTCTTCCTTCCAGGAGTCGTCATCCGTCGTCAGGTTGGCGTCCTGCTGCGCCGTGTTGTCGGGCGTCGTGACGGCGGTCTGAGGTTCATTGAGGTCGGCGCCCGGCTCCGTCTTTTTGCAGCCGGCCAGAACGGTCAGCAGCATGACGAACGCGAGGCAGAGGGCAAACATCTTTTTCATTGCATCATTCTCCTTTGTTTTGTTTTTTATCACAGGCGGCCGGGCCGCCGGCAATACGGGACGCGCATCAGCCCTTCACCGCGCCGATCATCAGACCCTTCTCCAGATTTTTGGAGATGAACGGATAGATCGCCAGCATCGGCAGGACGGAAACGACAATGACTGCGTATTTAAGCTGCAGCGCCGAGAGGATCACCTTTGCTGAAAGGCCCTCGGAGCTGATGTTGAACATGCTTGAGAGCGTATTCTGGATGATGACGCTGCGAATATACAGCGCCAGCGGCTGGCGTGTTTTGTCGCTGATGTAAAGCATGGCATTGAAGTAAGAATTCCAATGGCCAACCGCCATATAAAGCGTCAGCACAGCCAGGATCGGCTTGGACAGCGGCAGCACCATCTGCCCGAAAATGCGGTATTCCGATGCGCCGTCGATGCGCGCGCTTTCAATCAGCTCGTCCGGCATGGACTCGAAGAACGCGCGCGTAATGGTCACATACCATGCCGAAGTCAGCGCGCACACGACGATCGCCCAGCGGCTGTTATAGAGGTGCAGGAACTTCGCCACGACGATATACGTCGGGATGATGCCGCCATGGAAGAACATGGTGAACATGATGAGCTTCATGAGGGCGTTCCGGCTGAGGAACTCCCGGCGTGAGAGCGGATAGGCCGCGCAGGCCGTGGTGATGACGCCGCAGAACGTGCCCACAATGGTATACCAGAAGGTGTTGCCATAGTAAGTCAGCACCTGGTTGTCCGAGAGCACACGCCGGATAGCCGTAAGATCGATGCCCACGGGAAAGAGCCACACATCGCCGCGCGCCGCCGCAAGCGGATCGCTGATGGCCATGCTCAGCACATAGATGAGCGGATACAGCGTGATCAGGATCACCAGCGTGATCAGGAAATAGACGACAAAATCAAAAATCCGGTCGCCGGTCGTTTTTCGATAGGATGCGTACATCTTCGCCACCTCACCACAGCGCCGTCCCGGAAAGCTTTTTGGTCAGCTTATTCGCCGAGAACAGCAAAATGACATTGCACACCGAATTCATCAGACTGATGGCCGCGGAAAGACTGAACTTCTGGTCGCCCAGACCTGCACGGTAGGCATAGGTGGACAGAACATCCGAAACCTCATAGGTCGAGGGCGTATACATAAGGATAATCTTCTCATAGCCAACGGTCATGAGATTGCCGATACGCAGCAGGAGCATGATGATGATGGTGGGCAGGATGCAGGGGATCGTAATATAGAAAATGTTTTTCAAGCGCGTACTGCCGTCAAGCGCGGCAGCTTCATAGAGGTTCGGATCGATGCCGGAGATGGCCGCCGTAAATACCACGGCGTTGAAGCCCGTGTTCTGCCAGATGCCGGAACCGATATACAGCGGGCGGAACCATTGCTTCTCGCTCATGAAGTGGATGCGGCTGCCGCCCAGCTTTTCGATCACCTGGTTCACAAGCCCGCTGTCCACTGAGAAAATGTTGTACATGATGGCGACGATGACGACCGTAGAGATAAAATACGGCAGCAGACTGATGTTCGCGCTGAGGCTGCGGAACCATCGGGTGCGCACTTCGTTCAGAAGCAGCGCAAAGAGGATCGCAATCGGAAAGGAAACGCAGATGCCCAGCAGGTTCAAAACGAGTGTGTTGCGCACCAGGCGCGGGAAATTCGGATTCCGGAACAGCAGTCTGAACCATTTGAAACCCGCCCAACGGGACTGCGCGCTGATGAACGGGTCACCGATCCTGTAATCCTGGAAGGAGATTGCCAGGCCGAACATTGGCCAGTAGCAGATCAGCAGGAAAAACAGCAGCGGGACCAGCATGATGACCCAATATGGGATCTGGCTGCGGACCTTCGTCAGACGGCGGACTCTGCCGATCTGACGGACCTCAGTTTCAGTTTGCGGTGTTTTTTTCATATTCTGCAGCTCCTTGTGTTCTCACTGTCATTCCACCTGATAGAGATAGTACGGGATCTCGCCGCGCCACGGGCTCAGATCGTCGGAACGGAACTGTTCCCGCTCATAAGGATCCCGAAAATCCGGGATGTCATACTGGCAGCTGCCGTTCAGCACGCTCCGCCAGCCCAGGATCCCCACGGCGCTTATGGCCGCCGAGCGGTAGACATCCATATCCGGCGCACGCCCCTCCGTCAGCTCCCGCACATAGTTGTAGACCGTCCGGATGTCCGCATCCATGTGCCCGCGGATCACGATGCCGCGCTCTGAAGCCCGGCGGAGAATGGCGTCCGGAAGCGGTTCATACGTTGATTTTGAGCCAAATGCACCGAGCTTCTCCGGAATATCCCAGGGATTGACAGCCAGGCTGACCGTGTCCTCATGCGTGCGGACATTCTCCACGCCGCCTTTTTCGCAGGCCAGGCGGAACCAGTGGCTCTCAGGGCCATAGAATGCGCATCCGCTCACACGGAACAGCGCCCCGCCCTCCATCTCCACCAGCATGATGCCGGCCGCATCGCCGTTCTGTCTTCCGCGCCGCCTGGCGTAGGCGGCACTGGCGGCCACCTTGCCGATCACACGCTTGGGCATGAGCCCGGTGATGTTCATGAGCGGCCCGATCGAATGGGACAGGTAATAAGTCGCGGGCAGGAACTGGCGCCAGTGGTTGGCGGACGGCGTGTACTGCCCGGCATTCTCCGGAGAGGAAGGATGACAGTACTCGCCCTCAGCGTAGATCACCTCGCCCAGCACTCCGCTGCGGTAAAGCCGCTGCATTTCCAGCACGGAACCCTTGTAAGGCGTGTTTTCCGCCATGCTGTAATAGAGTCCCGTCTGCTCTACCGTTTCCACCAGCTCCACGCATTCCCTCATCGTCACAGCTGCCAGACACTCGCTCACCACGGCAATGCCTGCGCGCAGCGCACGGATGGCGCAGGCCGCGTGATCCGTAAAATAGTTGCAGAGCACCACCACATCGATACCGCTGTCAAGGAGCTCGTCATAATCCCGGCAGATCTTCACGTCCGGCGGGCACAGGTAGCGCACCTGCTCGATCCGTTCCGGATCCTTGTCGCAGATGGCGGTCACCTCCGCCTCATCCAGAATGCCGATGGCACGGATGTGCGCCCGGCCGCGCCATGTCCCGAATACGCCGACATGCAGTTTCCTGTTTTTCACCGTTTCGTCCCCTCCCCCGTTTTGTCCAAAAAACCGGCGGTTTTCCGTTTGCCCGCCGGTTCTGTTTCTCCTGTGTTTCCAACTTTTCCTGTTTTCAGTATGTGGGTTTCACCCTTTTATTGCAAGTTTCAATAATTTAGCGGTTTGTTCATTATTTTACGTCCATTATCTTCCATGTATTTGTGCCGGAGATGTTGGAAAATACCGGTATGTTTTCCGCTGTGCCCATCCTGTCGGCACCGCCGCCGGGAAAACGGGAAAACGGCCGTGTGGCAGGATACAAAAATACCCCCGGCAAAGCCGGGGGTATTCGCATAGAAGCATGGATGCCTGCCATGAGAGATGGCGTTTGCTTTGAAAAAGAAAACGCCGTCGCGAACGATACGAAGTCCGCGACGACGTGGTGCGGGTAACAGGACTTGAACCTGCACGG
>CADCOJ010000031.1 GCA_902803075.1 Oscillospiraceae bacterium | reverse complement strand
TAATTACCATAGCTTCTTATAACATATAGACACAGTTTTCAGCTCGGCAGAAATATGAAAGCACTGATTTCGCATCACTTTTTTAATAGTACTTTGCAATTACTGAATTAAATATAAATCATAACATCTCTGTTCTCAAGTGGAAATTGTAATTATTGGTATTCATTGTTGAGTTATTCATTCAAAATCAAAGTGACTCTCATTCTTTTGTTGACAAATCCTGTTTGACAGATGTCATAATTCAGTATAATTCTTCGATTGCCGTTTTGCAGACACCCACATAAGCGGCGCGCGGGTCATTTTTGCGGAAGCGCTTCGGAAACGGCGGCCGCACCGAGCAGCAGCACTGCGCCGACAACGCCTGCGGCCCCGAGGTGCTCGTGCAGAAACAGCGCCGAGAGAAGCAGCGCCGTGATGGGGTCCAGATAGCTGAGGATCGCAGCGGTCTGCGCAGGGAGCACGCTGACGGCGCCGAAAAAGAGCGCATAAGCCAGCCCCGTGTGGACAATGCAGACCGTGAGCAGCAGCAGGATGTCCCGCATATCCGGGTGCAGCGCAGGGAGGGTCTCCACCGTCAGCACATAGGGCATAAGCACAAGACCTGCCGCCAACAGCTGGACGACCGTGCGCTCATAGGCGCCGATCTGCCGCAGCCTTTTGTTGAGCAGGACAACGGCTGCATATAGCCCGGCGGCGCCGAGCCCGAGCAGCGTCCCGCGCCACGCGCCGGGCTCCCGGGCGGCGGGATCTGTTGCGCCGGAGATCAGCACCATCCCAACTGCGGCAGCGAGTACGCAGACGCCCTTTTTCCACCCGAGGCGTTCTCCCAGCAGGATGGGGGACAGGACGATCACGATCACCGGCGCCATGTAGTAACAAAGCGTCGCCTCCGCCACGGACGTGTAGCGGTAAGCCTCGAACAGCAGGATCCAGTTGAAGCCCATCGCTGCACCGGAGAGCGCAAGGATCGCCGCGTTGCGCCGGATAGCCTGCATGTGCAGCCGTCCGCCGCGCAGACGCAGCAGAAGCAGCAGACTTAAGCAGCCCACCAGGCCCCGCCAGCAGGCGATCAGCCCGCTCGGCAGGGCAATGGAACGCCGGAACAGGCCGATGGTTCCGAAGAGCATCATTGAGCCGATCAGCCGGAGCCTGGCTGTGCGCAGAGCGTTGTCCCGGTTCATGCAGACGCCTCTTTTCCGGCCGTCTGGCCGCTTTTTGCAGAAGTATAGCAGATGGAACGCCGCTTGTCCAGTGACTGCTGCAAAAATTGCGCCCGGCCCGGCCCGCCTGCAGCAGGTTTACAAACGGGCGTGGAAATGGTATAATAACCACACATCACCGCGAAACACGCGAAAGGAAGCATCCGCATGGGACTGCCCGCAAAGCTCGTTCGTGCACAACTGAATTTCTTCAAGCCTTTCATGGCCAACTGTTCGCTGGAAGTCAGCCGCCGCGGGCAGGATCGGATCGGAGAGCTCATGCGCGCCATCCATCGGCAGGATATCATCGTCCGCGATCATCCGTTTGCACAGTTTGACGGTGCGTGGGTCGTCCCGCAGGACGAGCGGAGGCAGGGCGTCATCCTCTACCTGCATGGCGGGGGATATACCTGCGGCGATCTGCAATATGCAAAGGGCTTTGCCGCTACGCTGGCGGATCTGTGCGGCGTGCGCGTGTTCTGCGCGGCCTATCGGCTTGCGCCGGAGCATCCGTTCCCGGCTGCGCTGGACGACGCGTTGGAGAGCTACCGCTATCTGCTTGCCAAGGGCTACGGCGCAAAGTCCATCACCCTTTGCGGCGAGAGCGCAGGCGGCGGGCTCATTTATGCGCTGTGCCTGCGGCTCAAGGAATTGGAGCTGCCGCTCCCGTGCGGATTGATCGGCATTTCACCATGGACGGATCTCACAGCCTCCGGCGCGTCGTATGAGACGAACCGTGATGCAGATCCTTCCATGACGAAGGAGCTCCTTGCCTTTTACGCCGGGTGCTACACCCAGCAGCCTCAGGACCCGCTGTGCTCACCGCTGTTCGGGGATCTGGAAGGGTTTCCGCCGTCGCTGCTCTTTGTCGGAGGCGACGAGATCATGCTCGACGATGCGCGGCTGCTGCATGAGAAATTGCTGAAAAGCGGCTGCCGGAGCAAGCTGGTGGTCGCGCCGGAGCGCTGGCATGCGTATGTGCTTTACGATCTGAATGAAAACGCCTCCGATTTTGAGACCATCGACCATTTCCTGAGCCGTGTCATGTCCCCCGCGCAGAAGCTGCAGTGGATGCGCCTGGACAACGCCGCAAAGATCTATCCGGCGGCCAAGCGACGCAACTGGAATAATTTTTTCCGCATCTCAGCCAATGTGGCCGACCCGGTCGATCTGTCCGCGCTGCGCAAAGCGCTTGATGTGACGGTGCGGCGGTTCCCGTCCATTGCGGTGCGCCTGCGGCGCGGTGCGTTCTGGTATTATCTGGAGCAGATCCCGAAAGCGCCGGAGATCCGCGAGGAGAACGCCTGCCCGGTCAGACAGATGCCGTTCGACGGCGTCCGGAAGTGCGCGATCCGCGTTTTTGCCTATCGCACGCGCATCGCTGTGGAGTTCTTCCACGGCGTCACCGACGGAACCGGCGCACTGGTGTTCTTAAAGACGCTCCTGGCTGAGTATATCCTGCAGCGCTATGGCGTTCAGGTCCCGGCGACGAACGGTGTGCTCGGCCGGCTTGAAGAGCCGACGCCGGAGGAGCTGGAGGACAGCTTCCTGCGGTATGCCGGGAAAGTGGTCATGAGCCGGAAGGAGGATGCTGCCTACCGCCTCAAGGGAACGCCTGAGCGGGACGGTTTCATCCATCTCACAACATTCATGCTGCCGGTGAGCGAGGTTTGCGCGACGGCCAAGCGCTACGGCGCCAGCGTCACGGAGTTCATGACGGCCGTGATGCTGCAGGCGCTGCTGGAGGTGCAGGAGCAGAAGGTTCCTGCGCGGCTGCGCCGCAGGCCGGTCAAGGTCTCGGTGCCCGTCAACCTGCGGCAGTTTTTCCCGAGCAGGACACTGCGTAATTTTGCGTCCTATGTGAACCCCGGCGTGGATCCGCGCCTTGGCGACTACACCTTTGAGGAGCTGATCGCCGCCGTCCGGCACCGCATGGGTCTGGAGTGCACCGATAAGAACCTGCGTGCAAAATTTGCAACGAATGTCGCCAGCGAGCGCTCCGCGATCCTGCGTGTCATGCCGCTGTTCCTGAAAAACATCGCCATGAAGGCGGTGTTCGACCGCATCGGTGAGCGCCTGACATGCCTGTGCATGTCAAACCTCGGCAACGTCAGGCTGCCGGAGGCAATGGAGCCCTATGTGACGCGCATGGACTTCATCATCGGCGTGCAGTCCGCCGCACCCCACAACTGCGGCATCGTATCATGGAACGGCACCATGTATGTCAATTTTGTCCGCAACATCCAGGAGTCAGATCTGGAACTCCGTTTTTACCGCACACTGCACCGTCTTGGCCTTCCGGTCAAGGTGGAGAGCAATCAGAGACCATGAAAGGAGCAAGCTGGAAGTGTATTGTGTCAAATGCGGCGTAGAGCTTGCCGACAGTGAAACAAAGTGTCCGCTTTGCGGGACGCCGGTCTTTCATCCCGACATCCCGCGTCCTGTGGCCGATCCGCCCTTCCCGACGGAGAAGCAGCTGCGACCGGAGGAGGTCAATCGCTCGGGTGCACTGTTCGTGCTGACGGTGCTGTTCCTTATCCCGGCTGTCATTTCGCTCCTGTGTGACTGGCGCATCAACGGGCGGACGGTGTGGTCGGGCTATGTGGCGTTTTCGCTGGCGCTGCTGTATCTCATTGTGATCCTGCCGCTGTGGTTCCGCAGCCCGAATCCGGTTGTGTTTCTGCCCATTGATTTTGCAGCCATCTGCCTGTTTCTGCTTTATGTAAACTGCAAGACGGGCGGCCACTGGTTCCTCAGCTTTGCATTCCCGGTCACGGGAGCCATTGGTCTGCTGGTGTGCGCGCAGGCGGCGCTGCTGCGGTATGTCCGGCGCGGGCAGCTGTTCATTTTCGGCGGATCGTTTTTGCTGTTGGGCGGATTGATGGTGCTCATTGAGTTCCTGCTGAATGTGACATTCAAGTTCCACACGACGTTTTTCTGGTCGTTTTACCCATTTGCAAGCTGCGCGATCATCGGCGTGATGCTGCTGATCATTGCCATCTGCCGTCCGCTCCGGGAATCGCTGCACCGGAAATTCTTTGTGTGAACCGGCCTTTCCAAGGTCGTGCAGCTGCGGCTGCACGAATAAGAGAGGAGCGCCGATGAAACACATCGAAGGGTTTGCCTGCAAATGCTTCCGGAGCGTGACACGCTGATCCGGGAGCAGGCGGACTGTGCCGGAACGGATACGCTGTTGTGCCATTGCCGGCTTGCCTGGATCGGCTGCGCCGGCAATGGCGCAGCCTGAAAAAGGAAAAAACGGGAGGGCTCCGCACATGCGGAGCCCTCCCGTCAGGTCTTTCTGGATGCTTCGGAGGCTCAAACCTCCTCAAATTCGGCGTCTACGGCGTCGTCGCCCGCGTCGTCGTTCGGGTTGCGATAGCCGGAGGGGGCATACGAGGCGTCGGCGGGATCGGCACGGACGCCAAGCTGATCGAGCAGTGCTTCCAGCTGTGCGGCTGCCGCGTCCATCTGGGAGGGCTGCTTTGTCTTGACTGCGTGCCGGGCATCCTTTACCAGCGCGGACACACGTGCGCGGTCCTCCCGGCTGAGAGAGGCGGATGCGCGCAGCGCACGTCCGATCAGATTCTCGCAGCGATCCTGCGCGGTGGCCTCCTGCCTGAGCCGGGCGTCCTCAGCGGCATAGCGCTGGGCGTCGCGCACGGCGCGCTCCACGTCCTCGCGGCTCATGTTGGAGGTGGCGGTGATGGTGATCTGCTGCTCCTTTCCGGTGTCCAGATCCTTGGCAGAGACGTTCACGATGCCGTTTGCGTCGATGGAAAAGGTGACCTCGATCTGCGGGACGCCGCGCGGCGCACGGCGAATGCCTGTCAGCTGGAAGCGGCCTAACTCCTTGTTTTGGTGTGCCATGGGGCGTTCGCCCTGCAGCACATGGATGTCCACGGACGACTGGAAGCTCGAAGCGGTCGTAAAGATCTGGCTCTTGCGGATGGGGAGGGTGGTGTTGCGCTCAATGACGCGCGTGCACACGCCGCCCAGCGTCTCGATGCCGAGCGACAGCGGCGTCACATCGAGCAGCAGGAGACCCTTGACGCTGCCGCTGAGCACGCCTGCCTGCAGGCAGGCGCCCATGGCGACGCACTCATCGGGATTGATGCCCTTGAACGGCAGCAGTCCCGTGATGCGCTGCACAAGGTCCTGCACGGCGGGGATCCGGCTGGAGCCGCCGACCATCAGCACTTTGCTGATCTGCGAGATGGAGATGCCGGAATCGTTGATCGCCTGGTTGACCGGCTCGCGCGTGGCCTGCACAAGATGATAGGTCAGGTCATTGAACTTCGCGCGCGTCAGCGGAATGTCCATGTGCAGCGGGCCGTTTTTGCCGACGGAAATATACGGCAGCTCCACCGACGTCTGCGAGACGGAGGACAGCTCAATTTTTGCCTTTTCCGCAGCTTCGCGCACACGCTGCATGGCGACCGGGTCGCGCGAGAGATCCACGCGGTGTTCTTTTTTGAATTCTGAAACGAGATAATCCGCAACGCACTGGTCAAAATCGTCGCCGCCCAGGCGGTTGTTGCCGGCAGTGGCCAACACCTCGATGACGCCGGAGGAGATGTCCAGAATGGATACGTCGAAGGTGCCGCCGCCCAGGTCGTAGACCATGATCTTCTGGGGCTCTTCCTTGTCGATGCCGTAGGCCAGGGCCGCGGCGGTAGGCTCGTTGATGATGCGTTCCACGTTCAGCCCGGCGATGCGTCCGGCATCCTTGGTAGCCTCGCGCTGGGCGTCAGTGAAGTAGGCGGGCACGGTGATCACCGCGTCGGTGACCTTGTCGCCCAGATAAGCCTCCGCGTCGCTCTTGAGCTTCTGCAGTATCATGGCCGAGATTTCCTGGGGGGTGTAGGTCTTGTTGTCGATCTTGACCCGATAGTCGCTGCCCATTTCCCGCTTGATGGAGGAAATGGTGCGCTCGTGGTTGGTGACGGCCTGGCGCTTGGCCGCCTGGCCCACCAGCCGCTCTCCGTTCTGCGTAAAGGCCACCACGCTGGGCGTGGTCCGGCTGCCGTCGCCGGATACGATGACGGTGGGCTCTCCGCCCTCCATCACCGCCACGCAGGAGTTGGTGGTACCCAAATCAATGCCGATCATTCTGCCCATTACGGACGCCTCCTTATATGGCGCATCCCCGGGGATCTCCCGGGGAGAAACACTCTTTGCTGTATGGGCATATTGTACCACCGGATTTTCAACTGAATATAAACTTCGGGAGAAGATGCGTTAAAATGAAATGGCGTTTGCGCGTAGGAATGGTTCAGGAAGGTCAGTATGGTTCGCGGCATACGGATTCACGGCCCGAAGCCCAGCAGCCGGGCGATGGGGGCGTGGAGCAGGGCGTCCTTGTGGTGCACATAGTCCACGGAGGAATACACCCCGGCAAACCGCCCCTCCCCGGTGGGGGCGAGGCCGTAGTCCGCGAGGCTTTTGCCTGCCTCAGGGCGCAGCACGGTGAGCCTGTCGCGGCAGCGGTTGCCCAGGAACAGGGCGAATATACCCTTTTCCGGGTCCACGGACAGGTGGTTGCCGGTGAAGCCGCCGATGCCGAAGGCCGCGTTGCCCATGTATACAGGAATTTCGCTGTCATATTGATTTGGATGCTTCACATAACACAGGTATCCCAGATACTGCCGCCACCCGCCGCCGGGCAGCGGGGCGCCGGTGCGGTTCACAGCCGCCTCCCGCAGGGATTCGGGGGAAAGGAGTTTTCCGGAAAGGAGGCCCCGGCAGAACGCGATCATGTCGCCCTCGGTAGAGAAAAGGCCCGCGTGTCCGCACAGGTCTTCCCCGAAGGGGGAGAGCAGCGCCGCCTTGGGGTCGTGTGGCGTGCCCGGCGCGGGACCCTGCCGCACGGTGAGCTTTCCGTTTTCAAACCTCCGTTCGCCGGAATAGTCCGCGCACAGGGCGGGGTCCGGCACCCGGGCCCAGGTGTGCCCCATGCCCAGGGGATCCAGTATGCGTTTTTTCAGTACGTTGGAATATGCCGTGCCTTCTATGCCTTCCACTGCGTATTTCAGTGTCATGGCGGGTATATCGGAATACACCCGCGCGCCTTCGGCAGGAGAGGGGACGCAGGCAAAGAGCGCCTCCAGCGCCTCCTCCCGGCTTCCGCAGGCGTCAATGCGCCGGGGCGTGTTGAGGGACACCCGGAAGGCCATCAGTTCTTCCACCGTCACGTAGGAAAGGTTGGTAAACTGCGGGGCGTACCGGGTCACCGGCTCGGACAGGTCCAGAAGCCGCTCCTCCCGCATCTGCATCAGGCACACCATAAGGAACAGCTTGCTCACCGACGCCAGGTCGTACACGGTATTCCCGCTCACGGGTACGCCCTCCCGGGCGAAGCCGTCCCGCAGGGTGTGCGCCCCGGTCAGATTCCCAAAGCTCACGCTCAGCGATTCCAGCATCCTGGCCCGGCGGGTGAACCACTCAATG
>CADCOJ010000030.1 GCA_902803075.1 Oscillospiraceae bacterium | reverse complement strand
GGGATGCCCGCCCCGGTGAGCCGGTTCAGGAGCGTCGATTTCCCGGCGTTCGTATAGCCCACCAGGCACACGACGGGCGTGCTGGCCTTGATGCGCCGCTCGCGCTGGACGCCGCGCACCTGCCGCACCTCCCGCAGCTCCCGGCGCAGCACGTCGATGCGCTGGCGGATGTGCCGGCGGTCGGTCTCCAGCTTCGTTTCGCCGGGGCCGCGGGTGCCGATGCCGCCGCCCTGGCGGGAGAGGGACCGGCCCATGCCGGACAGACGCGGCAGCAGATACTGGTACTGCGCCAGCTCCACCTGCAGGCGGCCTTCCTTCGTTTTGGCGCGCTGCGCAAAAATATCGAGGATCAGCGCGCTCCGGTCAAGGACCACCGCGCCGGTCAGATCCTCCAGCGCGCGCAGCTGCGAGGGGGACAGGTCGTTGTCGAACACGACCATTCCCGCCCCCGTCTGCTCCACGAGCTGGCGCAGCTCCTGCGCCTTGCCCTCTCCGAGGAAGCTGTGCGGATCGGGGGCGTGGCGGTTCTGCAGGAGCCGGCCGACGCAAACGCCGCCGGCCGTCTGCAAAAGCGCCTCAAGCTCATCCAGCGAGCGTTCGGTGGCCTGCTCTTCCGGTGTGAACAGATCCGTGCTGAGCCCGGCGATAACAGCCGTTTCAGCGGGCGTCTGCATAAGAGTTTCCATAGGACCTCCACGATCTGTGTTTTTTCGCGGGAACAGAAAAAGTCCGCACCGACGCACGGTGCGGACCTGTTTCTTACTTCAGACCGTATTTCTTGTTGAAACGATCGACGCGGCCGCCGGTATCGACGAGCTTCTGCTTGCCGGTGTAGAACGGGTGGCACTTGGAACAAATTTCAACCTTGATGTCTTTCTTTGTAGAACCAGTCTCAATAACTGCACCACATGCGCATCTGATAGTCGTCTGTTCGTATTTGGGATGGATGCCTTCCTTCATGGAGTTTCACCTCTCTCATCAGATTTCTGTAAAAAGGCGTTTTGCCTTTCCCTTGGTTCAAACGCTTGGTTATATTACCACATAAAAAAACCGATTGCAAGGATTTTTTCAATTTTTCTTCCGGTAAATCCTGTATTTCTGCTCGCAGCCTGCCTCCGGCAGCGCGTCCGGCTGCACAAAAAGGCTGTAAAGATCCGCCGCGCGGCATTCCAGCGCATAGTAATCTCCGTCCGGCGGCAGCTCGCCCGCGTTTATGAGCGGGAGCTCCGCCCGGCTCCTGGCCGCGCGCAGGACTGCGCGGCCCCGCTCGCGGAAGGCGAGGATGCGCACATAAGGCGCCGGAGCCTCCAGCGTCCGGCTGTCGATGCCGAGATACGCGCACAGCAGCATCCGCCGCACGCGCGTCATGGGATAGCGGCGCGTGCGCAGCCGGTCTGCCAGCGCCTGGACGGACGGCTCGGCCTGCACGGCCCGGAACGCCTTCGACCAGAGCCCTTCCGAGGTATAGGGCGTGCCGGCCCAGTCCGCGGGCGTGAGCGCGCGCAGCCGCGCGAGCATCGCGCGCTCGCCGAAGGGCAGCGCGTGCAGCGGCGCCTGCGCAAACAGCTCCTGCGCGCAGGACGGCACAAGCGCCTGCCAGCCGCCGCCGGCAAGCAGCAGCTGCCGCACCGCCAGCGCCGAGGGCGCCCCGGCGCACGGGCTGGCGCTTCGGTAGTCGCCGGGGCGGGGGATGGCCAGAGGCGTCATCTGCGGGGCAAAGCGCGCCATGGCGCGGCAGTATTCCAGCGCAAGGATGTCGTTGGGACGGCTCATCACGGCTGCGTCCGCACCCAGGGCTACGGCGGCCTGCTGCCGGGCGGCGGCATAGCTGACGCCGGTTTTCAGCGCAGCGCGCAGCCGCTCCGGAAAGTCCGGCGCCTGCATGGCGCGGGCCGCCTGCATCAGCGCGTCCGCGCTGCCGGATTCGCAGCCGAAGCAGAGCGTATCCGCGCCGACGGCGCGGAGGATCTGCACGCCGCTTTCCGCAAAGCCCTCCGCCGACCGGACCGCCGCCGTGAGCGGCAGCTCCAGAACAAGATCCGCCCCGGCCTCCGCCGCGGCGCGCGCACGCACGGTCTTGTCAAAGATCGCGGGCTCCCCGCGCTGGACATAGTTTCCGCTCATCAGGCAGACAATGGCCGTGTCCGGGCCGCAGATGCGCCGCACGGTCTCAAGCTGACGGACGTGGCCGAGATGCAGCGGATTGTATTCACAAATGATGCCTGTGACGCTCATCGGCGCGCGCTCCTTTGATTTTTTTCCGAAAATCACTTGTTTCCGGGGCGGAAGTATAGTAAGATAAGTGTTGGCTGTAAAATAGTGTAACACGAATCGAAGCAAAAAGAAATACAGGAGTGAAGAAACCATGAATGTTCTTGTTATCAACGCCGGCAGCTCCAGCCTCAAGTACCAGCTGATGGATCCGGACACCGGCGCCGTCAGCGCCAAGGGCCTCTGCGAGCGCATCGGCATCGACGGCCGCCTGACCCACAAGGTCCCCGCGTCCGGCAAAAAGGTGGAAAAGGACATCCCCATGCCCACCCACAAGGAAGCCATCGAGGCCGTTATGGCCATCCTGGTGGACCCGGAAGACGGCGTGATCAAAAGCGTGGATGAGATCGACGCGGTCGGCCATCGCGTGCTCCATGGCGGCGATAAATTTGTCGAATCCTGCCTGATCGACGAGGCCTGCAAGCAGGCCATCCGCGACTGCATCCCCCTGGGCCCGCTCCATAATCCCGCCAATCTCATGGGCATCGAAGCCTGCGAAAAGGCCATGCCCGG
>CADCOJ010000029.1 GCA_902803075.1 Oscillospiraceae bacterium | reverse complement strand
CGGAGAATATCGTCCTGGGCCTGCCCGGTGAGAAGGGCAAGCTCGACCGCGACGCCGTCAGCCGGGCCGTCCGCGAGATCGCAGACCGGTACGGCTTCGAGATCGACCCCAACCAGAAGGTTTATGAGATGTCCGTTTCGCAGAAGCAGACCGTTGAGATCGTCAAGGTGCTCTATCGCGGCGCGGATATCCTCATCCTTGACGAGCCCACCGCCGTCCTCACCCCGCAGGAGACGGAAAAGCTCTTCACCGTCATGCGCAACATGAAAAAGGACGGCAAGGCGATCATCATCATCACACACAAGCTGCATGAGGTGCTTTCCGTGTCCGACCGCGTGGCCGTGCTGCGCAAGGGCGAGTATATCGGCGATACGCTGACCTCCGAGGCCTCGCAGCAGTCGCTGACAGATATGATGGTCGGCCGTGCGGTCACGCTCAACATCGACCGGCCGCAGAACGAACAGCAGACCGACCGCCTGCGCATCGAGCATCTGACTGTCCGCAGCAAGGACGGCGTCAAAAAGCTCGATGACGTCAGCTTCACCGCCCGCGGCGGCGAGATCCTCGGCATCGCGGGCATTGCAGGCTCCGGCCAGCGCGAGCTGCTTGAAGCCATCAGCGGCCTGCAGAAGCTTGAATCCGGCAGCCGCATCACCTACATCGACCCCAACGGCCAGGAGTGCCTGCTCAACGGCATGGACCCGCTCGACATCATCCATAAGGGCGTTTTGCTGTCGTTCGTGCCTGAGGACCGCTTCGGTATGGGCCTTGTGGGCGGCATGAACATCATTCAGAACATCATGCTGCGTACATACCGCCGCGGACGGAGCTTCCTTACCGACCGCAAATATCCGAAGGAGCTGGCCCAGCGCATCGTGGATGATCTGGAGGTCGTCACCCCGGATATCGGCCGCACGCCCATCCGGCGGCTGTCCGGCGGCAATGTGCAGAAGGTGCTTGTCGGCCGTGAGATCGCCATGAACCCCACCGTGCTCATGTCCGCCTACGCAGTGCGCGGCCTGGACATCAACACGTCCTACACCATCTACAACCTGCTGACCGAGCAGAAGATGCAGGGCGTCGCCGTCATCTATGTCGGCGAGGACCTGGACGTGCTGCTTGAACTGTGCGACAGGATCCTGGTCCTGTGCGGCGGACAGGTCTCCGGCATCGTGGACGCACGCGCGACCACGAAGGAAGCCGTCGGCCTGATGATGACAAAGATCGGAGGCTGAGACAGATGCATATTTCCAAACGGGATTCGATCCGGCGCTCCGAAGCATGGGGCATCCGGGCCATCGCCATCGTACTCGCGCTTATCATCGACGCGTTCATCATCTACGCCATCGTAAAGATCAACCCCATCTCCGTCTATGGCTCGCTCGCCTCCGGCGCGCTGGGCACCTCCAAGCGCGTGTGGTTCACCGTCCGCGACTGCATGATCCTCACCTGCATCGCCATCGGCCTGGCCCCGGCGTTCAAGATGCGCTTCTGGAACGTCGGCGCGGAGGGCCAGATGCTTGTCGGCGGCATTGTCACCGCGTTCTGGATGATCAACTTCGCAGGCAGGCTGAACACAGCCCTGCTGTTTGTCTGTATGATCGCAAGCGCGCTGATCGCAGGCGGTATCTGGGGCCTGATCCCGGGCTTTTTCAAGGCGCGGTGGAACACGAACGAGACGCTCTTCACCCTCATGATGAACTATATCGCCATCCAGCTCACATCCTACGCCGTGTCCAAGTGGGAGAATCCTCCGGGATCCAACTCCGTCGGCACGATCAACGCCGGCGGCGACGTGAAGAACATCGGCTGGATCGGCAACTTCTTCTCCAGCGGCTACAACAAGGACTACATGTGGACCGTGCTGATCGTTCTGCTGCTGGCCGCGCTCATGTATCTCTACCTTCGCTACACCAAGCACGGCTATGAGATCGCCGTCGTCGGCGACTCAGAGAACACCGCACGCTACGCGGGCATCCGCGTGCCCAGCATTTATGCACGCACCATGACGCTCTCCGGCGCGGTGTGCGGCTTTGCGGGCTTCCTGGCCGTCTCCGCCGTGTCGCATACCATCTCCGTCACCACCGCCGGCGGCCGCGGCTTCACCGCCATCATCGTGGCCTGGCTGGCCAAGATGAACCCCTTCGTCATGATCCTGATCTCCGCGCTGCTGACCTTCCTTGACAAGGGCGCCGGTCAGATCGCCACGGATTTCGGCCTGAACGAATACGTCTCGCAGATCATCTCCGGCGTCATTCTGTTCTTCATCCTCGGCAGCGAGTTCTTCATCAATTACAAGGTGAAGCTCGGCGCGAAGAAAAAGTAAGGAGGACGAAAGCATGCTTGCGTTTTTGTTGAAATTCCCCGACCTGCTGCACTCTGCCGTCATTTTCGGCACGGTCATCCTCTTCGGCGCGCTCGGTGAGATCATCACGGAAAAGTCCGGCAACCTGAATCTCGGCGTCCCGGGCATCATGTATCTCGGCGCGATCGCCGGCCTTTCGTCCACGTTCCTGTATGAAAACGTCTATTGCGCGGGCGCGGGCATCGCTCCAAGCCCCGCGGTGTGCGTGATCCTCTGCCTGGTCTCCACGTTCCTGGCCTCGGCGCTGGGCGGGCTGATCTACAGCTTCCTGACCATCTCCCTGCGCACCAACCAGAACGTCACCGGCCTGACGCTGACGATCCTCGGCTCAGGGGTGGGCAACTTCTTCGGCGGCAGCCTCAACAAGCTCGCCGGCG
>CADCOJ010000028.1 GCA_902803075.1 Oscillospiraceae bacterium | reverse complement strand
ATATCTTATTGTATATAAGCAGATCCCTTCGCAGTCCGCGAAGGATCCTCCCGTCGGGCGCTCCCTGGGGGAGCGGCCGGTTTGCCGGAGAAGAACGCGAGCATGGGATCCTTTGATCCGGGAGGCATGATGGAACTGAAGAAGCCGGAATATGACCTGACTGTATCCGCTCCCCGCGGAACCAGGAGATTTTTTCCGCCTCAAAAAACTTCAGATCCGGAAAATCCTGTTTTCAAGGCTTGTGGATTTGCCCGGTACGCATTACAATAGGGACAGCACACCCAGTTCCGAAGGGGAGGGATCACCATGAAAACGATTGCCAGCTTCACCGTTGACCACGACAGGCTGGAAAAGGGCATGTATATCTCGCGCGTTGACGGCGACGTGGTGACATACGACATCCGCATGAAAAAACCGAACGGCGGGGATTACCTGTCGAACGGCGCCATGCATACCTTTGAGCATCTGTTTGCCACGTTTGCGCGCAACAGCGCTTTTGCTGACAGCGTCCTGTATGTCGGCCCGATGGGCTGCCGCACGGGCTTTTATCTGCTGCTGCGCGGCAGCGTCCGGCCGGAAGATGCCATCGCGCTCGTGCAGGACTGCTTCCGCGCTATCTGCGCGTTTTCCGGAAAAATCCCGGGCAGCGAGCGCAGGGAGTGCGGCAACTATCGGGAGCACGATCTGCCCGGCGCCCAGGCGGTGGCGGCGGATATGACGCAGGTTCTGAAAAACTGGAGACCGGAGGATCTTTCCTATGAAGCATGAAGTGACATTCGGCATCATCGCCGCCATGGACAGCGAGCTCACGGAGCTTGCGGCCCATCTGCAGGATACGGAGCGCACCCGGGCCGGTGGTCTGGAGCTGCTGACCGGACGGCTCGGCACGCACAGCGTGGTGCTTGTGCGCTGCGGCGTCGGAAAGGTCAGCGCCGCGCGCTGCGCGCAGCTGCTCATCGACCGCTTCGCGCCGAAGTATCTCATCAACACCGGCATTGCCGGCGGCATTGCGCATGGGCTCCATGTGGGCGATTTTGTGATCGGTACGGGCCTTGTGCAGCATGATTTTGACGTCAGCCGCTTCGGCTATGCGAAGGGAAATCTCTGCGACAGCAGCGCCCCGGATCAGCCTACGGTCTTCCGCTCGGCGCCGGAGCTGGTGGAGGCGTTCCGAAGCGCCGCAGCCGCGGCTGCGCCGGACTGCCAGATCCGCACGGGGCGCATCGCCACGGGCGACTGCTTCGTCTGCGATTCGGAGACAAAGCAGCGCATCCGCGCGGAATTCGACGCGCAGGCGACTGAGATGGAGGGCGGCGCCATCGCGCAGGTGGCCGAGGCCAACGGCGTGCCGTTCATCGTCGTCCGTGCGATCTCGGATCTGGCCGATGAGGAGGCGTCCGTGAGCTTTGACACGTTCGAGCAGGAGGCCGCAGACCTTTCTGCGCGGATCCTGCTGCGGCTGATGGAGCAGTTCGCGTGATCCGGCAGGTGAAGGGCTGACATGCGGTCGGGGACGCGGGCAGCACTGCTTCTGCCCGTATGGCTGACACTTCCGGCGGCGCCCGGAGGACACGCAGGCGGTCCGTTTGTTCGCGTTCGGCGCGCCGGAAGCGTTTGTGCCGGACCCGTGGGACGATGATGAGCGGACGGACGTGCAGCTTCCGTACCGGTTCCGGATCCGCAGCGGCCCGTGAAAGACAGCAATGAAAGTATGAAAAGACAAACCGCGCGCCGGTGCAGAAGGTCTGCATCAGCGCGCGGTTGCTTTGGGAAAAAATCCCTCTTGCTATTTTAGAACGTTTGTTTTATAATGAAGTCAGAGCGAAGGCTCGCAGGAGGGAACTATGGAACGGGAGAAGCGCTATGTGCCGGTCACGGTGCATTTCGACTCCGACGGGACAATGAGCCCGATGGAGATCGAGTTTTCGGACAGCGAGATCTTTCCGATCGAAAAGATCGTGGATGTGCGCCGCGCGGCATGTATGAGCGTCGGCGCCGTGGGTGAACGGTACACCTGCCGGATCCGCGGGAGGGAGTCATGCCTGTGGTATGAGCGGGGGCGGTGGTTCGTGGCGGCAAAGGTGAAGGAGTGAGCTTACGCCTCATCCTCGCAGACGAGCTGCCCGTTGACAAAGGTCTTCCAGCTCCGTCCGCCGATCACGCGCAGCGGGTCGTCGGTCCAGATGACGAGGTCGGCGTCCTTGCCGACCTCGAGCGAGCCGATGCGCGCGTCCAGCCCGAGCGCCTGTGCCGGGCGGATGGTGATGCTCTTCCAGGCTTCGTCCATAGGGAGCCCCGCGCTGGCGGCAAGCCCTGCGCACAGGGGCAGATATTGCAGCGGGATCACCGGTGCGTCCGTGATGATGCTGACGGCCACGCCCGCGTCATGGAGGATCTTTGCCGTGCGGAAGCTCTTGTTGCGCAGCTCGGCCTTGCTCTTGTTGCCGAGGGTCGGTCCGACGAAGGCCGGGAAACCCTCCTTTGCCAGCTCATCCGCGATCACAGCGCCGTCGGTGCAGTGGTCGAGCGTCAGCCGGAGGTCAAATTCCTTTGCAATGCGTACGGCGGTCAGGATGTCGTCGGCGCGGTGGGCGTGCGCCTTGAGCGGGATCTGCCGGTCGATGACGGGCTGCATGGCTTCCAGCCGCATATCAAAGGCGGGCGTTTTCCCGTCTTTTTTGTCGTCCCGGTAGCGGATGGCCTTCAGGATAAGTTCACGCAGAAGCGCAGCAGTGCCCATGCGCGTCATGGGACTTTTTTTCAGACCCTGGCCATAGCAGCGCTTCGGGTTTTCGCCGAATGCGCATTTCATGGCGGCGGGGCTTTGCAGCACCATGTCGTCCACGCGCGTTCCGGCCAGTTTAAGCGTGACGAACGTGCCGCCCACAACGTTGGCGCTGCCCGGGCCGGTGCAGGCCGTCGTAACGCCGCCGTGCAGCGCGAGCGTGAAGGCTTCGTCCTGGGGGTTGATGGAGTCGATGGCGCGCAGCTGCGGCGTGACCGGTTCGACGATCTCGTTGTAGTCGCGGCCTTCCCAGCCAACAGCCTCGTTGTCCAGGCCGATGTGGCAGTGCGCCTCCACGCAGCCGGGCGTCAGGAGCCTGCCGCCTGCGTCAAGGATCTGCGCACCGGCCGGTGCGACCATCTGTTCGCCGATCGCGGCGATCTTTCCGTCGTCTCCAAGCAGGATGCTGCCGTGCTGCAGCATGGGAGCGGTGATGGGGTTGATGCGCGCGTTCTGGATCAGGATCATAACCATCCTTCTTTCTGTTGCAGAATACATATATCATTATATGATGCGCTGCCTGCAAACGCAAGTGCGCCGTGCCCGGGGCAAAAAAGACTTGATATTTTTACGAAAACCCGTATGATGGTACATGGTGATAAAATGACCCCGGAGGTGTCTGTTATGCAATATCTTGGTATCCGGTATGAACTGAAAAACATGCCGCCGCTGGATCCGGATTTTATTCCGCTTGAGGTCTGGAACCGCGCTTATGAGGCGGGTGCTGACCGCCCGTTCGCCATTGCGATCGAGCGCGATCACGGCCAGATCTCTGTTTTTGAGACAAAGCTTCGCTCCGAATCGTTCGCGGAGGCAAATTACCGCTATGTGGAGCGCTTCGTGAAGCTGCTGCTGTGGAGCGCGGGCGGCCTGCGCGTCTATCTTGCCGGTGACGACCGCCTTGCGGCGCGCCTGCAGGCGGAATACAGCGCAGGCGGGAAGCGCGCGTTCGACGTGGGGTTCATGCAGGATGTGTTCGAGCGGCCGTTTGAGATCGTTGCCTGCGGCTTCGACGCACTGCCGAAGGCAAACGAGCACCCGATCCGCGTGGGCGGCCACATGAACGGCTGCCGCATCGGCTTCGATGCCGGCGGCTCCGACCGCAAGGTATCCGCCGTGATCGACGGCCAGACCGTCTATTCCGAAGAGGTCGTCTGGCACCCGAAGACTTCGGAGGATCCGCAGTATCAGTTTGACGGCATTGTGAGCGCCTTCCGCACGGCTGCGTCCAAAATGCCGCGCGTGGATGGCATCGGCGTATCGTCTGCCGGCACATTCGTCGGAAACAGCCCGATGGTGTCCTCACTGTTCATCAAGGTGCCGCGCTCCCGCCGCGAGGAGGTCAAGTCGATCTATGACCGGGCGGCGAAGGAGATCGGTGATGTGCCCATCGTTGTCGCCAACGACGGCGATGTGACTGCGCTCGCCGGCGCCATGAGCCTGGGCAGCGGCCGCGTCCTGGGTATCGCCATGGGCACGAGCGAGGCGGCGGGCTATGTGAACGGAGACGGCGATATCCTGGGCTGGTTCAATGAGCTGGCCTTCGCGCCGGTGGATCTCAATGAGAACGCCATGCAGGACGAATGGTCGACGGACATCGGCGTCGGCTGCAAATACTTTTCGCAGGACGCGGTGGCAAAGCTCGCGCCCGCAGCCGGCATCGCGCTCGACGCGTCGCTGACGCCCGCGGAGAAGCTCAAGGCCGTGCAGGCCCTTGCCGCCCAGCAGCATCCCGGCGCGCTGGATATTTTCCGCTCCATCGGCGCCTACCTTGCACACACGGTTCCGCTCTATGCGTCGCTGTATGACATCCGCCACCTCATCGTCCTCGGCCGTGTGGCCTCCGGCGTCGGCGGCGATCTGATCGTCTCCGAGTGCCGGCGGATCCTGCAGGAGGAGTATCCGGAGCTGGCCGGCGTGAACGTCATGCTGCCCGATGAAAAATTCCGCCGCGTCGGCCAGTCCATGGCCGCGGCCAGCCTGCCGGAGGTGTGAGCATGCTGTTCCGTAATGCCAATATTTTTGTGAAGGAAGGCTGCTTCCGTCATGGGGCGTTCCGCGTGACGGACGGCCGCTTCTCCGAGGTCCTCTGTCCGGATACGGGGGAGCAGGGCGTCGATCTGGAGGGGCAGTATGTGATCCCCGGCCTCATCGACGTGCACAGTCACGGCAACTCCGGCGCAGACTTTTCCGACGGCGCGTGCGACGGCGTGGAGCGCATGGCACGGTATCTGGCCCGGAACGGCGTCACATCCTTTGCACCCACATCCATGACGCTGCCCTATGATGTTCTGGGCGCCGCATTCAAGACGGCGGCGGAGTTTGCCGCGCGCAATCTCCCGGACTGCGCACGGCTCATGGGCATCCACATGGAGGGGCCGTTCTTCTCCGAAAAGAAAAAGGGCGCCCAGAACGGCGCATATCTGCGCCTGCCGGATTACGACGCCTTTGCCGCGCTGTATGAAGCGAGCAGGGGGCTGCTCCGCATCGTTGATGTGGCGGCGGAGCTTCCGGGTGCAGCGGAGTTTGCCGCCCGGGCCAGCAAGCTCTGCACCGTCTCCATCGCGCATACCGACTGCAGCTACGACGATGCGTGCGCCGTCTTTGACGCAGGCGCAAGCCACCTGACACATCTTTATAATGCCATGCCCGGCATCCACCACCGCAGGCCCGGCCCCATCGGGGCGGCATCCGAGCGGGAGCATGTCGCCGCAGAGCTGATCTGTGACGGGCAGCATGTGCACCCCAGCGCGGTGCGCATGGCGTTCCGGCTCTTCCCCGGCAGGATCTGCCTGATCTCTGACGCACTGCGCTGCTGCGGCATGCCGGATGGCACCTATGAGCTCGGCGGGCAGGAGGTATTTCTCAGCGGCGGCCTCGCGCGCCTGGCCGACGGAACCATCGCCGGCTCTGCCACGAACCTGTTCACCTGCATGCAGCGGGCCGTTGCGTTCGGCATCCCGCGCGAGCAGGCGATCCTCTCGGCGACCATCCTTCCTGCGCGCCAGATCGGCCGGGCCGATCAGATCGGCTCCATTGAGCCGGGCAAGTATGCAGACTTCGTCCTCTGCAGCGCGGAGCTGGAGCGCAGGGCCGTCTATCTCGGCGGTGTGCGCCTTTGAGCGCGCGCCCCGGCGCATCTCGAGCTGGAATTATGTGCCTGGGAAAATGGATTTTTCAGGGAGGATGAAATAATGCTTGCTTTTTCAGAGAACATCAAGTAGACTAATGGAAACAGATGGCTGCGGCGCGGCCGCGGTGCGGACAGGAAAGCGAGGCTGTTCAGATGGAGAATAGAAAACTGCTGTTTGAGGTTCCGGCGCTTGAGGTCGTTCGTTTTGACCGCGCGGATGTGATCACCGCCAGCGGCGATTGCGAGGCCGACGGCATCTGCGATGACTGCGAGTGGGGCCCGATCCACTGAGCCAACTGCACAACATACCATCCGTTCTTTTCGGAAGAACGGATGGTTTTTTGTACCCGAAGGAAGTAGTTTTAAATAAAAAATGTTATGTAAAATAAAACGGGAACCTCCGGATCACCCCATGCCCAAAATATTAATATCTGGTTCAATTTATTGTGATGTTTTGCCGGGCTTGTTGACAAGTCAAACAAAAATAACCTAAAATGAAAGCACCTGTAAGATGTTTTATACAAATATACAGGTAAACAAGCACAAGATTCCCGATCCTTCGCAATTTCATTTGTGTATAAGTCCAGGTACAGCTGGGCGATACAAATAAATTCTTATGGGGGTAAGCGAGAATGACAAAACGGATCCTTGCTCTGTGTCTCGCGGTGTTCATGGTCGTCGGCCTGATACCGGCGGCTGCCGCAGATACGAGCACGCCGGCGCAGAAAGTGATCAATGCTGATCTCAGCTATGAGCTTTCTGTCGACGGCAGTCTGAGCGAGGCCTGGGACCTGACGGGCAAGCTGTCCGACGGGGAGCAGACCAGAGCGTTCGGCGCACTGTGGGACACGCAGAAGCTGTGTCTTGCCTATGTGCCGGAGGAAGGCGACGGTGATCTCACCGTCACGCTCAATGGCGAGACCTTCACCGCTGAAAGCAGCGCCGTTACCGCGGCGACCAGCGCAGCGGCAGAATTTGCCATCCCGCTGTCCGCGGCGAACATCACGTTCAGCGCGTACAACGAGATCAAATCCCTGACGGTCAGCCTCGGCAGCCTGACCTGGAGCGGCAGCGTCCGCTTCGGTTCCGGCGCCGCATCGGAAGCCATCGAAGCGACCCGCTTCGGCGCGGTCGCAAATGCAGGCCCGGCCGGCCGTACCATCAGCCGTGAGGACGGTGCGGTCCGCTTCCAGTCCAACTCCGGTGTTACGGGCCGTTCTTACCAGATCGCCACCAATCTGACGCAGATGACCAATCACACCGGCACCGGCGTCGTGGCGTTTGACATCGACACGGCTGCGGTCCCGGAATTCTATCAGGAAGCTCCGGAAACGACGAGCGACACTCGCGTTGCGGACGGCCTTTCGTTCGGCATTCTCTATAACGTGCCGGCCGGCGAAGGTCTTACGCTGACGCTCAGCAACGTCGCGGGCGAGCTGGTGCTCTTCACGGTGGATACGACCAATGCGGTCCATGTGATCGAGCTCGGCAAGCAGCCCGGCGACAGCTTCCGTCTGCGCGCGGACTATTCGTTCGACGACAAGAGCGTGGACGTGTTCGTCGATGACGCGCTTGTGGGCCATGTTGAAAACCTCCTGGCCAACCGGGGCTGGGGCACGACGGCGGCCAACATGCTGAACTTCAACCTCTGGGCAGACGCGATGCCCGGAGCGTTCGATGTTTCGCTCAGCAACTTCAAGGTCGGCAACATGAAATACGGCACGCCGCTCAACGACATCACCTTTGAGACCATTAAGGGCAGCAACAGCGTTGCGAGCATGATCTCCTCCGACCTCGAGCTCCCGGAATCGGTCACGGACCCGATCCTGGGTGAAGTCGCGTTCGTCTGGAGCTCCTCCGATGAGACGGTCATCAATGCGGCCGGCGTTGTGACGAGCGACAAGACGGCAGAAAAGAGCGTCACGCTCACCGTTGCGCTGGCGGCGGATCCGACCGTGACCAAGAGCTTTGAGCTCACAGTCCCGGGCGGCAGCGTGGATGCGTTCATCCCGACGGAAGCCGTCACGCTTGACGGCAGTCTGGACGAGCTGTCCTGGATGATGCCGAAATGCTTCGGCGACGACAAGGTCTATGCACTGTGGGATCAGGGCGAACTGTACCTCGGCCTGACCTATGCGGATGCAGCCTCTGCCACCATCACGCTCGGCAGCAAGACCTGGACGGATGTCGCCCTTGGCGCGTCCATCTCGGCTGACGGCATCACGGGTGCTGCGGCAAACGGCGCTGCAGAGCTCCGGATCGACCTCGCTGCGGCCGGCATCTCCATGAAGGATTACGGCGAGCAGTACAGCTTCAACCTCAGCCTGAAGAACGCTTCCGGCGCTGAGACGAAGCTGTCCGATACGCCCATCCTCCTGAACCTCACCGGCACGCAGGCAAACCTGCGCAGCTTCAACGACAAGAACTATGTAGACGGAGCCACCATCGTCTCCGACACCGAGCTGTCCTTCAGCCCGACGATCACGAAGAGACAGTACTGGGGCCAGGCAAACCGCTCCGACATCATCCGTCATGGTCAGACGGACATCTATCTGGAGCAGACGCTGGATATTGAGAACCTGGTCGGCGACGGCACGCCCGCGTCTTCGGTGGATTACCTGCTGATGAAGGGCTACAGCTTCTGGATCGCCCACGGCGTCACGGCCGGCAGCACCACCGGCGGCATCACTGCAGCCACCGTCTGGAACGATAACGGCGAGCTGAAGATCAACGTCAGAAAGAACGCCTCCACGCTCTGGGAGACGATCGATCTGGGCGTTCGTGACGGCAGCGGCCCGTTCACGCTGGGCTACAAGTGGACGAAGGACAACATCGTCACCGTCTATGTCAACGACGTGGCAGTCGGCACTGTGGCGGATTCCTACTATCTCGCACAGTATTCCGGCTACAACGCCATGATGTTCAACAAGATCGACGGCACCGGCAAGGTCGACGTCAGCAACATGTCCCTCACCACGACGCAGTATAACACGGTCGCGGATGAGATCACCAAGCAGGCGCTGTTCCAGGCGGAAGAGCTTGAAGGCATCTCCGAGAGCATCAACCTCCCGACGACCTTCACCTCTGCACACCTGGGCGAGCTCCCGCTGCGCTGGGAAAGCTCCAACACCAATATCATCGCCAACGACGGCACAGTCACGCTCCCCGAGAACGAGACCACCGTTCAGCTGAGCGTGTTCGTCGGTGATTCCCAGACCGCCCTGTGGTCGATCAACGCGAAGGTTTCCGCCAGCCGCAAGGTCATCGACGCGATCCTCTCTCCGGAGACCATCACCGTCGACGGTAAGACCAATGAGCTGGCCTGGACCAGATGGAACGAGTTCTCCGGCGCTGCGTCCGGTACGCTCGCGGCAGCCTGGAACAAGGGCATGGTCTACTTCGCAGTCAACTCCGAAGCCGACACCCTCACGCTGACGATCGGTGAGACCACGGCCACGGTCGATCTGGCGGCCGGCACCGTCACCGGCGTGGACGGCGCGCAGGCGGCCAAGCAGGGCAGCGTCGTGGAGATCAGCCTGCCGACGGCAGCGCTCGGCATTACGCTGGCTGACTACAACGATGAGGCGGACTTCACCGCAACGCTGAGCAGCACGGCCGGCACCGCCTCTCTGGCAGCGCCCTCGCTCCGCTTCACCGGCAAGATCGCCCAGGCGGAGAACCTCGGCGGCTACTCCAAGAGCGCGGGCTACACGCTCTCCAGCACGAACGCGACCTACAGCAACAGCCAGGACAACGCCGTGCACTATGCCTATAAGATCAACCTGGGCTTCAGCACGACGGAGACCACCTACTTCTCCAAGGATCTGCGCTTCACCAACCTCCCGGTCACAAGCGGCGATCCCATCAACAACCTGCAGGCGGACGGCTACTACTTCTACGCCAGCCGCAACTGCACCGAGTCCGGCGGCTCGACCAGAGGCGACATCTTCTTCGTCGTGATCTACAACGACGGCGGAAGCACGCTGAAGGCCAACATCTGCAAGGAGACTTCCATCCTTACGACCTGTGATCTCGGCGTCGCGGTCGGCGAGCAGTTCCACCTCAGCCTGGCCTGGGGCATCGACGGAAGCGTGAAGCTGTATGTCAACGGCGCGCTCAAGGCGTCGGCGGCCAAGGCAACCTACACGGCCGGCGGCCCGGGCAACAACGTCCTGACCTTCCGCTTCTACAGCAAGCCCACCACATCCCCGCAGACGGTCAAATACACCGTCGATAACTTCACCATCCTCAAGAACGTTTACAACTCCGTGGAAGACGAGCTGATGAACGCGGCGGAGGTCCTCGGACGTGCCGATCTCGATCATGTCCGCGACAACCTGCCCATGAACAGCAGCTATTCCTCCAAGTTCTTCGAGAGCATCCCCGTGCGCTGGGAGTCCTCCAACACGGCGGTCGTTGCCAATGACGGCACCGTCACCCGCGGCGCGGAGGCCGGCCATGCGACCATCACGCTCTATGTCGGCGATCATGCGCTGTGGAGCGTGGACGTCACTGTTGACCCGGCGAACGTTGTGGAGCAGCCCTCCAGCCCGATCGTGACCACCAGCTTCTCCGGCGACACGATCACCATCGACGGCTCGCTCACCGGCGAGACCTGGCTCATGGGCACGAAGATCCTTGCCAACGGCCAGCTCAAGGGCGAGCTTGGCGCGCAGTGGGACAAGCAGAACCTCTACGTCGCCATCCAGAACAACGGCGCGGACTATACCCTGACCGTCAACAATGTTGCCATTGATCCTGCAACGGTCACCACTGCAACGAGCGGCAATTACACCGAGCTCCGCATCCCGATGAGCACGCTCGGCCTGACGATCGAGGGCTATGATGTTCTCGTTCCGATCAGCGCGACCGTCGGCGACGGCAGCTTCAGCGGCCAGCTCAAGCTCTCCAGCGTTGACTGGTGGGCCACCGGCAACCGCGAGGATCCGCTTCCCGTCGTCTCCAACTACGCCGGACGTGCTGTTGCCACCGGCAGCGGCAAGCCGAACGGCAACCAGGGCGCAGTTGAGGTCAGCAACGGCTGGCACTTCTACGACCTCTATGAAGAAGGCGCGGAGAACCCCGCCAGCGTCCGTGTCTACACCTGCTTCATGCGGACCTCTCCGTATGAGAACTTTGCAGACCGCAGCGGCACCGTCTTCTATGAGTTCGACGTGCAGCCTCTGTGCCTGCCGGTCTATGATCCGGCTGATGTTGACGATACCGGCAGCGCAGCCTACGCCAACTTCGGCATCAACTGGTCCATGGGCGACAAGGCCGACAGCAGCAAGAACTCCAACGTCTTCACCGGCGGTGTGTTCAACTCCGAAGAGGGTCTGTACCTCGTCACCTCCGGCGCAAAGACCTACAAGGTCAAGCTGAACAAGCAGCTCGGCGATCTGTTCCGCGTCGGCTACGCATGGAACACCGACGGCTCCGTTGACGTCTTTGTTGACGGCACGCTGCTTGCGCATTACGACAACCAGCAGTACTGGTGCAACTCCATCGGCGACACCAGCTTCGTTATCAACACCCTCCGCAACAAGGACGCTGCTGCCAGCGCTGCGGACAACATTGATGTCTATATTTCCAACATCGCCTTCGGCCGTGCGTACAGCAGCAACCCGCTCGACCGTCTGACCTTTGACGACATCAAGGGCGAGAACGAAGCGCAAGACAACATCCAGTCCGACCTGGTCCTGCCGCAGTCGCTCCGCAATGAGCAGCTCGACGAGACCTACAACGCCACCTGGACGAGCACCGAGCCCGACGTGATCGACCCGACCACCGGCGCCGTCACCCGTCCGGAAGCCGGCGCTGTGCAGGTCACGCTGACCATCACGCTTGAGTCCGGCGAAAGCAAGTCCTTCGACGTTATCGTCATCGGCATCGACACCTCTGCGGGCGCCACGCTGGTGGTCCTTGGCGACAAGAACCCGGCAGTGGGCGTCGCAACCGCCAATGCTTCCACGCTGTTCACCTTCGACGCGGGCAACAACTCCGTCGTTGTGGACCTGGGCGAGAGCAAGAGCGTCAACGTCGTCAGACTGACCGATCTGGACACGACCTCGCACCTGAGCTCCGACCTGCTGACGATCTGGGCCAGCGACGACAATGAGGCCTACACGAATGTCGGCAGCTTCAAGCTCCTGCATGTTGGCAGATACTGGTACCTGTACGACTTCGAGGCGCAGGGCCGCTACATCAAGGTGCATTACACCATGTTCGAAGACAGTGATTCGGACTTCATCGCCCCGCTGAACGGCCTGATCTCCGCATATCATGAGGATGTCTTCGGCGGCCATGACGGCACCTTCACCTCCACGAGCTACACGCTCACCAACAACACCGGCAAGAAGCAGCAGGATTACGCATGGCACATCGCCAAGGCTGACCTGGGTGTGACCGGCGACGATGCGTCCATCCGTGTCTACCTCGGCAATGAGCTCCTGTACCACTTCGTGGACGGCAGTGACGTCGTTGTCCGTGTCCCGGATATCGAGGACGGCGCATCCGTCACCCTGACAGTCAAGTCCGGCGCTGAAGGCGCAATGGACATTGCCAACAAGGAAGGCGTCTATGAGGTCACCTACGGCACGCGCGAAGCGTTCATCCTGACCAATGAGGGTCGTTGGCTGTTCACGCTCCCGGCCGGCCACATCCTCCCGAACGGCCAGACCACCACGGAAGAGCTTCTGCTCGGCTGGGGTCCCTCCAAGATCCGTGCGTCGAGAGACGGCGGCCTGACCTGGTTCGAGTACGGCTCGGTCAGCGCTGCGGCGCAGGCTGCAGCCAACGGCACCGGCGACTCCGGCTGCGGCGGCTTCTTCTTCGATGAAGTCACCGGCAGGATCTTCTACGAAGAGCATAACTACAAGGGCTTCAACGGCCCCGACATGACCAAGTCCGACTGCGTCAACGTGGTCCTGTACTCCGATGACGGCGGCAAGACCTGGGAGCTCGCGGACGTCCTTGAACCCGACACCGTCGGTGACAAGACGTTCAAGTACATGCTCTCTTACTCTGACGGCCTGATGGTCTCCTCCTACGACGGCGAAGGCCCGAACGTTGACTTCGTCTTCCCGACCGGCTGCCAGTACAACAACAATGGCGCGTTCTGCGTCCGCGTGGCCTACAGCACGGACGGCGGCATGACCTGGCAGTACAGCCCGTGCGTGCTGACCTACGGCAACGAGACGGCCTTCGAGGGCGGCTGCTCCGAGGCGTACATCCTCGAGAACGACGCGCACAGACTTGTCCTGTACTGCCGCTGCCAGTCCTCCGGCGTGGACAACTTCGCCAAGTACTACTCCGACGACTTCGGCATCACCTGGAACGAGAAGGGCATCACCTCCACCATCTACACCGTCAACACGCAGCCGATCATGTACCGCTACGACAATGCGCCTCTGTTCATCTGGGGTGGCAACAACGTCCTCGGCGGCAACAGCTACATCCGTGATCCGCTGAACGTGGCCATCTCCTATGACGGCCTGGAGACCTGGCGCAACATCCAGAACCTGTTTGCCAGAACCTCCATGGAGATCTACACCAGCGCAGCCAGCCACTACATCACGAACCCGTCCGTCCGTAAGATCGGCCAGGATGACTTCGTGATCACGTTCTCCCGTCTGCGTCATGGCAACTCCATCTGGATGAAGATCAACAACTTCTCCGATTACTTCTATCGCACCAAGGGCGCGTACGACTCCTTCGAGCACGGCACCATCCACGCTGACGGCTGGGTCAACGTCATCGGCGAGGCGACTGTCACGAGCGCGCGTGCGACTGAGGGCACCAAGGCCATGCTTGCGCCGGCCGGCGTCATTGCGACCCGCTCCATCCCGTATCTGCAGAACGGCACCATCAGCCTGGATATCTGGGCCGGCAGCGGCGTGAACGCGGCCATCGAGCTGCAGCCCGCTTTTGCAACGACTGCTGAAAAGTGCTGCGTGGCCAAGCTCCAGATCAACGGCACGACGCTGACCTGCGGCGGCGCAACGCTCACGCTGAACGAGGGCTGGAACAAGATCGATCTCGAGCTCACTCTGACCGAAGGCACCGCGACCATCGCGGCCAACGGCGGCGCGGCACAGGCTGTCACCGTCAGCGACAAGGGCGACTATGTCTGCTATGTCACGCTCTTCCCGCAGAGCGACCTGTACATCGATGCGTTCCTGGTCGAGTCTGACCTGGATGCCGAGCGCTACACCCACGACATCGTGGACGAGCCCACAGACGAGAACTGGTACGAAGACATCTCCGAGTACCGCGGCGAAACCTTCACTGCTCCGACCAGAGAAGGCAAGGTCTTCGCGGGCTGGTATCAGGATGCTGAGTTCACCACTCCGATCGAAGAGACCACTACGGAAGGCGGCGCCTATGCGAAGTTCGTGGATGAGGCTGTCCTGTCTGTCAAGTGGCAGATCACGGCCGGCACGAACGCGCAGAGCACAAGCACGAAGCTGCGTCTGCTGACGAGCGTGGACACGCTGAACTTCACGAAGATCGGCTTCACCGTGGACTTTGGCGGCGTGAAGACGCTGAATATCGCGGCGAAGGAAGTCTACCGTCAGGTCACGGGCTATGTGGACGGCAACAACGAGTACTATGCACCGAGCGTATTCTCGCCTGAGTCTGAGTACTTCGCAACGGCTGTCATCTCCGGCATCAAGACGGCGAACTTCGACACCACCTTCACCATCACCCCGACGTGGACGACGAAGGATGGCACGGTCGTCAATGGTATCGTGAACAGCTTCAAGGTCAGCGACGACCCCGGCTTTACCCAGTAATCGCTACCCCAACCCCATAAAAATGGAGGAGAGCTTCGGCTCTCCTCCATTTTGCACCGTGTGCGGATCGGCCGGCGACCGATACAAAAAAACGACGTGTCAAAAACACGTCGTTTTTTATGGTACGCCCGACAAGATTCGAACTTGCGACCTTCAGAGTCGGAGTTTTCAGGCATTAACTGATAAAATGCTGTGTTTTCAAGGGTTGTACAGTT
>CADCOJ010000027.1 GCA_902803075.1 Oscillospiraceae bacterium | reverse complement strand
GCTGCTGTACTGCGCAATGCCGGATGCGCCGGGCTTTGCGTTCGGACTTGCGGCGTCGGCGCTCTGGCCGGGGACGATTGCCGGGAGGCTCATGACGCTCACCGGCCCGGCACTTTGGCTGTGTGTACTGGGGAGCATTCTCTTCGGACTCTATGCGGTGCTGTTTGCCGCAAAAACGATACACCGGGGACAAATGAAAAGGAGATGCTGATATGAAACATCTGAAAACGATCCTGGCTGCATGGCTCTGCACGCTGCTGCTGACAGTCTGCGCCTCTGCAGATGTTCTTGTGCCGCCGGACCTGACGCCGAAGACCGAAAACGATTCGCTCCTGATCCTTGCATTGGCGGCCGCCGTGCTCGTGATCGCCGCTGCGATCATCGTCCGTATCATCCGCAGGCGCCGGAAATGAGGCTTTTTGGCGCCTGCACGATGACCGTCCTGATCGAGACGATGCTGTTTGTTCTCTGCGGCATCCGCAGCCGGAACGGGATCACGGCCGTGATCTGCGCGAATATCGTGACCAATCTGGCGATGAATCTGTCATTCCGGCTGTTTCTGCCGTTCACGCCGCTCTCGGCGGCGGCTGCGGAGATCCTTGTGACGGCGGCGGAATATGCGATCTATACGCGCGTGTTCGGCGCATCGCGCCGGCTGCTGCCGGTGACGGTGCTGGCGAACGCGCTGTCGTGCGGTGCGGGCGTCCTGCTGTTTTGAACAGGGCGGAGCATCATAAGGACCGCACATCCGGGCACATGTGCCCGGATGTGTTTATGCTTGCGGTTTTGGGAAAATCTGTTATTATGATGAAAGAAGCAGACAGGAGGGAATTATGGGATCTTATTTTGAACAGGCCAGAAAGCTTTGCGCGGACATGACGCTTCGGGAGAAGCTCGGCCAGATCACGCAGACAGTCGACGGCTATCACTGCTATGAAAAAACGGCGGACGGGATCGAGCTGAACGACACGTTCCGCCGCGTTGTATCTGCCTACGGCGGCATCGGCGCGCTCAGCGGCCTCCTGCGCGCCGATCCCTGGACGCGCCGCGGATATGGAAACGGCATCGAGCCCGCGGAGCGCGAACTATGCGCGAAAACCGTGCAGGACTATCTGCGCAGGAACACGCGTCTGGGGATCCCGGCGCTCATTGAGCTGGAAACGGCGCACGGTCTCCAGGCGCTGGGCAGTGTGATGTATCCCACGGGCCTTTGCTCGGCAGCGTCCTTTGATCCGGAGCTTTACGGACAGATGATGCACGCGATCGGAACGGAGCTGAAGCTCTCGGAAAACCATGTGGCTTTTGTTACAATGATCGACCTTGCGCGCGATCCGCGCTGGGGCCGCAGTGAGGAATGCCTGGGAGAGAACCCGCGCCTGGCGGCGCAGCTTGCCGCTTCGGCAGTGCGGGAGCTCCGGCGCGCGGGTGTGCTGGTATGTGCCAAGCATTTTTTCGCCGGCGGAGCGCCGATGGGGGGGCACAATCAGATGGAGGTCACCGCGGGCGAGCGTGAGCTGCGGGAGATCCATCTTGTCCCGGCCAGGGCGGCCGTGGAGGCCGGGGCGGAGTTCGTGATGGTCGCCTACAACACAGTGGACGGCGTGCCCTGCCATGCGAACGCCCATCTGCTGCGCCGGATCCTGCGTGACGAACTCGGCTTTGACGGCGTGGCGCTTTCCGACGGCGCAGGCGTCGCCATGCTCTGCGATCAGCTCGGCGTGTCGGCGGAGCAGGCTGCGGTCATGGCGCTGAACGCGGGTGTGGACATGAGTCTGTGCGATGAGGGGCCGTTCCTGCGTCTGGAGGATGCCGCCGCGAAGGGGAGCGTTCTGCTTTCCAGGATCGACGAAGCGTGTGTCCGCGTGCTGGAGAAGAAGTATGAGGCCGGGCTCATGGAGGAGCACGCATGGGTGCCGGGCGCGGCACTGGAATATATCGAAAGCGGCGTCGGCCAGGCGCTTGCCTACCGGATGGCCGCCGAGAGCGCTGTTTTGCTGAAAAACGACGGGATGCTGCCGCTCCGGCCGGACGCGCGTGTTTGCATGGTGGGTGAGAATCTGGACGATATTTACTGCCTGCTGGGCGACTATACTTCCCCGAGAAAGGACGGGGAGGGGCAGAGCGTGCGGCGCGCGCTGGAGGCGCGCTTCCCGGGTGCCTCGTTTGCAAGAGGATGGTCCTTTTCCGGCAAGCCGACCGGGAACGATCTTGCGGCGCTGGCGGCTCGGAGCGACGTTGTGGTCCTCGGGATGGGCGGAAGCAGCGTCCGCGATTTTGAAACGGCGTTTGAATCGACCGGCGCAGCAGCCGGGAGCACATATTTTATGGATTGCGGCGAGGGCTGCGACGTATCGGAGCTTACGCTCCCGGCCGATCAGCTCGATATTCTGCGCGCGCTCAAAAAAACGGGAAAACCGGTCGCGGTCGTTCTGATCTGCGGCCGGGCGTATGACCTGCGTGAGGTCTCGGAGCTGGCGGACGCGATCCTTGTGGCCTGGTATCCGGGGCAGGAGGGCGGCCGCGCAGTGGCGGACATTCTTGCCGGCGACGTATGCCCGAGCGGCAAACTCCCCGTTACGTTCCCGAGGAGCGCGGGCTGCCTGCCGGTCTGTCCGGATTGCTTCGGGCGCGCGCGGACTTATACCGACGGTTCTGACGGCGTGCTCTATCCGTTCGGGTTCGGCCTGTCCTATGCGCAGACGCGCGTGGTCAGTGCCACGGCGCGCATGACCGGCACGGGGACGGCGGAGGCAGAGCTCGTGCTTGAGAATCTGTCGGATATCCCCTGCGTGGAGACTGCGCAGGTTTACCTGCACATCACGGCGGACACACGCATGCACCGCCGGCGCGAGCTGGCTGCGTTCCGCCGGGTCAGTCTGCCTGCGCATGAGGCTGTGCGTGTGCGTCTGACGTTCGATCTTGCGCCGTATGAGATCCAATCGGACAGCGCGCAGGTCGAGGTCTATGCCGGAACCTGTTCCGACTGCCCGTGCTGCGCAGCGCTCACGCCCGGCAAAGGCTGAGCGCCGAACAACGCGCAAGACGAAGCTTTGGGCCATGGACGGCGAAAGCCTCTCCTTTGACGAGATGGACGTGGCCCCGACGCCTGCGCTGAGTTGACCGAAAACGGAATCGCCGCCCCGGCCTGCGTATGCAGGCCGGGGCGGCGTCGGATCTATGGTCAGATTTACAGCATCGGAAGCTGCGGCTTTGCGGCGCGCAGGCGCATCCCGGCAAGATAACCCATCACGAACGGGCGGCCCACCGGCAGCGCATGCCCCAGGAAATAGCGCCGGAAGGGGAGACTGCGGACAAAACGCGTATAGTCCTCCACCCGGGCGGGGTCGATCTCGCCGCCGCGGTAGAAATCCTCACAGTCTGCGTCGCCGGCAAAGAGCGCCGATTCCTCCGGAACATACAGCATCAGCGCATCCCGGGAATGGATGGAATCCCGTGCGTATGCCTGCACACGGACGCCGCCCAGATCGAACACGCGCGTCCCGCTGATCGCCGTTTCCGCCGGCTGCACCCGGATCTCGCGCAGATCCGGATATGCCTTGCGGATGTGCTCGGTGCAGAACGGGATATCCTCGCCGGACTGCTCCCGTGCAGCCATGGCTTCGGGCGTCCAGAGCCAGCCGGCGACCGCGCGGAGCTTCTGCTGCGTCAGGACACTGGCAAACGTTTCTCCCTGCACGTATGGCAGACCGAATGTGTGGTCCCAGTGCCAGTGTGTGATCAGCGTGTACCGCGGCAGCGGGAATCCGGCCTCCCGGATGGCGTTATAGAAGGCCTGAACATGCGCGCGGGACTGCCCGGCATCGACGGCTGCGCTGCAGTTGTCGCCGCGAATATAATACAGAAACGGCGCATCCGTCTCCGGATCGCCGGGAAGATAATAGATCCTGTCCGTCACACGGGTAAGGTTCATCCTGACCGCTCCTTTTTGATGCTGGTTCGATTATAACAGATCTTGGCATCTTGTTCAATCGCCCGGTGAAAAACTGATTCCATATTTTAACCGAATGGTGTATAATAACCTTAATATTGGCAAAACGCCGCAAGGCGTTCTGCCGCGCTGCGGAGTGGCTCAGCACAGCAGCACAGCTGATGTGCCGGGCATACGCACAGAGACTGTTCAGCTACGCTCGACCTTGGAGGGATCTTATGCAATTTGACTTTGATATGCGCATCGACCGGAAGCACACGGACTGCATCGCCGCAGACGGCTGGAAATCCCTGTTTGCCGGGCAGGAGATCACGCTCCCATGCCCAGAGGAGCAGCTCATCCCCATGTGGATCGCGGATATGTCCTTTGCCACGCCGGCGTTCATTCTGGACGCCATCCGCAGACGGCTGGACAGGCAGATCCTCGGCTACACGCGGCCCGCGGACAGCACATACTTTGACACCTTCTCCGCCTGGACGGATCTCCTCTATGGCTGGCACTGGGAACCGGAGGATCTGTTTTTTTCAAACGGAATCGTCTCCGCGCTCAATGAACTGGCGCGTCTGCTGTGCGGACCGGGGGACAAGATCCTCTTCCAGACGCCGGCTTACGGCCCGTTCCTCGGCGCGGTCAAGACCTGCGGCGCGGAGCCGCTGTTCTCGCGCCTCGTGCTGCAGGACGGCGTGTGGCGCACGGATCTGGAGGACTTTGCCCGCAAGGCTGCGGATCCGGCCGTGAAGCTGTGCCTGCTCTGCAGTCCGCACAACCCCACAGGAAGGGTTTGGAAGCGTGAGGAGCTTCTTGCCGTGGGACAGATCTGCGTGGACAACGGCCTGATTGTCGTCTCCGATGAGATCCACTGTGATATCCTCCGGGCGGGCATGCAGCATATCCCGTTGGTCTCGCTGTTCCCGGACTACAAAAAGATCATCACCTGCATGGCGCCCAGCAAGACCTTCAATATGGCCGGCATGCAGTTCTCCAACGTCCTGATCCGCGATCCGGAGCTGCGCAGCAGATGGTCGAAGGTGCGCGGGCAGGTCGTCAATCCGCTTTCCCTTGCCGCGGCAACGGGGGCGTATGCCCACGGTTACGACTGGCTGGTCGCTATGCGCCGGTACCTCGACGGGAACTATGCAGCGCTCCAGGCCGTGCTCCGCGCGCGGCTGCCGGAGCTGACGTTCCGGATCCCGGAGGGAACCTATCTTGCCTGGATCGATCTCCGGCCGTACCTGCCTCCGGATGCGGACCCGGTCCGGTTCTTTGCCGAGCGTGCGGGCGTCCTGCTTGAGGCGGGAAGGATGTTCGTGGACAATGCGGACGGCTTCATCCGTCTGAACCTCGCCTGCCCGCGGAGCGTAATGACCGAAGCTGCGGAGCGGATCTGCAGCGCGCTGGGACACTGAACACCGCGCGTCCACCGGACGCGACAGAACATCAATCAGGAGGAGACAACATGAAGATCGGCATCATCCGGACGGATCGGGGGCCGTGCCTGGCTGCATTTTACGGCGAGCGCTGGGTCAGTGTGCCCGAGGCACTGCGGGCCTTGGGGGAGACTCCGGTCAATGAACTGTCGGAGTTTATCGGAACGTATTGCGACCGGATCCCGGCGCTCAACCGGCAGATCCTGGACCTGCTGGATTCCGGCGCGGCGGAGGCATACACGTTCCCGACCGCAGGCGCGCAGTATCTTCCGCCGCTGCCTGCATCGCCCGTGCTCTTTACGGCCCGCGGCAACAGCGCCCTGCACACGCGGACCAGAAAGCTCCCGCTCTGCAAACAGCCGGTGATGGAACAGCGCTACAACTTCAACCTGGCCGGGCATGACCACACCTATGTGGTGCGCGACGGCTTTACAGGCTGCGGATGGAACTATGAGATGGTGGTCGTGATGGGCAAGCCCTGCCACGGCGTCTGCAAGGAGCAGGCGGAGGACTATATCTTCGGCTACACCAACATGCTGGAGTTTGCCGGCGGTGAGAAGAACCCGTTCTTTGACCGCTGGAGTATGCCGGACGAGGAAAAGGTCTTTGCCGACTATGCCTATGCGGACTGCTTCAACGGGAACACCCGCACGCCCACACCGCTGGGACCCTATATCACCACAAAGGACGAAGTGGGCGACCCCCACGACCAGCTGTTTGAGGAGCGCGAGAGCGGGCGGCTGGTTTCGCTGGGCAGCGCAAAGGCCGTGATCTTCACCATCAATGAAATGGTGGCCTATGCCAGCGGCTTCATGACGCTGCGTCCGGGCGATTGCTTCAGCACAGCCTCCATCACATACGACGCCTATCAGAACTTCCCCGGACGGTATCCGGACAATGCCTATATCCAGGTCAAGACCGAAAAGCTCGGCTGCCTGCGCCTTCGCATCCGCGATGAGAGAACGGAGGTTTGAAACGATGAAGCGATCTGATTATCCGAAGCCCTTCACCACCTGCATGGTGGATCTGAACAGCACGGCGGCCTATGCCGCGCAGGGTCTTGCCCCCCGCAAGTATCCAAGGCTCCTGCCGATCCCGTATCATACGGTCTCGGAGCAGGAAAACAGGCTTGTGCTGGAGCCCTGGAGAAAGAATCTGCAGCTTTATCCGCAGCTGTTCTTCCTGACATCCCGGGATGTGGAGGCAAGGAGCGGCGAAGCGCTGGCGGACGCGGTACTCGGGCTTGGACTCGGCCTCGCCTTCAGTGACGACGGCGTCGTCCAGGCGTCTCCGGACCCTGCCCCGAGAGATCAGCTGATGTGCTATTGGTACAGCCTCTACAGCGACAACGCCCAGGTGCTTGCCCAGAATATGGTGCCGGGGCTTGACGCACGGGAGCTTCAAATCACAATCGAATCGCCCACACTGGGCCGCCATGTGTTCGATCAGCGCGCGCTGCAGTTTGACCCCGTGCAGCTTCTGGAGGAGATGAACATCCTGATTGCCTATCGGGCGTATGATCTGTTCGCGCTCGGCGCAGCTGACGCGCCCCTTCGCGTACCGACAGAACAGCGCTTCCTGCCCGGAGAGGTCATCACGATCTCCTGCCCGCAGCTCGGGACGATGGAGATTTCCGTAGACGACCGGCGGGATCCGGACGTCCGGATCGCCGGATGGAAGCCAAGAGCCTATTTTCTGGAGCCGGAGTACGCCGGCTGAGCATCGCACAGGAGGGAGCATCGAACCGTCCATGTTCAACACACACGATATCAGCCGGGATGCCTGCCAGCTCTTTGGCGAGCAGGCGTCATGCGGCTACGACTGGTGGTGGCACTCGTTCACGGCACATCACGCGCAGACCGGTGAACCGCGCGCATTTTTCATTGAGTTTTTTCTCTGCAACCCCGCCTCCGGCGGAGATGCACCTGTCTTCGGCCAGCTGCCGGAAAACCGTGCGCGCCATATCCCGCCGTCCTATCTGATGGTCAAATGCGGTGCATGGGGCACCGGCGCGGCACAGCTGCACCGTTTTTTCGGCTGGAACGAAACGCAGGTCGGCTGGGGTGTGCCGTTTTCTGTTGAGGCGGCGGACTGCTTCCTCACGGAGACGCGGACGCATGGCAGCGTCTGCGTCACGCCGGAGCAGGCTCTGGCGCATCCGGAATGGATGTGTGAAAGCGGCTCCATGCGCTGGGATCTGACGATCGACAAGCAGATCGCCTTCAACGTCGGCTACGGCGCCTCCGAGCCCATGCGCGACATGCAGGCGTTTGAAATGTTCTGGCATGCCGAGGGGATGAAAACGGCCTTTTCCGGCGAGATCTGGTGGAACGGAGAGCAGTATCTCGTCACGCCGGAGACATCCTTCGGCTATGCCGATAAAAACTGGGGCAGGGATTTCACGTCACCCTGGGTCTGGATCAGCTCCTGCGACCTCACAAGCGAGCTGACCGGGAAACGGCTCATGAACAGCGTGTTCGACATCGGCGGAGGCCGCCCGAAGGTTGGTCCGGTCGCCCTGCCGCGGAAGCTGCTCTCTGCGTTCTGGTATGAGGGCACGCCCTATGAGTTTAATTTCTCCAAGCCCTGGACGCATACGCATACATCATTTGACTGCCATGAGACAGACACGCAGATCGTCTGGCATGTTGAGCAGACGAACCGGCACGAGCGCATGGTGACGGATCTGACCTGCGAGAAGGCGGATATGCTGCTTGTCAATTATGAGGCGCCCAACGGGGAAAAGCGCCACAACCGCCTCTGGAATGGCGGCAACGGGCGCGGGACCGTGGAGCTTTGGCATGGCAGCACGCAGATCGACCGCATCCACGTGGAGCACGCCGGATGTGAATACGGCGAATATGACCCGGAGTAAGAACCGGATGAAGAGGAAAAAGGATCGTGCCGGAAGCGGAAACCGCGCGTATCTGGACGGGCAGGGCACATGACCGCCTGACGGCGCGGGCGCGCGCTGCACCGATCCGTTGAGCAGAAGCAAATAAAGAAAACCGCCCGCGGCAGTATGCCGCGGGCGGTTTGCGTGAAACAGGGGATTACTTGGAGTACAGCTCAACGAGCTTGAGCAGGTGCTCATAGCGGGCCTTCGCGTTCTCCTCGTTCTTCTCGAACAGGACCGTCGCGCGATCCGGGAACTCACGGGTCAGACGGCTGTAACGGGCTTCGTTCATCAGGAACTCCTGATAGCCGCCGGCAGGCGCCTTGGAGTCAAGCGTGAACTTCTTCTCAGCAGCGGGGTTGAAGCGGAACATGTTCCAGTAGCCGCAGTCGACCGCGCGCTTCATTTCCTTCTGGCAGTTGGCCATGCCGCCCTTGATGGAGTGCATCTCGCACGGAGCGTAGCCGATGATGAGCGACGGGCCGTGATAGGCTTCGGCCTCCTGGATGGCCTTGAGCGTCTGCGCTGCGTTGGCACCCATGGCGACCTGCGCAACATAGACATAGCCATAGGACATGGCGATCTCTGCAAGGCTCTTGGACTTGATTTCCTTGCCGGCTGCTGCAAACTGTGCGACCTGGCCGATGTTGGAAGCCTTGGAGGCCTGTCCGCCGGTGTTGGAGTAGACCTCGGTGTCGAACACGAAGATGTTGACGTCTTCGCCGGATGCGAGGATATGGTCCACGCCGCCGAAGCCGATGTCATAGGCCCAGCCGTCGCCGCCGAAGATCCACACGGACTTCTTGGACAGGTATTCCTTCTTGGAAAGGATCTCGGAGACCAGCGAGCAGGCGGAGCAGTCGCAGAACTGCTTGCCCTCAGCCTTGATCTGCTGTGCATGCGCCAGACCGGCGGCTGCCGCTTCCTCACCGAGGACGGTCTTTGCTGCGCCACTCATGAAGGCGATGGTCTCGTCGACAGTGGAGATGTTCTATTCCATGGCGGCGACGTATGCCTTGGTGGCTTCGCCGTTCAGCTTGCCGTCGTCATAAGTGTCGAGCCACTTCTGCGCGGCTTCCTTGAGCGCCGGACGGGTCTGCGGCTGGGCGATCAGCTCCTTGGTCTTCTCAGCGAGATTGTCGCGGATGGCTTTCTGGCCAAGGTACATGCCGAAGCCGTGCTCGGCGTTATCCTCGAACAGGGAGTTGCACCATGCCGGGCCGTGGCCGTTCTTATCCGTGCAGTACGGAGCCGTGGCTGCCGGGCCGCCCCAGATGGAGGAGCATCCGGTGGCGTTGGAAATATACATCCGGTCGCCGAACAGCTGCGTCACAAGACGGCCGTAGCTGGTCTCTGCGCAGCCTGCGCAGGAGCCGGAGAACTCAAGCAGCGGCTTGCGGAACTGGCTGCCCTTGACGTCGGGCGTCTGCAGCTCGGTCTTGTCGCTGACCTTCTCGACGCAGTAGTTGAACACGTCCTGCTGGTCGAGCTGCGTCTCCTGCGGGACCATGGCAAGCGCGCCGACCGGGCAGGTGCCCACGCAGACGCCGCAGCCCATGCAATCCAGCGGGGAAACGGCCATGGTGAAGGTGTAAACGCCCTTGCCCTTGCCGGCCTTGACCGGAACGATCTTCGCAGCGGCGGGCGCGTTCTGCGCCTCTTCCTCGTTCAGAGCAAAGGGACGGATGGTGGCGTGCGGGCAGACATAGGCGCACTGGTTGCACTGGATGCACTTCGCGGAATCCCACTCCGGCACCGCAACGGCAACGCCGCGCTTTTCGTATGCGGAGGCGCCGAGCTCAAACTGACCGTCCACATGATCCATGAAGGCGGAGACGGGCAGGGAATCGCCGTCCATCTTGTCGATCGGGAAGAGGATGTTTTT
>CADCOJ010000026.1 GCA_902803075.1 Oscillospiraceae bacterium | reverse complement strand
TATCCAAGCGGGGCGAATCTGCAGCCGCTGCGCTTCACGCTTGTCACAGGCGATGCGGCGCGGCAGGCTGTCTTTGGCTGCCTGCGCTGGGCGGCATATCTGCCCGGCTATACAATGACAGAGGAAGAGCGTCCGACCGCCTATATCCTGATCCATGGCGACAGGACTGCCGCCGGAGACTTTGGTTTTGCTGCCGGTGCAGCGGCACAGACGCTGATGCTCGGTGCGCAGGCATTCGGATTGGCGAGCTGCTGTCTTATGATTCCGGATCCAAAGGCGGCCTGTGAAGCAGTCTCGGTCAATGCGGAGCGCTTTCCCGCGCTTTATGCCATTGCGCTTGGTTATCCGGCGCAGACCTCCTGCATTGAGGACCAGACCGATACCTGCAGATATCGTTTGGACGCGAACGGAGATCTGATCGTCCCAAAGAAAACGCTGCAGGAACTCCTTCTTGGTCAAAAATAGGGGAGAACTTTTTTCCGCTTCCATCGTCCAAAGAACAGTACAGGAAACGGAGGGACCCGATCATGAAGCTCTTGTTCAAGCAGCGCTTCTTTTCATGGTTTGACAGCTATGACATCTACGACGAGGCCGGCAACACGGTTTTTACGGTCGAAGGCCAGCTTTCCTGGGGGCACCTTCTGAAGATCCGTGACCCCTCCGGGCGGGAGCTCGGGACGGTCAGGGAGCGTGTTTTGACGCTGCTCCCGAAGTTCGAGATCTATCGCGGCGAACAGTATCTTGGCTGTATCCGCAAGGAGTTCTCCCTCTTCCACCCACGTTTTACCGTCGATTGCAACGGTTGGTCCATGGAGGGGAATTTCTTGGAGTGGGATTATACGATCTTTGACAACGCAGGGACCGTTGTTGCGTCGGTTTCCAAGGAACTGTTCCACTGGACTGACACTTATGTCATCGACGTAGCAAAGCCTCAGGACGCGCTTGCGGTTTTGATGCTTGTGCTTGCGATTGACGCGGAGAAATGCTCAAGAAACTGACCCGCTACCACAGACAGGCAGCGCCCTGTCAGAAGAAACAAGGCAGGACAATGATATGCGAATGAGAAGAAGAAACAATCTTCAGCCGCGTATGGCTGCGTGTGAATCGGTCTGGATCCATGAACCGCAGTCACTGCGCGGAAACTGGCGCAGTCTCATGCCGGGCTGCCGCGAACTGCGCGTGGAGGTCGGCTGCGGAAAGGGAAAGTTCACCGTGGAGACCGCTGAGCAGGAGCCGGACGTTCTGCTCATTGCCATTGAGCGTGTTCCGGATGCTTTGGTGCTGGCCATGGAGGCGGCGGTCGCGAAAGGACTTCGGAACGTGTTTTTTGTCTCTCTCGATGCTGCCGACATCGATGCGTTTTTTGCAGATGATGAAGTAGACCTTCTTTACATCAATTTCTGCGACCCCTGGCCAAGAAAGAAGAACGCCAAGCGTCGGCTGACATATCACACCTTCCTTGAAAAATACAAAAAGATCCTTCCAATCGGCGGTCAGATCCATTTCAAAACAGACAATGCGGATCTATTTGCGTGGACACTTCCGGAGATGGAGCGATGCAGATTGGAGCTGCGCAATGTTACGCGAGATCTGCACGCCAACGGCCCCGTCGGGATCATGACAGGGTATGAGGAAAAGTTTTATGCGCTCGGAACGCCCATCAACCGCTTGGAGGCTGTTGTTGTGACAAAAGAGCCCGGCCTGGCGGACACAAAGGGAGAGCCGGATACAGAAGAAACAGAATAAGCAAGCTGAACGAAAAACCGAGGCATCTGCGTGACGCAGATGCCTCGGTTTTATCCTGCTGTTTATTCGTAGATCGGGTGCCTTTCTGTGAGCGCCTGGACTGCGGCGATCACATCCTGCCGGGAGTTTTCATAGTCGCAGACTGTGCGGTCGATACACTCTGCGATGATAGACATTTCATCAGGCGTCAGGCCACGGGTCGTCACGGCCGGTGTGCCGATCCGCACACCGCTGGTGATGGTGGGCTTTTCCGGATCATTTGGGATCGCATTTTTGTTGACCGTGATATGGACGCTGTCCAGACGCGTCTGCAGTTCACGACCGGTGATCTGCTTCGGACGAAGATCCACGAGCATCAGATGGTTGTCTGTCCCGCCGGAAACAAGGTCATATCCGCGCGCAAGCAGCGCCTCGGCAAGCGCAGCTGCGTTTTTGACAATGTTCTGCGCGTAAACGCGGAAAGACGGCTCCATGGCTTCTTTGAGGCAGACGGCCTTTGCCGCGATCACATGCATCAAGGGTCCGCCCTGCGTGCCCGGGAAAACAGCACTGTTGATTTTTTTGCCGAATTCCTCACGGGCGAGGATCATGCCGCCGCGCGGGCCGCGCAGCGTTTTGTGTGTGGTCGTTGTGACAACGTCGGCGTAGGGGACAGGGCTCAGGTGCTGTCCGCCGGCAACAAGACCGGCAATATGCGCCATATCGACCATAAAGATCGCTCCGTTGCGGTGTGCGATCTCAGCAAACGCCTGGAAGTCGATGGCGCGCGGATATGCGGATGCGCCTGCGATCAAGAGCTTCGGCCGATGCTGTCGGACAAGGGATTCCACTTCGTTATAGTCGATGCGTCCAGTGGCGGGATCCACGCCATAACTGACGCTGTTGTAGTATTTGCCGGAAAGATTGATCCGCGCACCGTGCGTGATGTGCCCGCCGTTGGCAAGATCCATGCCCATGAGTGTATCGCCGGGCTGAAGCAGCGCTGCATAGACGGCCATGTTGGCCTGCGCACCGGAATGCGGCTGCACGTTTGCAAACTCTGCGCCGAAAAGCTGCTTGGCGCGATCAATGGCGATCGATTCCAGCTCATCCACATAGTCGCAGCCACCGTAGTACCGTTTGCCGGGATAGCCCTCGGCATATTTGTTGGTAAGGACGGAACCCATTGCCGTGATCACAGCCGGAGAGGCGATATTCTCCGAAGCGATCAATTCCAGGTTCTGCTTCTGCCGGTGGAACTCCCGCTCCACACAGCCTGCGATCTCCGGATCACAAGTCATCAGATAATCCAGCCCGGTTTGCAGTACGTGTTTCATGTCTTTCTGCCCTCTTTCGCAAATGATAAACAAAAATGCAGCCCGTCTCTGGACTGCACAAAGAAGCACCGCGGAACAAGCGTTCCGTAAGCTCTGTCCTTTTGCCTGAGAGATTCAGCTTCAGCCTTGCACCTTCGGCACTCAATTCAATGAGTTCTCCAGAGATTCCTTCCTTGCTCAGTCCGAACGTTCTGAACAAGATCAACGGATCGGTATGAAATTGTTTGTCGTTATTATATCAAGTTGTGGACAGATGTCAACAGGCAAAAGACACAAAAAATAATCCGGAAGCATGCGGGATATGCAACATCCTGCATGCTTCCGGGAGGGCAGGGTCTTACGTTGTTGTCTCAAAGCCCACGCAGCACAGCCGCACGAGCTCGGAGGCATAGTCCATGGAAACGGGTGGCGTCTGGACTGCTCCGGAAAGATAGGCTGTTGCGTCAAGGAATTCCCGCACATACATGAGATGATTGGCGGGCCCGTTCTCTGCGATCTGGGGCACTGCACGGAAACCCTGCGATCCATTGCTGCCGACATATGTGCCAAAGGACGTTTCGCCGTTGCTGCATAGTACACAGCGCACGGTGCCGCCCGCGAAAGTCAGCGTCAGTTCGTTGACCATCGGGTCGCTGTAGCCGTTGCAGAAGGCCGTATAAGGCACGCCGCTTTGGCTGACGCCAAACATTGCATAGGATGAACATGTTCCGATCCCGGGCTTCCGGGTGAGGTACTGTGCTGTGAAGCGCACGGTGGGCTCATTTAAGAATACATGGATGCGGTCAAGCTGATGTACGCCGTAGTTGAGCACGATCCCTCCGCCGGACCGTACGGGATCGAGATGCCAGGGGGAGCGGCCGGGCCAGAAATAGTTGCAGCTGAGCTGATCGCAGACAGACAGCAGGGGGCCGAGCGTATGGGCATGCTCCCGGATGTAAGCCTGTGCAGTGAGGAACACGCTGTTGTATCGCTGGGTCTGCAGGACTGAAACACGGATACCGGCATCCACGGCGGCCTGCTGCATCTCTGTGCAATCCTCATATGTGTTGGACATAGGCTTTTCCACGAGGATATGGATGCCGCGCGCGGCGCACGCAAGGAAATATGGCTTGTGCAGGTCATTGTAGACGTTCAGAACAACTGCATCCGGCCGGACCTGGTCGAGCATCTGCAGATAGTCCGTGTAAACAGGACAGGAGAGTCCGAGGCTCCGGCACAGTGCCTGCGCCTTTTCTTCCGTGCGGTTTGCAACCGCAACGATCTCGACATCCGGACACGCCATCAGAGCCGCCGTATTGATCGGGCCGATATAGCCCGCACCGATCACTGCGTATCGCATCAGGATCACATCCTTTCTTTTGGTGATTGTATCACACGGATCCAGGTTTGTACAGAAGCAGCTTCACCGTCGGACCTGTATGAACATACTGAACATGCATCTGGTAATTTGTGAATTATGATAAATAAAAAAATTCAAAATTCAGAATATGCTAATTAAGACGAGGAAAAAAAGTATTTTAAGAAAAATATGAATAATAAAAAGAAATAACTTGCATTTTGAGAAGACGTATTGTATACTCAATGCAATATAGAAATCTCAAAAAGGAAGGACGTGGGACAATGACAGAGAACAAGCTCATGCTCAATGAATATGTAAGCTCCCTTTGCGGCCAGATCGAGCAGGAATACCGCATCAGTCCGCGATATTATGAGGGTGACGCAGTCAAGCGCGGTCTGCGCAATGCGGACGGGACAGGCGTCATGGTTGGCGTTACACGGGTCGGCAGCGTGCAGGGCTACTATATGCGTGATCTGGAAAAGATCCCGATCCCAGGCGAGCTTTACTATCGCGGGATCAGCGCCACCGCGCTGCTGGACAGTCATATTGCCGATTCGACCTTTGGCTATGAGGAGGTCGCATATCTGCTGCTGTTCGGCAGGCTGCCGAATGAGGAGCAGTTCCGGCGGTTCACGTCGATCCTCCGCGACGCCTGCAAACTTCCGGATAACTTCTTTGAGGATATGATCCTGAAAGCTCCTTCATCCAATGTGATGAACAAGCTCGAGCGAAGCGTTCTTGCGCTTTATTCTTACGATGAAGAGCCGGACGACACTTCACTGGAGAATGTTGTCCGCCAGTCCATCGAGCTGATCGGGAGCTTTCCGACCATTGTTGCACAGGCATACGCAGTCAAACGCCACGTCTATGACGGCGGCTCCCTGTATATCCACAATCCGGATCCATCGCTTTCCATGGCGGAAAACTTCCTTCGCATGATCCGGAAGGACAAGCGTTATACGGACGATGAGGCAAAGCTTCTCGATCTCATGATGATCCTGCATGCAGAGCATGGCGGCGGCAACAACTCAACGTTCTCCTGCCGTACGCTGACGTCCTCCGGAACCGACACATACAGCGCCATCGCCGCGGCAGTCGGATCTCTGAAAGGACCGCTGCACGGGGGTGCGAACGCCAAGGTCACGCAGATGCTGCAGGCCATAGACGAAAATGTCGGGGATGTAACGGATGACAATGTCCGCAGCTTCCTTGTCCGCCTCTTGGACGGCGAGGCGGGCGACCGATCCGGAAAGATCTATGGTCTTGGTCACGCTGTTTATACCATCAGCGACCCTCGCGCCCAGGCGATCAAGAAATATGCACGCGGTATGGCCGAGCAGAAAGGCTATGCGCGCCAGTTCTCCCTGCTTGAGGCAGTCGAGCGTGTCGGGCTCCCGCTTGTGATGGAACGAACCGGGCGGACGCTTCCGATGTGTGCCAATGTGGATCTCTATTCCGGCCTGGTCTACACCATGCTCGGCATCCCGCAGGATCTGTTCACGCCGTTGTTTGCCATTGCAAGGATCTCCGGTTGGTGCGCGCACCGGCTGGAGGAGCTCATCACCTGCCGACGCATCATCCGTCCGGCGTATCGCTCCGCAATGAACTATATGGATTATGTTCCGATCGGGGAGCGCCCGTAATTCCGCAACAATGAACCGCCGCGCAGAAAAGCGCGGCGGTTCATCTGTTCAGATGCTCAGAGATTATAATATTTTGCAAACTCTGCAGGATGCGGGATTTGGGAAAGCTCCCGGCATTCTGCGCGCTTCGACGTTAAGAAGCCGGAGATCAGTTCAGCAGGGAAAACGCCCCCGGCAGTCAGATAGTCGTGATCTGCCTCCAAAGCGTCCAGCGCCTGCTCCAGAGAGGTCGGCAGGTGATGAAGCTTTGCTTTTTCCGCATCGGAGAGGTCGTAGAGATTGACGTCATAGGGTCCCCAGCCGTTGGCGTGAGGATCGATCTGGTTCCGGATGCCGTCAATGCCGGCCATCAGGATCGCAGAGAAGCAGAAATACGGATTGCATGTCGCATCCGGGTTTCGGAGTTCAAAGCGCCGCAGCTCCGGTGACTTGGCGTAGGCAGGGATACGGATGACGGCGCTTCGGTTGGAGGTTGCATAGCCGACAGTCACGGGCGCTTCAAAGCCCGGGACGAGCCGCTTGAAAGAGTTGGTGGATGGATTCGTTAGCGCGCAAAGGGAGCTGATGTGCCGGAGCAGGCCGCCCATGAACCAATGTGCTTCACGGCTCAGATGGGAATAGCCGTTCTCATCGGAGAATACAGGTGCTCCGTTTTTCAGCAGGAGCATGTGCACATGCATGCCGCTGCCGGCCTCACCATAGACGGGCTTTGGCATCAGCGTTGCGCTCAGACCGTATTTTTTAGCGGTGTTGTGAATGATGTATTTGATCAGCATCGTGCCGTCTGCCATTTTGGACATCGGACCCAGCAGCGGCTCGATCTCAAACTGACCGGCGCCGCCGACCTCCGGATGATGGTATTTGACGGGGATCCCTGCTTTTTCAATCTCCAGGCACATCTCGCTGCGGCATTCATAGGTCGTGTCCAGAGGCTTTGCGATATGATAGTTCTTTTGCAGGGGAACGATGTTGCCGCTTCCTTCGCATGCGCTGTTCCAGTGCGCCTGGCGCGCGTCAATGTTGACGCCGATGGCATTGTGATCGACGCTCCAGCCGACTTCATCGAACAGGTAAAACTCAAATTCCGGCAGAACCAGCATGGTGTCTGCGATGCCGGTATCCCGCAGATACTGCTCAGCGGCCAGTGCGATGTTGCGCGGATACTGGCTGAGCGGACGGTTTTTTGGATGGTCGATGACCATGGCGTTGCCGATCATGGAGAGCGTCTTGATGCTGCAAAAGGGGTCGATCATGGCGGTGTCAAGATCCGGGATATAGACCATGTCGCTCTTTTCCACCACGGCGTAACCGTAGTTGGAGGCGTCAAAGCCGATTCCGTTTTCCATGGTCTGTCCATTGAAATGTGCTGCGGGAATGGTCACATGACGGAACTGTCCGTGGATGTCCACGATCTTGAAGTCAACCATCTGGATCTGTTCATCCTTGATGCGCTGCATGATGTCGCGTGCTGTTGTTGACAAGATGATCCCTCTTTTCTTTCGTGTCGGTTTGATCGAGCTGCGGAGCTTTGTTCAGTGGCACCTTGATTCCTATTCTATACCATTTGCACTGGAATGTGTATCCTTTTTTTGCGTAAAAAAGGATCGGCAGAAAAAAACCGGAAGGCGCCATGTTTTCGGCAGACTTTCGATCACCGCTTCAGAGCTTTTGCCTGGGATTTTTTTCGGTGGAAGCGGTTGTTTCACCGACAAATGAAGGGCTTGCCGGATATTGGAGCGCATAGTCCCAGGCGTCCGCGGCTCGCCTGAGAAAGCCTCTTGTCAGATCGTTCCGGCGGCATTGATGGAGGCCGTCGAGGAATATACAGCACTTTGTGTCACAGCCCTTGAGAAATGAACATCACCGGAAAGGTTGATTTATACCGGATTATCCTGTATAATTCCAGATAAAACAGCTGCAAAGGAGGGCTGCGCTTGCGCTTGTTAAAAGTGAAACGGCCGAATAAACGGCATCAGATCGGCATCAGCAAGCTGATCGCTGTCGTGTTTCTTGCCATCATCCTGTTGGGCACACTGCTTCTGAGCCTGCCTGCAGCTTCCCGAAGCGGTTATCCGTGCGGCTTTCGTACGGCACTGTTCACTGCAACCTCGGCCACCTGTGTGACGGGGCTGGCTTTGCGGGACACCTGGACGCAGTGGAGCGGCTTCGGGCAGATCGTTCTTCTGCTTCTGATCGAGATCGGGGGTCTCGGGTTTATGTCCGCAGCATCGTTCGTGATCCTGACGCTTCGGAAAAAGCTGAGCATGCGCCAACGCATGGCTGTTGCGGAATCCATCGGTGCAAACAGTATGGCGGATGCCGTCCGCGTCTACCGGAAGCTTCTTTTTGGCTGTCTTCTGGCGCAGGGCGCCGGTGCGCTGATCCTGACGCTGCGCTTTTCAGCACAGTTTGGGCTCTGGAAAGCATGCAGACTCGGGATCTTTCATGCGGTCTCGGCGTTCTGCAATGCGGGATTTGATATTTTTGGCTTCCTACAGCCTGGCGGGAGCCTTCTTCCGTATGCGACGGATGCTGTTGTTCTGCTGACGCTTTCCGCGCTGATCGTTGGGGGAGGAATCGGTTATCTTGTCTGGGATGAAATCATCCGCACCAAAAGCCCAAAAAAGTGGAGTGTCTACACAAAGCTCGTGCTGATCACAACAGCGTCTCTTTTGCTGTTTGGAACTGTATTCTTTTGTGTGACCGAGTGGAACAACCCCGCGACAATCGGCGGCATGCGGCCGATGCAGAAGATCCTCGCATCGTTTTTCCAGTCTGTCACGGTCCGCACGGCGGGCTTTGCCGCCATGGACCAGGGCGGGCTGACGCAGGCCGGGAAAGCGGTATCCATGTTTTTGATGCTGATCGGCGGAAGCTCCGGTTCAACGGCCGGCGGGCTCAAGACTGTGACGTTTGTCGTGCTGCTGCTGTTCCTGTGGGCCAGACTGCGCGGACGATACAGTGTCAGCATATTTCACCGAAGCATCGACAATGAGCATGTGCTCAACGCGCTGACTGTTTTCATCGCGATGGCCGCGCTGTCTTTCCTGGGCGGGACCGTCATCTGTGCGACGTCGCCGGTCAGCTTTACAGACGGACTGTTTGAGTCGATCTCCGCGATCGGCACTGTCGGTCTCACAACCGGCATCACCCCGATGCTCCGGCTGCCTGCGCAGCTTCTCATGATCGTCTATATGTACTTCGGCCGCGTAGGTATTCTGACGATCAGCCTTGGTTTTCTGCGCGGGAACCGTGCCGGACAGAATTTCAAATACGCGGATACGGATCTGCTGATCGGGTAAGGAGGAACACCATGAAATCCTATGTTGTTGCCGGCCTTGGACGCTTTGGCTTTCAGCTGGCCGTCAAGCTCTTTGCGTACGGCGAGGAAGTGCTTGCCATCGATACGAATGAACCCACCATCGATAAGATTGCGGACCGGGTGACGCGCGCGGCTGTGGCGGATGCCAGGGATGTGGACGTTCTGCGCAGGCTCGGCGTGCAGGGGTGCGACTGTGCAATCATTGCCGTCGGAACGGATCTTGCAGCGGCGTCGCTCATCACCATGAACATGCATGCGCTGGGGGTGCGCCACATCATCTGCAAGGCGCAGGATGACACCTATCGTGCGATCCTGGAAAAGCTCGGCGCCACGCGCGTGATCCTGCCGGAACGGGAGGCTGCCGACAAGCTGGCGAAAGGGCTTTCCTCCTCCGGCGTTATGGAGTATATCGAGTTTTCTGAGGAATTCGGCATTGTTGAGATCAATGCGCCCGCATCCTGGGTCGGTAAGGCGATTCGCGAGGTGAACATCCGCCAGCGCTTTGGCGTCAGCGTCATTGCAGTTAAGCGCAGAGCTCAAATCGAGATCTCACCGGACGCCAACACTATGATCACAGCGGACGCCGTACTCGTGCTGCTTGGGAAGTACGATGCGCTGCATGAGATCGAATCACTTTAAACATACTCCGGCGTCCGCTGCGGCAAAGGCAGCGGACGCCGGAGCGCTCAGGAACCGAGCATTGCGTCCAAACCGTATAGACGGCATATCTCTGTCAGTCCGCTCTTGATTTCGTCCCTTGGGAAATTATGCATGGTCAGCTCTTCGTCCGACCACGTGTTCAAAAGCGCATAGAAGTAGAGCGCGGCCCGGAGCACACGGATGTCGCCTGGATCAGTCTGCGCGAACAGCCAGTCCTCTGTTTCGCAGGGTTGACCCTGCGCAAGAAATGCGTCGATCTGCCTGCGCAGGGTCGGGTCGAGCCCGCTTGCAGGCTCCGTGGGTATGAGAACTGCGTTGCTCCGGGCTTCACGTTGAAAGATGATTCCTGCGATGATTCGGATCATTGCTTCGATCTGCCGCATGAGCCAGTCTTTCTGATAAAGCATGGCGGCACCTCCTTCTGTTCAGAATACCATGCGAGGATTATCCTGTCAAATCAACACGCCGCCCGGCAGATATGCCGGGCGGCGTGTCAGTTCAGTTTGCTTTTACACCGCTGACGATCTTATAATACGCATTTGCTGTCAGCTTGTAGACAAGGGTATATAACACAGCGAAAAGAAGGAAGGCCGAAAGAAACACAAAAATCATCAGACGAAGATTGGTGAACTGGAACATCTGCAGAAGCCGCCAGATCATAGGTGCTGCAAAGCACACATGGAGCCCGGCAGTCAGAAGCGGAAGGAAGAAAACAGTCAGGACCTGTGCATTGATCGTTTTTCGAATGTCCTGTTTTGTCATTCCGACGTTCTGCATGATCCGGAAGCGGCTCTGGTCTTCATATCCTTCGGAGATCTGCTTGTAGTAGATGATCAGAACGGCAGCAAACAGGAACACGATGTTGAGCAGGATCCCGATGAGGAACAGTCCGTTGTAAGTGCCGAAAAAATCCTTGCGGCTTGCTTCCCGGCAGTCCAGGCGGTATGTGAATCCGTCCTGCGATGCAGATGCAGCAGTCTCGACGGCTCTGTGCAGCGTCTGCTGCATTTCGATCTGCGTCTGGGTGTCTGTGTCCATATCAAAGCTGCAGTACCAGAAGATCGTGGCAGTGGAGTAGCCATAAGAATTGGTCATGCCGTCCAGGCACTCCGCCAGCGCATCAAAATCACCCGGAACAAGAAGCAGCTCCGGAAAGATCCTGAGGTTGGTCGGCTGGAAACGGTCCGGGATCGCAGAAGCTTCCGTGACGCGGTATGTCCGCAGATCAGAAAGATGGAACGTGCTGCTTGCGAAGCTTGTTTTCCGGCACAGCAGCAGACACTCATCGCTGTCCAGTACAGTCTTCTCGCCGGTCAGTTTGGAATACTGCTCCGGAGAGAGAATATAGAGCAGCGTAATGTTTTCTTCCAGATCCAGGCTGGAGGCCGTTTCCAGAAGATCGGACTCAAACAGGAAGCGGTCGTTCTGCAGAAGTCCGTTGGATTCGAAATATGTTGTCTCCGTGATATTTTCTGCGCCAGGCGTTTCGGCTGAAACGGCACGGTGATAGTCGTCTGCCGCTCCGCTGCGGAGCATCTGCATGTCCTGGATCGAAATACAGATACGGAAGCTGTTCGGATAATTTGCCAGGAATGCGTCCTCTGCGCCAAAGTACAGACTGGACGTTGAGCAGAGGATCACAAGCACCATGGTGCAGAGGATGCAGATGGACGCAAGCCCGGCACCGTTGCGTTTCATGCGGTAGCCCATGGATGAAACAAACACGAAGTGACGCGGCCGGTAATAATACGATTTGTTTTTCTGCAGCGCTCTGCACAGCGTGACGGATCCGGAGACCATCAGCAAATATGTTGCAAGAATGACCATGATGACGGCAATGAAGAAGGCAAACAGCGCCTTCACAGGCTGCCGAATATGCAGGGCGATCCAATAGGCTGCCGCAAGGATCACCGCGCCAAGCAGCGCCAGGAACCAGTTCGCTTTCGGCGGCTTTTCTCCGTAGCTGCTGCTGCGCATCAGCGCAAGAGGATTGGTTCGGCTGACCTTGAGAACGGAACTGAGAAACAGCAGAAGGTAGATCGCAGCAAAAATGGTCAGTGTTGTTCTCACGGAATCCCAGTTTATGGAAAGATCATAACTGACCTGCTCATACATCATGTTGAGCATCAGCAGCTCTGCGAGCTTGGAAAACAAAGCACCGGCGATCAGCCCAAGCAGGGAAGTCAGAAGCGCAGAAAATAACGTTTCCCAGAAGATGACACGGCAGAGATTGCGCTTGTCCATGCCGAGAATGATGTAAAGGCCGAACTCACGGTAGCGCTGACGGATCAGAAAGGAATTGCTGTAAAACAGCAGCAGCAGCGAGAAAAATGCAATCACCCAGAATCCGAGCGGCAGCATGATCCGCAGCGTCGCGCCGCCTTTCATGTCGTTCAGGCCGGGCCAGGCGCTGAGATATGCCAGAATATACAGCATCGCCGTCATCAGGATCCCGGTGAGCAGGTAGGGGCCGTAGATGCGGCGGTTTTTGCGCATACCGTTGGCGGCGAGCTTCGGATAAAACAGAAGCCTCATGCGCGCTCACCGCCCGTCTGCAGCATTGTGAGCGTATCGGCGATCTTCTGATAGAGCTGCTCGTCCGTATCCGCGCCGCGATAGAGCTGATGGAACACCTGCCCGTCCTTGATGAACAGCACACGGCCTGCGTGGCTGGCAGCCTTGACCGAATGCGTTACCATCAGGACCGTCTGACCGCTCTGATTGATGGAAGCAAACAGGCGCAGAAGCTCGTCCGTCGCGCGGGAATCCAGCGCGCCTGTGGGCTCATCCGCAAGAATAAGCTTCGGCTGCGTGATGAGCGCGCGGGCGACAGCCGCGCGCTGCTTCTGGCCCCCGGATATCTCATAGGGATATTTTTTGAGGATCTCTGTGATTTCCAGATGCTGCGCGATGGGGATGAGGCGCGCCTGCATGTCCACATAGTTCTTCCCGGCAAGTACAAGCGGAAGGAAGATGTTGTCCTCCACGGAAAAAGTGTCGAGCAGATTGAACTCCTGAAAGACAAAACCGAGATTATCACGCCGGAAGGAGGCAATCTCGTTTTCCTTCATGGCGGAAAGATCCTGCCCGTCCAGAATGACGCTGCCGGCTGTAGGTCGGTCAAGTGCGGCGATGATGTTCAAAAGCGTCGTCTTTCCGGAACCGGATTCTCCCATCACGGCAACATATTCGCCGGACTCCACCGAAAAGCTGACGTCTCGGAGCGCCTCTACCTGGTTCCCTCCGAAGCGGGTGGAGTATATCTTTTTCAGATTGGATACCTGCAGTATGCTCATGATCCTGCCTCCTTTTTGTATGCGCACACATTATAGCAGACGGAGGAAATGCTCGCCATCGAAACGGCTTACATTTCCTCCGTCTCATCTTACAGTTTTGTAAGACGTTATTCCGGATTGGAGCTGTGCTTTTCAAGATCGATGCGAATGGTCGTTCCGCGGCCGGGCGTGGAATCTGCGCGGATGGTGTGGCCGAGATTGGCGCAGATCTTCCGGCACAGATAGAGGCCGATGCCGGTAGCCCGCTTGTCAGTCCGCCCGTTGCAGCCGGTGTAGCCTTTTTCAAAGACCCGCGGGAGATCCTCCGGAGCAATGCCGATTCCGGTATCACGGACAAAGAGCGTTTTCGGGGATTCGAGCCCGATCTCAATGCTGCCGTGCGGCGTGTATTTGAGCGCATTCGAGAGAATCTGTTCCACAACATAGCCGAGCCATTTTTCATCCGTCAGCGCAGTGGCTTCGATTGGCGTGTAGATCAGAGAAATCCTGCGCCGGATAAACTGCGGGGAGAATTTGCGCACCGCAGGGCGTATCACGTCGTCAAGCCGGACTGTGCGAAACACATAGTCCGTGCTGTCAGAGTCCAGGCGCAGATATGCCATCACCATGTCCACATATTGCTCGATGCGCTGCAGTTCTTCCGCAACACTGCGAGAGAAATCGGAGTCTTCCTGCTGCTGGCGCAGGCGAATGGCGGCGATGGGCGTTTTGATCTGATGGGCCCAGAGCGTACAGTCATCCATCATCTGCGAAACCCGCGCCTGTATGGAAGCGTCCAGTGCGGCGCTCTGATCGGAAAGCAGGCGAATGAGATGCTGGTACGACGCCTCCGTTGCCGTCTCGGGTTCAGGAAGCTCGTCCGTGATCGTCTGCAGATGCGCCTCCAGCAGCTTCAGGCGTCTGTATCGCCGGAGCTGTGCCGCGCAGTCACAGGCCAGGAATACGGTCAGGGCAAGTGCACTGACGACCGAAGGATACAGAACTGCGCGCAGCGGCAGATGAAGCAGCGCAAAGGTGACTGCGAAAAAGATGCAGCAGAACAGAAACAGACATACAGCCGGCAGCCGGCTGCGCAGATACCGGAGCAGAAATTCCATGGCACAGCCTCTATTCGATCATGTAGCCGATGCCGATCTTCGTTGTGATGAAATCGTCAAGACCGGCACGGTCGAGCTTTTTCCGCAGGCGGTTGACATTCACACTCAGTGTGTTTTCGTCAACAAAGCTGTCTGTCTGCCACAGTCGCTCCATCAGCTTTTCACGGCTGACAACACGGCCTCTGGCCTCCAGCAGCGCAAGCAGGATGCGAAATTCATTTTTCGTCAGTGCGATCTTTTCACCGTTGTAAAGCAGGGAGCTGTCGTCCGTGCTGAGTACGGCGCCGCGGTGACAGAGCATGCCTGGATGGTCGATTTTCCCGTAGTTCCGACGCAGGATCGCCTGGATTTTTGCAATGAGCACGTTCAAATCGAACGGCTTGGGAATAAAATCGTCTCCGCCCATATTCATGGCCATGATGATGTTCATGTTATCCGAGGCAGAGGAGAGAAAAATGATGGGAACATCAGAGACTTTTCGGATCTCCGTGCACCAGTAGTATCCGTTGTAGAAGGGCAGGGAAATATCCAGAAGCACCAGGTGCGGCTGATACGCGCGGAATTCCGCAAGGACGTCGCGGAGGTTTTCTGCACACTTTGCATCCATCTGCCATTTTTGCGCTTCGGAGCAGACGGCCTCTGCAATACCGCGGTCGTCTTCAACAACAAGAATCTTATACATGATGGCGCCTCAATGGTTCTGCTCGTAGCGTCGGCGGCATTCTTCAATCACGGCAAGCGCTTCCTCTTTCCCGTGGTAGCTGCCGATCTCTACCTTGATGTTCTGAAGAACTTTATAGTTTGCAAAGAAATTGGCGATCTCCTCCAGCTCGAACGACGGGAGGTCAGAAAGCTGCTGCACATTGTCATACCGGGGGTCACAGTCGACCACGGAGATCAGCTTATAGTCTTCTTTTCCGTCGTCGATCATGGAAAGGTATCCGAGGACACGCGCGGGCACCAGACAGCCGGGAAAGGTGGGGTCCTTGCAGATGACAAGAATATCCAGCGGATCGCCGTCCGGAGCGAGCGTATGCTCCAAAATGCCATACTCCGTCGGATAGATCATGGCAGCGTAGAGCACACGGTCCAGGCGGATCCGCCCGGTCTGATGGTCAACCTCATATTTGTTCCGGGAATTGAGCGGGATCTCGATCAGGGCGTTCACAACATTTTCGTACATAGTTTTTCCGTTCCTCCACAGGGCAGACTCGTTTGCTCCATTTTATCAAGTTCACTGGCGCGGGTCAACTGTTTTGCGGAACACGTATGAAAGCAACATTGCTGAAGAGGATGTTTTTGCTTGCAAATGCTCCTGTTTGTGGTATACTTTTTTCAGAAAACTGGAAAGGAGTGCATATCATGTCAGATCGAAAGCCAATGGCGGGAAGCGGGGGAGACCGCTATGTTCCGATGGACCAGAGAACAGGGAAATCGTCCGTCGTTTTTTTTACGAGAGATCTTTCTGCAGAAGGACTCATCCGGATCTATGACCGTGTCGGCCAGGTGCTGGAAGGCCGCGTTGCAGTCAAGCTTCACACAGGCGAGCGTATGGGCCCGAACATTATTCCGCGTCCATGGGTGAAGCAGCTGCTTGCAGAACGGCTGCCGGACGCCTCCATCGTGGAAACAAACACATATTATGAGGGTGACCGCTACACCACGGAGCAGCACAGGGAAACGCTTGCAGTGAATGGCTGGGATTTTTGCCCGGTGGATATCACAGATGCAGACGGCACAGCCGTCCTGCCGGTCAAGGGCGGAAAATGGTTTTCGGAGATGCATGTCGGGAAAAACCTTCCTGCATATGACGCGCTGCTGGTCATGACGCACTTCAAGGGGCACACAATGGGCGGCTTCGGCGGCTCAAACAAGAACATCGGCATAGGCTGCGCCGACGGCAGGATCGGGAAAAAAGCCATCCATACCAACAGCCGCGGCATGTGGGGCATCGATAAGGAAGAGCTGATGGAGCGGATGACGGAATCCTGCAAGGCAACTGTCGATCATTTCGCACCGCACATCTGTTTTGTGAATGTCCTGCGAAACATGTCTGTCTCCTGCGACTGCGAGGGGACGGAGGCGGAGCCGGTTGTGACGCCGGATATTGGGATTGTGGCTTCGCTGGACATCCTTGCAGCCGACAGCGCGTGTATCGACCTGGTCTACCAGCTCCCGATGCAGGGCGGAAAAGCGCTGATCGAACGGATCGAGTCGCGGCACGGCCTGCGTCAGCTGACGTATATGCAGGAGCTTGGGATGGGAAGCAGCCGCTACACGCTTGTGGACATCGACAACGGCGACCGTGAGATCACCGCTTCGGATGCGGTCAGTGCCATCGACCCTGTGTGGAAGCCCGATCGGTTCAACGTTTTTTGGGGACATAATCGTCGCGGATGATTTTGAAAACCTGCCTGCATAACGGCAAAAAATGTAAGGGAAAAACTGTGTTTTTCGTTCAGGCTGTGCGTTGACAACAACGCGCAGCCTGCGTTACAATACGGATAATCTGTGAATAAGTAAAGCAGGTGAAGACATGAAGCTGAAGGACAACCGGCAGATCCGAAACATGACGCTTCTGTTTGCGCTGACTTATATGGTCAGCTATTTGACAAGGCAGAATTATGGGGCGGTGATCTCTGAGATCGTTGCATCAGAGGGGATTTTGAAATCACAGGCTTCTCTCGCACTGACGGCCAATGCCCTGGCCTATGCCGTTGGCCAGTTGATCAGCGGTTTCGCCGGCGACCGCATTCAGCCGCGGCGCCTTCTGCTGATCGGACTTCTGACGTCGTCGCTGATGAACCTGCTGCTCCCGTTCTGCGGCGGAGATCCGTACCGGATGCTGATCGTCTGGAGTGTCAACGGTTTTGCACAGTCCTTCATGTGGCCGCCGCTCGTCAAGCTGATGAGCGAGCTGTTTACGGATCTTCAGTATCAGAAGTCTATGATGGTGGTTTGCTGGGGCTCCTCTGTGGGGACGATTCTGGTCTATGTCGGCGCGCTGGTTTGCGTCAGTCTGTTGAACTGGCGCTCCATGTTCTTTTTTGCCGCCGGGATCGGTGCGGTCATGGCCGTGATCTGGCTATTCTCCGCGCCAAATATCTCCCTTGCCCCTGTTTCTGCGCGTAAGCGTGAAGCACGCTCCGGCCTATCGGCGTTCCGCCCGATCCTGCCATATCTTGCGGTGATCCTGCTTGCAATCATTCTGCACGGTGCGATTCGCGACAGCGTGACGGCGTGGATGCCATCGTACCTGCGCGAGACCTATCACCTCAAGGGCTCGATCGCCATCTTTACCGGCGTTCTGCTGCCGGTGTTTGCGCTGCTATGCTATCATGTGGCAATGTGGATCAACCGGACAAAGGTTACCAACACGCTTCTTTGCGCGGCGCTGTTTTTTGTGGTTGCTGTTGTGAGCGCAGTGCTGCTTTGGATGGGAAGCGGAAGGAGCCCGGCGCTTTCCGTTGCCTGCTCGGCGCTGCTCTGCGGCTGCATGCACGGCATTAACCTGCTCCTGGTCTGCATTGTGCCGCTCTATTTCAAACGCTATGGAAATATTTCCTTTATTTCCGGTCTTCTGAACTTCAGCACCTATCTTGGCAGTTCCGCGTCAACCTACGGCATCGCGCTGTTTTCCGAGCACTACGACTGGAAGATGACCATTCTCCTCTGGGCTGCGATCGCATTTGCGGGATTTGCACTGTGTATCTCCGCCAGCCAAGGCTGGAAGAAGCATCAGACCCAACCGGAGCAGAACTGAACATCCCAAAATCCCGGATGCTGCGCATCCGGGATTTTTGTGCCGATTGTTGCAATCCGGGTCGGATTGCGGTACAATAACAAAGAAAAAATGATTTGAGGAGTCCTTCCATGACAGATCAGATCCACCGTATCCTGCAGCATGTGCAAAAGCCTGCGCGCTATGTTGGCGGAGAATACAACCAGATCGTCAAGCCCCGGCAGGAGCAGGATGTGCGTGTTGCATTCTGTTTTCCTGATACATACGAGATCGGAATGTCCAACATCGGGATGCGCATCCTGTATGGCGTTATGAACGGGATGGACGGCGTCTGGTGTGAGCGTGTGTTTGCGCCATGGGGAGACATGGAAGAGCAAATGCGCAGCCATGCGCTTCCGCTTTGGGCGCTGGAAAGTCATGACCCTGTGAAGGATTTCGACATGATCGCCTTTACGATCGGATATGAGATGTGCTATTCCAACATTCTCAACATGCTGGATCTTGCGGGGGTCCCGCTTTTGTCGTCTGAGCGCACGGAGCTTCAGCCCATCGTATTCGGCGGAGGGATCTGCACGGTCAATCCGGAGCCGTTGGCTGATTTTTTTGATTTCTTCTCGCTTGGCGAAGGAGAAGAAAGCACCGTTGAGATCCTGAACTGTTACAGAAATGCAAAAAAGCAGGGTCTGGACAAGCAGGCGTTTCTCCGCGAGTTGTCGCACGTTCCGGGCGTCTATGTCCCGTCCCTTTACACACATACGTATCATTCCGACGGCACCATTGCCGCCATTACACCGGCAGAGGGCGCCCCAGCACTCGTCCAGAAACGCATCGTGGATGATCTTGACCACGCATACTATCCCACAAAAGGCATCGTTCCATCCACAGAGATCGTCCATGACCGTTCAAATCTGGAACTGTTCCGCGGCTGTATCCGCGGCTGCAGATTCTGCCAGGCAGGCTTCTGCTATCGGCCCATCCGTTCAAAAAGCCCGGAGGTACTTGTGCGCCAGGCCATGGAATCCCTGGAGGACTCCGGAAACAGCGAGATCACCCTTGCCAGTCTTTCGACATCGGACTACCGCGGCCTGCCGGAATTGACCGACCGGCTGCTGGATTACTGCGAACCACGCAAGATCAACTTATCGCTTCCGTCGCTCCGGGCAGACAATTTCTCGCGTGAACTTATGCTCAAGGTGCAGAAGGTTCGCAAAAGCGGTCTGACCTTCGCGCCTGAGGCCGGGACGCAGCGCCTTCGCGACGCAATCAACAAAAACGTGACTGAGGAGGAGATCCTCTCCACATGCGCCACGGCTTTTTCCGGAGGCTGGAACAATGTCAAGCTCTATTTTATGCTCGGTCTTCCCACCGAAACAGATGAGGATGTGATCGGAATCGCTCGCCTGGCGGAAAAGATCCATCATGTCTGGCGTGAAACTGCGTCCAATCGCAAGCGCGGGCTGAGCATCAACCTTGCCACGGCCTACTTCGTCCCGAAGCCGTTCACCCCCTTCCAGTGGGAGGCGCAGATCACGCCGCAGGAATATCTGCGCCGTGTGCATCTGCTGCAGGAAAATCTGCATCTCAAATGCGTGGACTACCGCTATCACGAGTCGAACCTCAGTGAACTTGAAGCTGTTATGGCCAGAGGAGACCGTCGCATCGGGAAGGTCCTCCTTGAGGCGCACAGGCTTGGCTGCAGGCTGGACGGATGGGATGAGTATTTCCGATATGATCTCTGGCAGGAGGCATTCCGCCGTGCGGACGTTGACCCTGCGTTCTATACGACGCGAGGCTTTGCGGACGATGAAATCCTTCCCTGGCAGACCATCGGCGTTGGCGTGAGCATCGGGTTTTTCCGCCGGGAGCGCGAGAAGGCATATCGGAACGAGACAACGCCGGACTGCCGGACACAATGCAGTGCCTGCGGCGCAAAATGCCTGAGCGCAGGAGGTGTCTGCGATGTTTAGACTGTTGTTTGAAAAAACAGACGATGCAGTTTATCTCTCACACCTTGATCTGATGCGGATCTTTCAGCGTGCGTTCCGCCGCGCGGATATTCTGATCTGGCATTCCCAGGGCTTCAGCCCGCGCGCGTATGTGTCGATCGCACTTCCGCTGTCTGTCGGCGTGTCGAGCCGCTGTGAGATTCTTGATTTTGAGATCGAGGACGGTTCGGCCGATCTGCAGGCGCTGCCGGAGCGGCTCAACCGGACGCTTCCGAAGGGTGTGCGTGTTCTGCACGCATACGAAAGCGCGGTGAAGGTCAAACATCTGGCCTATCTGAAGGCGTCCGTGACGTTGGAATACGACGCGGGGATCCCTTCCGGCGCGGTGGCGGCTATTACGTCGCTTTTTGCCGGTGAATCCGTCCGGATCGTCAAGCATGGGAAAAAGGGGGAGCAGGAGGTCGATCTCCGGCCTCTGATCCGTGAATTAACGCTTTGTCCGGTGTCGGAGCAGGAGCTTTGCATCACGGCAATCGTTTCTGCGCAGAACCCGGGACTCAATCCGCAGCTTTTGGTTCAGGCAATCGAAGCATATCTTCCGTCATTCAGAGCAGATTTTGCAAGAATCGAACGGTTGGAGATCTTTGATGAAGCAATGGAAGTTTTTCGATAAGAAAGGAGCAGCAAGATGCAGGGCCATGTTACGATTTTAAGCTATAGCCAGAACGCAGACGCCATGATTTCCTCCGGCGGCCGCATTTCCACTATGGACGGCACGGCCGATCAGATCTATCAGAAATCCTTGGACAGCGGCACCGAAAAAAACAGACGGTTGATCCAGAAGGTGATGTCGTCCGGGCATACCTCCGTGCTGGAGCACGCTTCCGTGAATCTGTCTTTTGAAAATGTCTCCGTGTTTGCGGAGCAATTCGTTATTGAATTCCGGCTTGCATCGTTCACGGTCAAGTCGCGGCGCTATGTGGATTTTGCCTCTGCAGGATATGTCCTTCCGGAAGGAATGTCGGAAGAGCAGGAGGAAGCGTTCCGCGCCTGCGCAGATCGGCTGTTTGCGCTCTATGCCGAGCTGGAACAGGCGGGTGTCCCGAAGGAGGACGCGCGATTCGTGCTCCCGTACTGCTTTTGCAGCAATTTCTTCTGCACGTTGAACGCAAGATCGCTCATCCACATGATGAACGAAATGGTCTACGGACGAGGCTCGGCATACCCGGAGCTTGTGGCATTGGGTGAGAGCTTGTTTGCCCAGTGTGAGGAGCAGCTGCCGTATCTGGCTCTGCGGAAGCCAGAGATCTATCATCCGCTTGTTCTGCCGGAGCTCGGCGGTCTCACGCCGCTCGCAACGCGCAAGACCGTGGAGGTGCTTTCTGCGCCGGAACATGCGGAGGAGCTGATCTGCAGCGCAGCACTTCTTTCAAAGGGATTTGAGCCGAAGCCGCTTAGTGAAACGCAGCAGCGTGCGCTGCTGACCGCGCTCCTGGCGCAGCCGAGGAAGCGCGAGCTTGAGCAGGCGCAGTTTACGCTCCTGTTTGGCGGCATGTCGTTGGCTGCGCTCACGCATCTGACGCGGCACCGAATGCAATCCATGGTCCCGCCGGATCTTCTGATGAATGCGAGCTATGATCGATATGTGCTTCCGGCTTCCGCTGCGGAACACGGGGCAGAGGCGCGCTACCGCAGCGCCTATTCGCTTGCTGCACAGGCGGCGGACCGTCTCCGTGCGCTCGGCGCAGGCAGAGAGGTTCTGAGCTATCTGCTCCTGAGCGGACAGACGGTTCCTGTTCTGACGACGATGAACGCCGGAGAGCTCTATACGTTCTTCCGCCTGCGTTGCTGCAACCGTGCGCAGTGGGAGATTCGGGCTTGCGCAACAGAAGCACTTGCTGAGCTCAGGAAGCATGCGCCGCTGCTGTTCTCTCTGTATGGACCGTCGTGCTATATGACAGGCGTCTGTCCGGAGGGGCGCATGACCTGCGGCCGCATGCGCGAAATGCGCGATAAATTCTCCGGAGAGCTGCTGTACGAATAATGATTGCGTCAAATGCAATCCCCGAATCAAAGCCCAGAGAAGCGGGTCCGATTCGGAGAGAAGGAGCGGCGGAGTGAATGAGAGGCGGCATTTGTTTTGAAAAAAACACCGTCGTGAACGATACGAAGTCCGTGACAACATGAGTCCGGATATGGAAACCGCGGAATGGGAGTCTCCCGTTCCGCGGTTTCTGACGCTTGTCAGAGTTATTTGACATCCTGAGCGTAGGGGGTATCCATGATGTCACGGTGCTTCATCTGATCGAAATGTTTGACCATCATCGGCTCAAATACATAGTAAAAAAACTTGCCATCGAGGTCAAAATAGAACACTGCAAACAGAACCGCGTAGACTGCGCTGAGGATCGCTGCGATTTTGCCGATCACTTTCAAAACTTTCATGGGCTCCTCCTTGTTACCAGCTCATCGAATCGTCGAATTCCAACAGCGACGCATCGAGCGGTTCTTCGTGCATGACAGTGGTCATGTAGTCGTTGATGATGGTGCGGATTTCTGCACGGGAGACCGTGCGTTTGTCCGGCAGAGCGTGCGGGATCCAGATCGCGTGAATGTTCCGTGCACGGAATTCATCCTCGAACATGCCGTGGATGCCTTGCATGCCCTTGCACTGCAGCTGGTCATACATGATGACCATGTCACAGTGGAATTTCTCCATAAACTCCCAGAGACGGAAGATATGCTCATATCCGCCGACTGCCATTGCGCGCATCGGCGCCCACTCATTGTAGGTTGCCAGATCCTCGACGGCGTGCTCGTATGTGTCGGTGCGAAGGATCTTGTCAAACATCAGAGAGTCCATATTGATGACGCAGTTGATGCCCCAGCAGTTATATGCCCAGGTGCACCAGTTGGAATAATACAGCGGAGCGCACGACCAGGCGATCGCGCGGTGGCGTGTGTTGGGGAAGGTCTCGATCTTATCACGCACGCAGCGCTCCATGATTGCGCGGACCTTGCGGTCGGTTTCGTGCCAGATCTCGCGGTCGCCGTCCTGCGAATAGTAGATGCGGTACAGGGCCTGCGCGACACCGTTGATGGGGTAGTAGGGGGTGTTGGCGGCAACGTCCCATTTTTCACGCTCAAAGCGCGTCAGTTCGTTCTGGCGTTCTGCATATTTGACATACTGCTCCCAGCTGAAGGGGATGCCCATGTGCTCCTCGATAAAGTGCCAGGCCTGCTTGATTTCCTCCTGGCAATGCTTCTGGACCAGCGGATCGTCAAACCGCATCGGCTGCGGCATGGCGAACAGCGGCCGGTTGAGATACCAGTCCTGGATAATGGAGGTGGCCACGGAGCCATCGCACGCCTCATTGGAGGTGATGATGATCGGACTGTAGTCCGGGTAGTCGTCCATCACGCAAAGACCGGCTTCTGCCTGACACATCGGACAGGGGTCAGAAGGCAGCCCAATGGACTGAATGGCGTCGATATAGTTGAGGACGGTGTGATTGTTGACATGACAGGTGACAAAATAGGGGATCATCTGCAACGGGACATCGTCGAGCACATCGCGCCATGGATAGAAAATAGAACCGCTGACGGTCTCGTCATGGGCGATGGTGGTGTGCCAGAGCCTGTTTTGTCTTCCATCCTTCTTTGTCTTGGTGTCGGCGGCAAACATGCGCTGGAACTGACGGATCGTCTCGCAAGTCATGGCCCGGTAGTGCCATGCGGAAGCGCGCAGCGCAGGCCCGCGCAGACCCTCCAGGCCGCGGTCAAACCAGTGCATGACGGTCAGATAGGTCTGGCCCATCCAGCGGTAACGCACGAGACCCTTTGCAAAGGAGATCGGGTCGCCGAAGCGCATGATGTCCATGACCATGTGCGCGTAGTTGTACAGCCAGATGCGGTTGAAGTAATAGAAGGTGTCCTGGACGCCGCGCCATTCGCGGTGCTTGTAAAGGCCGGTTTTATCTTCATATAGCTTGCCGAGCTGGCGTTCGCCGTGCGGTTTTCCGTTCCAGAAATCTTTCGCAGCTTTTTTATAGTCGATCGACCGTAGCTTTTTGAGCGTGTCAGTCAGCCTGCTCATTTTTTCTCGCCTCCCTGAATCTTCTTGATCTCAATGGATTCCACAAATGCCTGGAATCTGGTGCGAAGCTGACCTGTCGCGGCATTGACGTACTCCTTTTCGATGGAGCAGACAGGAATACCGTAGTCACGCGGAAGAACGAGCGTATCGATGCAGCGCTCATAACTCCAGTATTCGCAGAATTTCATCTGTTCAATGATGATCCCGTCGGCATGATATTCCTTCGCAAGGTCGGCCAGGAACTGCTTGCGCTCGCGCATGGTGTTCTGCTCCATAAAGCGCGGACACATCTCGTGCATCAGGTAGTGACGGGCAATGGCGTGCAGCGGCGTTTCGCCGTCCATGATTTCGATCTGCTCGCGGCCAGGAAGACTTCCGTAGCAGTGGCGGTCAGCGACAACGAGCGCGCCGCAGTCCTCCACGAGCTTTGTAAAGTACGGGTCGTCATTTTCGCTTCCGGCCAGAACGACCTTGCAGCGGTAAGCGGGCTTTTCGTCCGGCTGCCGGCTCTGAAGATCCTCAAGAATGTCGCGAAGCTTATCCAGGATCAGATACTTGGGGCAGGTAAGGGAAACAAGCTCGATGAGTGCGAACTCAAAGCCGGTGATGGTCGGCCGTTCGAGCTTTCTGTAAGCGCCGATCTTCGTGATCAGTTCGCAGACCTCATTGTGCTGACGAATCGCTTCACGCAGCGCACCGTCAGAGGTATCGATGCCGAATGCCTCATGCAGGCGGTCGAGAACGTGGACACGGAGCTGCGTCTCATAATGCTCAAGCGAGTTTTCGTTTTTCTTGAACGGGACGTCAACGAATTCACAGAAGAATTTTGGATTTTGAATGATGTTCATCATCTGCAGATGCTCCTGGAATCGGCAGGTGACGGTGCAGGTCTCAGTGGCGAGCTCTGCGTCCAGGAAGTTAAATCCGCCCTCGAGCGCACGCTCGAGCAGGCTCCGGCCATACAGACATGTCCGATTGGACATGTAGTAGGTCGCCATATCGGGCGTAGAACTCCTTGGCGCACGCAGGCGAACGGAGAAGCACCCGGGCAGATCGAGCAGGACTTCCGGCATGAATGAGCAGGTGTAGCCAAGTGCAAGATTTCCATCCGCCTTGCCCTGGCGGACGAGCTCATTGTTGGCCTCCAGAAGGAGGTTTTCAAACTCTATGAGGTGTTTCAGGTCTCTCACAGTTTATCCACCTTTTCTTTTTCTTTCGTTTCTCTTTTTCTGCGCTGTGGTCATTCCGGCTGCTGCGTGCTGCGGAACCACCTGACGACCGGAACAATGTTGGACTCGCTGACGGCGCTGGATCTGCCGCGCGCCATCTTGAGCGTTTCCGCCTCCGAAGGCGTCAGAACCTGCCGCGCTGAGAGCTGTTTTTCCGTGTGGCGGCAGATCAGCCTCATCACGGGCCTGAACTGCGCGGGCAGCGCCTCCAGATCCAATCCGCCCTGCAGGTAAAACAGCGGCGTGCCGTCGCCAATGGCGTTGCTCCTGCGAAGCTTTGCGTTCAGCGTTTCAGAGGCGGGGCTCATACCGCTTGCGCAGACGCAGACGACACGGTATTTTTTCCGCGCTTTGGACAGATCCACGATCCGCCCGGCGGAAAGCCAGGAAAGGTATATGACTTGCGCGTCCTGTGAAAGGGGTTCCTCGCCGAGCGCGTAAGCAGGAAGACCGGTCGCCGCAGAGAGCAGATCGGCATATTGCCGGGTGTGACCGGTCAGAGACGAATAAACGATCGCTGTAATCATAGCTCCTCCTGATTGGAACCGGCCCGGGGATGGCGGGCCGGTTCTGTTGGTAGTCAAATCTCCATAGCCAGATTGTAAGCGGCCCGGTTGGCTTCCAACACACGGCCGGCATGGAAGGAATCTCCGATGTTGTAGAGCTCTGGGGCAACCTGCGCCTGCTGCGCGGAGAGGAACGCACGATCATCTGCACGCCCGCCCATGGCCAGGACGACCAGATCGCAGCTCAGTTCCTGCACAACAGTCTCGCTTCCCGGTTTTTTTGCCAGCGGATTCTCCACGTTTTTCGGGAGGATCGGCTGCCAGGTGTTGTAGGGATCAGGGACGCCGGCGGAAACGTTGCGCGAAATGCGGACCAGGTTCTTGCCGAACTCGACGACCTTCGAGCAGTTCAGAAGCTCAACACCGTTTTTCTCAAGGTAGTGGATGAGGTGTCCGCGGTTCGCGGTACATGCCCCGTCCAGGAAATGCTCAAGCATCTCAACTACCTGGACGCGGCAGTTCTTTTCATAGCTGAGGAAGTATGCGGTCTCCACGCCGACGGCTCCGCCGCCGACGACAACGACCTTCTTCGCATCGCCCAACAGCTCAGGTTTCATGAGCAGATCCGTTGCCTGTATATGGGCGACCTGATCAAGCCCCTTGATAGGCGGGACTGCATCCTTTGTGCCCATGCAGAAGACGACGGCGTCATATCCGGCGGCGCGGAGCAGATCGTTCGTGACCTCTGTGTTCAGCTTCACGGTGATGCCGGGCGTTTTGACGACCTGAGCTTTGAGCCATTTGGTGTAGTTGTCAATGTCGTATTTGACCAGGGGAACGCTTGCGGGATTGAGCTTGCCGCCGAGCTGGTCTGCCTTTTCAAGAATCTCAACGGTGTGTCCTTTTTTGGCTGCAAGGACAGCAAAGTTCATGCCTGCACAGCCGCCGCCGACAACACCGATGCGCTTGGGCGCTGTGGTTTTCGGGAACTCGGCGGGGTAGACATCCTCAAAGCCGGTGCGGCCGTTGACCGCGCACTGCGGATGACCGCCTTCCACGAATTCGTTGACACAGCCTTCCTGGCAGCCGATGCACGGACGGATCTCGCTGACCTTTCCGGCATATGCCTTCAGACACCAGTCCGGATCGGCCAGGACCGGGCGGCCGAGCATGACCATGTCGCATTTGCCGTCCCGCAGAGCCTTCTCGGCAAGGTCCGGATAGCCAAGCTTCCCGACGGCAACGATGGGGACTTCTACGCCGGCGTTCGATTTGATGCCGCGCTCCTTGAAATACTCCTTTGCGACCTTGGATACATCCAAATAGCAGCCGGCCGGCATACCTGCAGGGGGATGCGGCAGCCACCAGTTGTCATAGCAGCCGAGGTCGACGTCAAAGATGTCAACGCCGGCCTTGACCAGATTCTCCATATAGTCGAGCGTGTCTGCAATGGAGCGGCCGTTGTGGAAACCCTTAAGGCTCTTGACCTTGTCCATGCGCTCGCCGTAAGTCTCCTCCAGAGCGAGCGAGAGATCGATACGGTACATGATCGGATAATTCGGACCTGTACGCTTGCGGATCGATTTGACAAGCTCAATTCCAAAGCGCTGCCAGTCAGCGTATTTGCCCAATTTGCGGTGGTTGAAGGCGGGGCTCGTCATCTGATCGAGGAGGTATCCCTCGTGCCCATGCAGATAGACGCCGTCGATGCCCATGGTCTGCGCATCGGCTGCGGCCTGTCCGCCATTTCTGATGATCCTGTCACATTCCAGGTCAGTCAGCGGGCGGCAGGGGATCTCAGGAATATAGAAATTGGGGTTCAGCGAAGCGGAAACAGGAAGCTGATATTTTGTAAGCAGGCACTGAGGATTGCCAACACGGCCAAGACCGGGAGTGAGCTGGATGAAAATGCGGCTGCCGCGCGCATGGACGCCCTGCGCCAGATCGCGCCATCCCATGAAATTGGTGCGCGTTGCATCAATGCGCGGGAAGTAGGAATAGTTTCCTTTTTCCGTCACAGAGGCGTCAATGTGGTGGCTGATGGGGACAAGGCCGGTCGTAAGCAGGCCGACGCCGCCCTTTGCCCGTGCAAAGAAATACTGGAGCATTTTGTCGTTCGGACGGCCGGTCTCTTCTGCCATCTGGCAGTTGCCCATCGGCGCCATCACGACGCGGTTTTTGATGGTCAGGCGATTGATGCGGATCGGGGAGAACAAGCTGGTATACGGATACAGCTCCTGCGTCATACGGCCGGTGCCGCCCTGGCGGTTCTCGAATCCATCCTCCGTGAACCAGTTGCCGTAGCTGTCGACCAGCTTTTGAATCAGTTCATCCTTCTTCAATGAAAAGCCCTCTCTTTCCAAAGATTGACATGATCGTCTTCTGCATGGATGCAGACATGATTTCCTGCATGTTATCTTATCACAAGCACCTGTCACTTTCAACAAAGAAAACATAATATTTTACAAGAACAGACAAAAAACGGGATTTGATTCTTGTATTGTTCGCACAAATGTGATAGCATAATAGAGCTGAAAATGGAGGGGAGGCTGAACACTGCACGCATGGAGAACCACACAAAAATTCTTGCGGTTTCCGGGAAGGGCGGCGTCGGAAAAACGTCGGTTTCTGCCGCAGCTGTCCGGATTCTGACTGAGCGCTTTCCGGATGCCCGGATCCTTGCAATTGACGCCGATCCTGCCGTCGGACTCTCCACGGCGCTTGGTGTTGAGGTTACGGAAACGCTGGATGATATCCGCAAACGCGTTGCCTCGGACGTCACAGGGAAGCTTCGCGACACACAGGATATTCTTGCCGAAGCGCGCTTCCGCCTGTTTGAGGCCATGCAGGAGCGGCGCGGCTTTGCGTTTCTTGCAATCGGCAGGCCGGAGACGGCCGGGTGCTACTGCGCCGTCAACGCCTACCTCAAACAGGTGATCGAAACGCTTGCATCCGCGTTTGATTACGTTGTGATCGACGGAGAGGCTGGCATTGAGCAGATCAACCGCCGCGTTATGGAAAAAGTCACCCACCTGCTGTTCGTGTCCGATCAGAGCAAAAAGGGACTTTCCGTGATCGGCACCATCCGCCGCGTTGCGGATGAGCTTGTCATGTATGAAAAGGCGGGCGTCATCCTCAACCGCGTGACCCGTCCGGAACTGCTTCCGTCCGGAAGCATCGATGGAATGGATCTGCTGAGTGTCATTGGCACGGATGAGGATCAGGCGGAGAACGACATCGAAGGACGAAGCGTCTTTGACCTGCCGGAGGACGCACCGATCCTGCGCGGCGTCCGGGATGCGCTTGATAAACTGTCTATCTATTGAAGAATAGAGATAAAGAGAACGGAAAAAGAGGTGTATCATTTGAAGGATCTCAAACATCTGATCTACTTTGAGCATCTGCTGGATGATGCGGATAATGAGCTCGTCAAGCAGGCACAGGCAGAGGGGCAGCGCGCCATCGGCTATACGTGCTACCATATGCCGGAAGTACTGCTGAATCTGCCCGGGTGCTTCTCCGTGCGTCTGCGTGCGCCGAGAACAGGCTCCATTGACATCTCCACGTATTACATGTCCAACTATACGTGCGAATTCGCCCGGTCCCTTCTTGAACGGGCAATCGAAGGCGGATACCAGTTTCTGGACGGCTGGGCCGGCGTGGACGCCTGCAGCGCGATGAACCGCTGCCAGGAGCATGTGGAAATGCTTAAGTGCAATTCCAAGGAATCGTTTTTCGTCACATTCTGCGATATCCCGTATAAGGTGGTGGACTATACCGTCGAGCATGAGGCGATCCAGTTCCGGAAGTGTTTGCTGGACAAGCTGCGTGACGTCTATGGTATTGACACCTCTGATGAAGCACTCCGCGAAGCTGTGCGCCTGCACAACGAGGTCTGCCGGATCCTGACCGAGATTGGCAACATGAGAAAGCTGGACAACCCGCCCGTCACAGGATATGAATTCCATATCCTGAATCTGATCTCTTATTGTTGTCCGAAGGCGCTGATCGTTGATAAGCTGCGCGAGACGCTGGAGGAGATCCGCCAGCGGCAGGTGGATGACAAGCCATGGTTCCGCGCACGGGTGGAGCTGATCGGCGGGGAAGTCGATGATCCTTCGCTCACAAGGCTCATTGAGGACGCCGGCGCGATGGTGGTTGCGGACCGTTACTGCTACGGCTCCACGCCCGGCCGTGAGGAGATCGTTCTCAACGACATGGAGGATGTTCTCACGCAGATCTGTCGGCACTATATGCAGCATTCCGAGTGCGCGCGCTGGATGGCCGATGAAAAGGTGCGCCAGCGCCGCGACACGGCAGACAGGCTCGCAAAGGAATACGGCGCGGAGGGCATCATCTACGAGCAGATCAAGTTCTGCGATTTCTGGGCGTTTGAACGGCCGCTTGCCAGCCATATCCTGGCGGATGAGTACGGCTGGCCGGTCCTTTCGATCGACCGTCCCTACACGGCGCGTTCGTCCGGCCAGCTCCGCACCCGCTTCCAGGCCTTTGTTGAGGCGCTGGAAATCAAGCGTATCCAGAAGGACAGGAGGAACTGAGCGATGGCAATCAAATATCCAAATCCGAAATTCTTCCGCCTGAAGGACAACATCAACTGGAAGGCGCAGCTTGAAAACATCCGCGAGGTCGGTTCCATTGCCGGTAAAATGCTCAAGCAGACGGACTGGAAGGCGTTTGGCAGGAAACAGGCCGAGAACTTCAAGGCGACACGCGCTCGCGTGGAAAAAGAGGCGAAGATGTTTGCCGGAATGTCGAACGTCGAGCGCCTTGATCTCCTGCTCAACGGCGAAAAACAGCTCGGCAAGCTTTACCGTTCCGGATGCATGGCTACTGTGCGCCGCGAGTGGCGCGGCCTGAAGGACACAGGCGTGGACTTTTATGAGTGGCTGCGGATGTGGGGGATGCTGCTTGCCACATTTTCCAAGGATCTCGTCCCTGCGCTCGGCGGAGCAGTCCATTACCGTTGGATGATTTCCTATTTCTGCTGCCATTCGTTTATGGACAAGAATACGCTTGGATTACGCGGCAAGGCGCTGGTCATGCACCATGAGCTGATGTACTGCATTTTCCGTTATGTTGCGGAAAACCTTGTGCTCCTCATGAAAGGCGACCGGAAGGTCGGCAACAGCGAGGAGTTGAGCAAAAAGGTCGTCCTCATCGATGAAATGACCATGGCGCAGCTGATGGCAGGCTTCCCGGATCTGGTCGGTATCCCGTATCAGCTGATGCCGGTGTTCCTGCTCAGTGAGATTGACCAGCTTGCCTGCATGCCATATATCGATGCTGTCGAATCCTACGGCCTGCCGGCGGATACTTGCCCGGTCCCGACATCTGAATGTGGTGCGTGCGTCGTTGATGCGCTGCCGCATCTGGGAAGCTGTTTCATCTCATCCTCCATGCCGTGTGACGGATCCGTCATGGCCTCGGCGTACACCGCGCGCAGATTCCGCGACCTGCCGACATTCCACCTGACGTTCCCCGTTCGCTATGAGGACGAATCCATCATGAAGACTGCGGTCACTGAGGTGCAGAACTGCATCCGCTTCATTGAGGAACAGACCGGCGCCAAATGGAGTTGGGATGCGTATTTCGCGGCCATGAAGCGCTTCAATGAGGAGACAAGCTTCGAACTGCAGAAGTGGGAGGTCAACCAGACAAACCGCCCGCAGCTGATCGGTCCGATTTATGAGCTCTTCCGCAAGTGGAACTATGAGATGGACGGCGGCCTGGATCCGCGTATTCTCAAGAGCTGCCGCAAGGTCAACAAGCTTATGCTGGAAGCATACAACAGCGGCGAGGAGCCATGGCGCGGCAAAATGCGCCACCGCGCCATCGTCTGGAGCGTTCCGGCGCATTATTACGCCAACTTCTCCAACTGGCTGGCAAACTGCTGGGGCATCAACGTGCTTGTCGAGATGGAAAGTCTCAACTTCACAAAACCGCTCGAGACCGAGGACAAGGACGAGGCGCTCCGCGATCTTTCCCGCCTGTACGAACGCATGGTCATGCGCCGTCACACGAACGGCGGCTACGACCACGTTCTGACAGAGCTCTGGCGCCAGGTTGAGATCTGGCGGCCTGAAATCGTCATTATGTATCAGCATGTTTCCTGCAAAAACATGTCGACGCTGCAGGGCATGTTCGACGATCAGGCCAGAGAGCGCGGCGTGCGGCTGATCTGGATCGAGCACGATCTGATGGATCCGCGCACCGTTTCCCGCAAGGATATGCGCAGCAAAGTCAATGAATATATGCGCACAGTCATGCGCGAGGAGCCGCTTGATCCCTCGCTTGTTGACTTTGAAGATGAAACCAGCTGGTAAGAGAAGATCATAATTGGAGGATAAGAAGACATGAAATATTTCGGCGGTTGCGACGTAGGCTCTACCTACACCAAGGCAGTGATCCTGGACGAGAATGGAAAAATGGTTGCCAACACCACCCTGCGCAGCAAGATCAATGCGGAGGCTTCCGCACAGCTCGCCATGCAGGAGGTCGTCGATCAGGTGCCGGAGCTGAACAGCTCGAAGGATCTGGCCTACCTGATCGGCACGGGCTATGGCCGCAATAAGGTCCCGTTTGCGGATGAAAACATCTCTGAGATCTCCTGCCACGCCATGGGCGTTCATATCACGAACCCGACAGTCAAGGCGATCATCGATATCGGCGGTCAGGACGTCAAAGGAATCTCCATCGACTCCGACGGCACGGTTAAGAATTTCGCCATGAACGACAAGTGTGCGGCGGGCACTGGCAGGTTTTATGAGGCCATGGCCAGAGGCTTTGAAATGACGCTTCCGGAGTTTTCCAAGCTGTCTCTGACGGCAAAAAACGTCATCCCCATCACGGCACAGTGCACGGTCTTTGCTGAGTCCGAGGTCATCACGCTTGTCGGTGAGGGAAAGCCCATGGACGAGATCGCAGCCGGCATCCAGATGGCTGTTGCCAAGCGCTGCTTTGTCATGGCCAAGAAAGCCGGCGCGACCGATTCCATTACGCTGACCGGAGGCTGTGCAAAGAATGACGGCCTGAAGGCTGCCATTGAGCGCGTGCTTAAGCTCAAGGTCGTGGAGCTGTCCATTGACCCGCAGCTCATGGGCGCGCTGGGCGCGGCAGAATATGCCCGCCAGAAGGGTCTTGCCCGCGCGTAACAGGAAAGGGGAGCATCAAATGCTGAAATTTCTGAAGGGATTGCTGAAAATCGCCGCTGTTGCCACCGGTATCCTGTTTGTCATCTACTTCTGGAACCTTGACCAGAAGCTGATGGCCTGGGCCTATACGCAGGTGAACCGGATCTTTGACAACAAAAAGACGGATATCCGATTCTGATGAAGCTGTATGATGGGATCATCCGGCAGACGCTGGATACACTGCAGAACAAATCTGTGCAGAAGACGCCCTATCGGCCGGAGCTTGCCTGGAAGGATCTGGGCAGCAGCGAGCTGGTGATGCTGCGCGATGCTGCGTTTGAGCTCGGCGGAGACGGGCAGCCGTCCGTCAACTATACCTGCGTTACAACGGACGATACGTTTGTACCGGACGACGCTGTGCTGGTGTATGGCCCGGAGCTGTCTGCCGTGAAGGGCGACGTCTCTTTCGCGCGCATCACACTTCTGGAGACGGACGATCTCGGTGAAGATGAGGAAGCTGCGTATAATACGATCCGCGATCTGGAATTTGTCCGGTACCATGTATTCCCGGAGGGATATATGGTCCGCGTTTCGTCGGAGAGCAACCAGGAACAGGTGCGCGTAGCGAAAACAGCCATCCGTAAGGGGATCTCTCTTGCGCGTGTCGGATGTGCCTATATCCGCAAATATCGGGAGCTTCCGGGCGTTCGACATGTGCGCGTCCTGTTCCTGACAGCACAGGAGGAGATCGCTGCTCTGCGCGGAAACGCAAAAAAGGTCGATGACATCACGAAGACCCTAACGCATATTCTGGACGGTCTGCCGACTGACTGCGGACACTGCAGTCTCAAGCCTGTCTGCGATGAAGTGGAAGGCATGCGCGAAATGCACATGGCGCAGAAGAAAAAAGAAAGAATATGACCAGAAAAAGGATGGCTGCCCGGTCGGACAAGCCATCCTTTTTGTTATTCTGACCAGTAAAGCTGCGCTGCTTCTGCGGCTGGGAGCGCAGCATAGAGCAGATGTGCGGCCTCGCGCATTGTCAAATCTCCATCCAGATCTCCGGACAACGGAAAACCTGCACCGCTCAGCGCCGTCACGGCGCTCCTGGCCCAGGCGGGGATCAGATCTTCTTCATCCTGGGCAAACACAGCCTGTGCGGAAGGCAGCCGCAGCATCTTCTGCAGCATGACGGCAGCTTCCGCCAGCGTCATGTTCTCGTCCGGACGGAAAACAAGTCCGTCTTCTGTGCTCGTGCCCTGAATTATGCCGCTCTGGAACGCAGATGCGATATACGGCCGTTGCCAAACAGGCGCGGACGCCTCGTCCGCAAAGCAGGAAGAGACGGTCGGATCCGTCCGGTCAAGCGAAAGCAGCTGCATCGTCATGGCCAGGAATTCTCCGCGGCAGACCGCGCGTTCCGGTTCAAAGCATAGGTTACCGGCAATCGTCCGGCCTGTGTAGACACCCTTTTCCCGCAGCCACATAGCAATATATTCGTCTGCGTCCGCGGTCATGTCGTCATAGCGTGCCTTGTCTGTCGGCTTGACGATCCGGATCCGGACCGTCGCTTCGTTGGAGACATTCCCGGCGGAATCCGTCGCAGTGAAAACGAAGCTGTCTTTCCCAACCTTGTTTTTTTCGGGTGTATAAACAAAGCTGCCGTCGGCGCGCAGTTCAACCTGCCCGCGTTTCGGCGCGCGGACCAGCTGATAAGTCAGCGCGTCGCCCTCTGCATCGCTGGCATCCAACGTGCCGCTGTTGACAATGTTTTTGTACGTCTCAAAGCTGCCGTCGGTGCAGGTTGGAGCCGTGTTTTTCCCGGAAAGGATCCGCATGGTCATTGTGACCGCTTCTCCGATCTTTCCGCCGCGGATGGGGCAGTACTGCAGCTCGCAGTCGGCCTCTCCGGCGCAGGTGGGCTGCAGCGTCATGGCGTCAAGCGCACCGGCCGGAAGCACGTCTCCACGCCGGATCACACGGCCGGCAAGGCAAATTCTTGCCTCATAGGCAGGCGGGACAACCGCCACATAGATGCCGTCCAACGCTTCGCCGTCGGAGGAAAAATCAGCGGTCTGAAAGCAGTGAACGGATGTGCAGTCCACCTCGACGTCTGATGCGGTTGCCGTGAGGCAGAAGGATGCCAGCATCATGGCTGCGATCAGCACAGAGACAGAGCGAATGGTTCGGTGATACAAAGATACTACCTCCTCATGAAATGGATTCGGAGGTAGTATCTGCTTGAAACGGAAATATTATGCAGACTTGCAGGAAGAATCAGGCGACATATTTTGGCCGGATATAGCGTGCATTGGCGTCCGGGGCAGGACGCATGTTGATACCGGAGACGATGCCCATGGCGAAAAACATTGACACAAGCGAGCTTCCGCCGTAGCTGAAGAAGGGGAGTGTCAGGCCAATGACCGGAAGCACGCCGATGCAGACGCCGACGTTGATGAAGATCTGCGCGGCAAGCATGCCGGCGATCCCGACACAGATGAGCCTGTTCATATAGTTGCCGGACTTGATGCCGACATAGACGATCCGGATGATGATGGCGGACAACAGGACCAGCACAGCCACGCAGCCAATCATGCCGAGCTCTTCACCGATGGAGGAGAAGATCAGGTCGGTATGGGAAGCAGGGAGCGTACCGCCCTGGACCATTGGGCCGTGGTAAAGGCCCCTGCCGGCGATTCCGCCGTTTTGCAGTGCGCGCAGGCTGCGGTTGATCTGATAGCGCTCCTTCTGAGCGAGCGGATCAATGCTTGGGTCGAACAGGACAAGGATACGGTTCTGCCGGTCGGCGGAAAGATAGCGCCAAAGGATCGGAGACGCGGCTGCAACCGCGGAGATCCCGCCGACGAACCAGAGGATATTGACGCCGCCGACAAAGGCCATAACAAAGAAAATACAAAGGTATTGCAGTGCAACGCCCAGGTCCTCGGAAGCCGCAATGATCAGAACAAACAGGAACCCAGTGACGCTGGCGATCCGAAGGACGGTCGGCAGACTGGAGATTTTATTCTGGCGGACGCTCATGATCTTTGCAAGAATCAAAATATACGGAACCTTGCAGAATTCAGCAGGCTGGATATTGAACGGGAGAAAGCTGAAAACGAGCCAGCTGCGGTTGCCGTTCTGCGTGTCGCCCCATTTGAAAAGCATGGCGATAAATACGACACAGAAGATCAGAAGCAGCTCACGGCGTTCGGCAATGATATCGATATCGATCAGCGAGAACAAAACGAACAGCACAGAGCCGAGCAGGAGTGCAAGCAGCTGCACGCGGATATAGCCTGCACTTCCGCGGACATTCGTTGCGCTGGAGATGATCACGATCCCGGCGATGCTGGCGGTGACACACAGCAAAAAAAGAAGCATATCAGCTTTTCGGACAAATTCGCCGACTGCTTTCCAGATCTCGCGCATGCCGCCACCTCCTTTCTGTATCTGTTTCGCCATTATAGCAGAAAAAACAGGCTGTGTAAACGGAAAAAAACGGATTGCCGCAGATGTGAGGCGATTCTTACTTTTATTTGCAATCACTGAGGAAGTATGATATAATGCAGAACATAAAATGGGGGATTGGGGGGTCGTCATGCAGATCACAACGTCCTGCGCAGAACAGACGGAACATGTAGGAGAAGCTGTTTCAAACGTCCTACGTCCGGGTGACGTGATCGCATATTTCGGGTCGCTCGGCGCAGGAAAGACAGCGTTCACACGCGGGATCGCGCGGGGGCTCGGCGTGAAGGAGACGGTCACAAGCCCAACCTACACCATTGTCAACGAGTATTTGTCCGGCCGTCTGCCGCTGTTTCATTTCGATATGTACCGTCTCCATTCCGAGGACGACCTGTTCGACATCGGATGGGAGGATTATCTGGACCGGGGCGGCGTCTGCGCGGTGGAATGGAGCGAAAACGTAGCGTCTGCGCTTGCGGGTGCAGTCCGCATCACCATCGAAAAGGATGACAGCGACCCTATGCTTCGCCACATCACCATTGAGGGAGGAGAACGCTTTGCGCATCTTGGCCTTTGAGTCCTCCGCGAAAGCGGCCGGTACGGCGCTCGTGCATGACGGTCTGCTGCTCGGGGAGTCTTTTCTGAACTCCGGCCAGACGCACAGCCGTACGCTTTTGTCGCTTGCAGAGCATTTGCTTGAAAACTGCGGCCTGTCGCCTGCCGACATTGACGCTTGTGCAGTTGCAGCCGGGCCGGGAAGCTTCACGGGCATCCGGATCGGCATGGCCGCAGCAAAAGGGTTTTCCTGGGGATGCCAGATCCCGCTCGTGGGCGTTTCGACGCTGGAAGGGATGACGCGCGGCGCTGCGATGTGTGACGGTGTATACTGTGCCTGCATGGACGCGCGGCGCGGACAGATCTACAACGCGCTGTTCCGCGTGCAGGGCGGGGATATGGAGCGTCTTTGCGCAGATCGGGCTATTGCTGTTCAGGAGCTTGAAACAGAGCTTTCGCAGTTTTGCGGGCCTGTTTTCCTGCTGGGGGATGGCGCGCAGCTCACGTTCGATCTGCTTGACGGGCATCGGGATATGCTCCGTCTTCTGCCGGAGCATCTGCGCCAGCAACGGGCATCCGGGACGGCACTTTCCGCCTGGGAGATTTTGAAAGCAGGGGGACCGGGTGACGCATCCGCGCTTGCACCGAATTATCTGCGAATGTCACAGGCGGAGCGGACGCGCGCGGAGAATCATGAGTTTTATTTGAAAAAGAAATAAAGGAGAAGACATTATGAAGGCGAACGAATTCGGTGAACATGTCCACATCGTAGACCATCCGCTTGTTGCGCACAAGCTGACCATTCTGCGCGACAAAAATACCAGCGTCAAGGATTTCCGGGAGCTTGTCAGTGAGATCGGCATGCTCATCACGTATGAGGCTACGCGCGATCTGCCGATGACCACAAAGCTGGTGGAGACACCGATCTGCGAGGCAGTCGAGCCGACGCTGGCCGGCAAGAAGATCGCTGTCGTCCCGATCCTTCGCGCAGGACTTGGCCTGGTGGACGGTGTGCTGCGCATGGTCCCGTCTGCCCGTGTCGGTCATATCGGCATGTTCCGTGACGAAGAGACGCTTGAGCCGCACACGTATTTCTGCAAAATGCCGAAAGATATCGCTGAGCGCGAGATCATGATCGTCGATCCGATGCTGGCTACTGGCGGATCCGCTGATGCAGCGATCTCAGAAATGAAGCGCCGCGGCTGCAGAAATATCAAGCTGATGGTCCTTGTCGCAGCGCCGGACGGAATCCGCCTTATCACCAAGAATCATCCGGAGGTCGAGATCTACTGCGGCGCGGTGGATGATCATCTCAACGAGCACGGTTATATTGTTCCGGGTCTCGGAGACGCGGGCGACCGTATTTTCGGCACAAAGTGATCTCTTCGTGTTCATTCCGGATGTTTTCTTGACTTTATATACTCCGGACGGTATAATAGTTTGCGTCAATAACAGCCGCAGCGGCTTGAAAAAAGTGAAAGGAAACGAATATGATCTATACTGCAGAAGTCAAAAATATGTGCCCTGTTGCAAAGGGCGCATATCATGGCCCTGCGCCCATCCCCGAGGAGGGCAAATGGGTCCAGGCCAAGGAGATCAAGGACATCTCCGGTTTTACCCACGGCATCGGCTGGTGCGCACCGCAGCAGGGTGCCTGCAAGCTGACGCTCAACATCAAGGACGGCATCATTGAGGAAGCATTGGTCGAGACGCTCGGCTGCTCCGGAATGACCCACTCTGCAGCCATGGCCTCTGAGATCCTGATCGGCAAGACCATTCTGGAGGCACTCAACACCGACCTCGTCTGCGACGCCATCAACACGGCCATGCGTGAGCTGTTCCTGCAGATCGTCTATGGCCGCAGCCAGTCTGCATTCTCTGAGGATGGTCTCGCCGTCGGCGCCTCCCTGGAGGACCTGGGTAAGGGCCTGCGCAGCCAGATCGGCACGATGTTCGCAACCAAGGAGAAGGGCCCGCGTTATCTGGAGATGGCTGAGGGCTATGTCACCCGCGTCGCGCTCAACAAGGACAATGAGATCATCGGCTATGAGTTTGTGAACTTCGGGAAGATGATGGACTTTATCAAGAAGGGCGACGAACCGGCTGAGGCGCTCAAGAAGGCACAGGGTCATTACGGTCAGTGGGATTCCGCTGCGAAGTACATTGACCCCCGGAAGGAATAAAGGAGGTCAGGATCATGGCATTGTTTGAAAACTACGAAAGAAGAATCGGCAAGATCAATGGCGTCCTGAACCAGTATGGCATCGAATCTGTTGAGGCCTGCCGCGAAATGTGCAAGGCCAAGGGCTTCGACCCCTACGAGATTGTCAAGGGCATTCAGCCCATCTGTTTTGAAAACGCGTGCTGGGCCTACACAGTCGGTGCAGCTATCGCCATGAAAAAGGGCGTCAAGACCGCTGCCGAAGCCGCCAAGGCGATCGGTGAGGGCCTGCAGGCATTCTGCATCGATGGATCCGTTGCTGACGACCGTAAGGTCGGTCTGGGCCATGGTAACCTCGGCGCCATGCTTCTGAGTGAGGAGTCCAAGTGCTTCTGCTTCCTGGCAGGCCACGAGTCCTTTGCTGCCGCAGAAGGCGCCATCGGCATCGTCAAGAACGCCAACAAGGCGCGCAAGACGCCGCTGCGTGTCATCCTCAACGGCCTTGGCAAGGATGCAGCGCAGATTATCTCGCGCATCAACGGCTTCACCTATGTGCAGACGCAGTTCGACTATTTTACCGGCGAGCTCAAGATCGTCCGTGAGATCCGCTATTCCGAGGGCGAGCGCGCGAATGTCCGCTGCTACGGTGCAGATGATGTGCGTGAGGGTGTTGCCATCATGCATAAGGAAGGCGTTGACGTCTCTATCACCGGCAACTCTACAAACCCGACCCGCTTCCAGCATCCGGTCGCCGGCACATATAAGAAGGAATGCGTCCAGCTTGGCAAAAAGTATTTCTCCGTTGCTTCCGGCGGCGGCACGGGCCGCACGCTGCATCCGGACAACATGGCCGCCGGTCCTGCCTCCTATGGCATGACGGATACCATGGGCCGTATGCACAGCGACGCGCAGTTCGCAGGTTCCTCCTCCGTCCCGGCGCACGTCGAGATGATGGGCTTCCTCGGCATGGGCAACAATCCCATGGTCGGTGCGACGGTTGCCGTTGCAGTCGCTGTTGAAGAAGCCATGAAGGGCTGATTTCCGCAGCATACAGAATAATCCCCCGCCGGAGAGTCCGGCGGGGGATTTTGTGTGCGTCGCCGCCCCGGTCGGGAGGCGACGCACGGTCAGTCTCAGCCCGTGATAATGCGGCGTGCACCGATGTAGCGCGTTTTGTAGTAAGTCTCGTCCAGAGAGTTGATGCGGACGCCGGTGGAGGGCGTGGATGCATGGACAAAGTTGTTGTTGCCGATATACATGCCCACATGGTTCGCATAGTTCCCGCTGCCGAAGAAGACAAGGTCACCGATCTGCAGCGAATCGCGCGAGACGTATGTGCCTTGATCCATTTGATCATCAGCTACTCGGTTCATCTTGTAGCCGTAGGTGGTAAGGACATAGTACATGAGGCCGGAGCAATCGAAGCCGGTCGAGGGGCTTGCGCCGCCCCAGACGTAGCTGTAGCCGACAAAGGACATGGCATAGTTGGCAATCTCAACAGCCTTGGAGCTGTTAGAGGGAGAGGGCGTCGTGGTCGTAACAGGATCAACGACGGACGTCGGCCTGGAATCGGACAGATACGAGCCGGAGACATAGGCCGTGTGGCTGTC